>DASXXS010000120.1:0-4650 GCA_036502925.1 Xanthobacteraceae bacterium
ACCGCGATGCCGGCCCACGCCAACATGTACGACGAGCGCCTGTACGAAGTTCTCAAGTGAGGCCGCCTGTCCCGGTACATAAAGCGCGTTAAAAGACGGACTCCGTCGCACTTGTCCCGGCCTTGAGCCGGGACCGTACCAACCTCGGAGTCTGGAACGGTCCCGGCTCAAGGCCGGGACAAGTAGCTAATTAGTTTCGCGCCGACAGCGCCGCGACGCGATCGAGCACATCCTTGGGGCTCGCATACACCTGGTCGAGAAGGCCGGCGATCTTCTCGCCGCTCACCGGATTGATGATGAGCTTCTGCCGGGCGGCTTCGGCCAGGAAGTCGGGATCCTTCATGGTGGCCTCGAAGGCGTCGCGCAGCGCCTTGATCCGGTCGGCCGGCACTCCCGGCGGCGCCACGAGCGGCCAGGCCATGACTTGCTGGGTGAACGCAAGCTCCAAAATCTGCCGATCGTCCGGCGTGGCGGCGAGATCCAGGATCAAGGGAATATCCGGATAGTCGGGATCCTTTTCACGGCCGAGCTGCGCGAGGATTTTCACCTTGCCGGCGCCGAGCAACGGCTCCATCCGGGCGCGCAGCGTCGCCGACGAGCTGCCCGAGCAATGTCCCTCCACCTCGCCGCGCTCGAGCGCCAGCAGGGCCTCTTGCGAGCTCTTGTAGCCCTCGACCACCTTGAACCGGGTGCCCAGCAGGCTGTTCATCAGCCGCGGATAGTAGGACGGCGCAGCCGCCGAAGTCGTGCCGCTGACGATGAGCTCGTGTGTCCGCAAATCCTGCAGGGTCGCGATCGGCGACGGCAGCCGCATGAACACCAGCCCCACCTCCTGCTGCGGGGTCCCGATCCAGTTGAATTTTGCGGCCACATAGCGCGGGCCCCGGTCCTTGGGATCGAGCAGCGGCTCGATGCCGACGCCGCGCCCGACCATGCCGATCTCCGAGCCGTCGTGGCGCGCGATATTGTACAAATAATTGGCCGCCACCATGCCGGCCGCGCCGGGCATTTCCTGCATGACAAAGAGCGGATGCCCGGGCAGATGGCGGCTCAAATACGGCATGAGCAATCGGCTGTAGGATTCGTAACCGCCGCCGCCGGCGCTGCCGACGACGAACTTGATCTGCCTGCCGGAAAAGAACGCCTCGACCGGCTCGGCGCGCGCCGCTGTCGCGAAGAAGGGGCAGAGCGCGGCCACGCCACCGAGCGCCGCGATGCCGAAGTCCCGTCTCGAGGGCCTGGACAGTGCCATGTGTCCCATCCCGGCCTTCACCCGCTCATCCCCGCGGACGCGGGGACGAGCGGCGAATTGCTGTGCGGATAAATCACGCATGACTAATCCGCTCAACGGAAGATCTCGTCATAGACATCCTTCCAGTGCGGCATGGAAGCGTCGATCTGCTCGGGCGAGAAGAAGAGCCCGCGGAAGCTTTTCCCGTCCGGCCGCAACGCGCCCTCGCGCGGCGGAACATCGGGGGCGGCCGGAATGTAATCGGCATCGCGGAAGAGCTTCTGTCCTTCCTCCGAGATGAAGAAGTCGACCAGCAGCTTGGCCGCGCTCGGATGCGGCGCGTCCCTGGTCACGCCGGCGACCGAAAGGACCGCCATGGCGGGGTTCATCGGGATCCAGTCGATCGGCGCGCCGCGGGCGGCGCTGATCACCGGCTGATGATTGAAGATTTGCAGGACCAGCGGGTATTCGCCGGCAATGGCTTGATCGACGACGGTGCGGCCCGAGCCGCCGAGCGCGATGATGTCCTGACGGGCGAGCTCGCGCAGATAGGCCTTGCCCGGCGCTTCGCCCATCTCCGCCAGCACCACGCCGATGAAGCCGAGCGCGCCGGAGGAGGTGGGGTGGATGGCCCAGGCCATCTTCCCTTTCCATCTGGGATCGAGCAGATCCCGCAAGCTCCGCGGCTCGGTGCCCTTGGGCACCAGGCTGGTGTTGTAGGCGGGCGTGTGAACGTAGATGTTGGTGGCGACCCAATATTCTTCCGCGTCCCGGTAGTCCTGCGGCCATTGCCGGGCGCGGTCGGGCAGCCACTTGAGTGCCAAGCCGGCTTTCTTGACCGCCGGCGCCGTCGCCGTGCCGTCGAAGACGTCGGCCTGCGGCCGGCCCGCCTGGGCTTCAGTGAGCATGCGCGCCGCCAGCTCGATCGAGTCGGCGCGCACGAAGTTCACGCGGATGCCGTATCGCTTCTGGAACGCATCCATGGCGGGACGGCCGAACTGATTGGTGATCTGGGTCGTGTACCAGGTGACTTGGCCTTCCTTCCGGGCGGCCGCGATCAAGCCCGGGTCGGCCGCATGGGCGGGCGCGGCGCAGAGCAGGCCACAGAGCGCCGCGCCGGCAAGAAGCGACCGCCACTGCCTCTGCCAACGCGCCTGCCGCGTCCCGGCTCGCCTGCGCATGTCCTAAGGTCCATGTGCCGCGGCAAAAAATCGCCGTTGCCACCCTCCGCATTGCGGGCAGCTTGGTGTAGAGGATGAGCCAAGTCCAGAGTCGAAAGAGCAAAGCCGTGGCGCTGCAGGAACCGATCGTCTTTCCGCAATGGGTGCGCGAGACCCGCGCGCCGGTTCCGCTGCCGCCGCCCAAGAGCTGCGATTGCCAGTTCCACATCTACGGCGACCCGGCGAAATATCCGCCGAAAAAGGACGCATTTTATCAGCCCCCCAAGGCGACATTCGAGGACATGCGCGGCGTCCTCGAGGCGCTCGGTTTCGAGCGCGGCGTCATCGTGCATCCGATGCCTTATGATACGGACCATCGGCTCCTGATCGACACGCTTTCGGGGCTCGCCCCCGATGAACGCAAGAACTTCCGCGCCACCGGCATCGTCAAGGACAATGTAGCGGACGCGACCCTGCAGGAGCTCGACACGCTCGGGGTGCGCGGCGCGCGGTTCAATTTCGGCAAGCGGTACGAAGGTATCCAGAGCCGCGACGCGATCCGGCGCTCGCTCGATCGCGCCCGCGAGATCGGCTGGCATGCGCGGCTGCACGTGGCCGCCGACGACATCGAGGCCGATCCGCAATTCCTGGAATCGATCAAGAACATCACCTGCGTGGTCGATCACATGGCCCACCTGCATTTCGACCGCGGGCTCGATCAGCCGGCCTGCCGCTGGCTGGTGCACATGTTGAAAAACGAGGGCTGGTGGATGATGCTGTCGAACGGCAACCGCGATTCGGAGATGGAGAGTGGCTTCGACGATGCGGTCCCGTTCGGCCGGATGTTCGTCGCGGCGGCGCCCGACCGCATGATCTGGGGAACCGACTGGCCGCATGTCAATTGGCGCAAAAGCCGCATGATGAACGATGCCGAGACGGTCGAGCTGCTGTATCGTTATGTCGACAACGACCGGGCGCTAGTGAAGGCGATTCTGGTCGACAATCCGGCCCGTTTGCACGGTTTCGACTGAGCCGCAGCGGCATTGCGCCGCAGCGGCTGTGAGCCCAAAGGATCAATAGATCAAGGGTTCAAGAGATCAAGAGATCAAGAGATATGGAGGATCCGGCCATGGAGATCGATCGCAAGGAGCTGATCGCAAGCCTCGGCGGCGAGGCTGCGGTCAAGAGCATGGATCACGAGGCGCGCGCCGACGCGCTCGAAGACTTTCTGTCGGACCGGCTCGATGCCGCGGTCGCGGCGCAGCAGGGCGCGAAATCCTATCCCACGGTCGCCGAGCTCGAGAGCCGGATCGACCAGCGCGGCTACCGCCGCGGGGTGGGGCGGCTCTTCGTGCACGAGCACAGCAACAAGAATCCCGAGGCGGACGGGAGCAAGCTCACGGTGGCGCGCCTCAAGCCGATGCCACCGAAGCCGACGCTCATCGACTTCTTCAACTATCGCTTCGTGCCGGCGGCCCATTTGCTGCAGAGCGCGGCGCTCGCCAGACGGCGCGGCGCATCGGAGGAGATCATCCTGGCCTGCCTGCTGCACGACGCCGGCCAGGGCCTGATGAAGACCGACCACGGCTGGTGGGGCGCCCAGCTCATCGAGCCCTATGTGTCCGAGCGCGTGACCTTCGCGGTCAAGTATCATCAGGCGCTGCGCTTCTATCCGGACCCCGCGGCCAGCTACGAATATCCGGAGACCTACTATCAGACCTTCGGGGTGGACTATGTGCCGCTGCCGCACATCAAGGCCGCCTACGAATATGCGCGGAATCACAAGTGGTACATGGACGCGCGGCTGGTGACCTTGAACGATCTCTACGCGTTCGATCCCAATGTGCAGGTCTCGATCGACGAGTTCACCGACGTCATCGGGCGCCATTTCCGGCAGCCTGAGGAAGGGCTCGGCTACGACGACACGCCGGTGAGCCACATGTGGCGCACGATGATCAATCCCGACGCGCCGCTGTGAGCCGTCCGGCTTCCCTCGCCCCGCTTGCGGGGAGAGGGCGACACGGCACTTAGGAAGACCAGAACTCGGCTCGGTGAGGGGGCGTTTCCACAGGCTCAGACTCGGGGAGGCGCCCCCTCATCCCGACCTTCTCCATAGCCCGTCGCAGACGGGCGTAAACGCCCTGATGGCACGCGGGGAGAAGGAGACCGCAGTGCGCCTGCGCAGCCTCAGAGTCACACACCAGTGTGGCGCGTTTCCAGCCGATGGCGATTGACCCGCCAAGCGGGTAGTCTAGCATG
>DASXXS010000121.1:0-8063 GCA_036502925.1 Xanthobacteraceae bacterium
CACTTTGCGCCTTCATTCCGGCTTGATGCCGATCCGCGTCACCAGTGCCTTCACGGCGGGAATCTCGGAGGCGAGCCGCGCCGAAAGTTGCTCGGGCGTGCCGGCCACCACCTCGAATCCGGCACTGTGCGCCTGAGCGAGCGCTTCGGGGGTGCGCAGCGATGCCTGGCTTTCCTTGGCCAGCACCGACACGACCGGGGCCGGCGTACCAGCCGGCGCGAACAGGGCATTGAACGTATCGGAGACGAAGCCCGGATAACCCGACTCGATCATGGTCGGAACGTCAGGCAACGAGAACCAGCGCTTGGCTCCGGTCACCGCCAGCGCCTTGAGCTGGCCGCTCTTGACCAGCGATTCCGCCGCCGCCAGCGCGACCGAGCCGACCTGCACGGTGCCTTCCAGCACCGCCAGCGCGGCCGGGCCGGCGCCGCGGTAGGGAACGTGCGTCATCTGGATGCCGGAGCGCAGCTTGAGCTCCTCGCCCGACAGATGCGACTTGGTGCCGACCCCCGGGCTCGCATAGTTGAACGTGCCGGGCGCCGCTTTGGCGTGCGCCACCAGCTCGCCGATCGAGGTGACGCCGGAATCAGTGCGGACGACGATGACATTGGGCGCGTTGACCAGCTCGGAGATCGGCACGAAATCCTTGAACGGATCGTAGCCCAGATTGTTGAACAGCGCCGGATTGACCGCGATCGCGGTCGAGGTGAGCAGCAGCGTGTAGCCGTCGGGCACGGCGCGCGCCGCGGCCGTCATTCCGATATTGCCGGCCGCCCCGCCGCGATTGTCGACGACCATCGACTGGCCGAGCGACTTCTGGAACGCCGCCGAGATGATGCGCGCGATGATGTCGGTCGGCCCGCCGGGCGCGAACGGAACGATCAGCAGGATGTTGCGGTCCGGATAGGCGGATGCATCGCCCGGATCGAGGCACAGCAACGCTGCCGCCACGACGGCGCTGAGCACCGACCAGCGGGCGCGGCGCAGGGCGCGCGCGGTGGTTTTGTCGCTGGTTGTCATGGTTCATTGTTCTCCCGGCCGCTCGAACGGTTCACGATAAGGTGCATGGCGACCGAAACAAGCCCCCGGGCTCAGGTCTTGAAAGCGGGCGTACGGCAGCGGCGCCCCTCGCAGCCGCCCCGAGGGTGGCCACAAGGGCCCCATTTGTAATTTGTAGGGGCGCCCCTCGTGGGCGCCCGCGACCGCGGCAGGGCGGCCACGAGGGCCGCCCCTACGCGAATGCGGTTGAAAAGCCTGTGAATAAATCTGTGAGATCGCTTGTGGATTGCATCTTGGCCAAATGTGCATAAGCCGAACGGGTCATGGCGGGGGCACCGCTGTGATGTGCGGGGATATCGCCGCCCGCGCGATCTCGACGAACCAGTGGCTCTCGCAATATGCCTCCCGCTATGTCCGCTTCGGGTGCGAGCTATTGCGCCTCGGTCTCGACCAGCGAGGCCGCGGCCCGGCACCTGCTGGATGCGCTCGCCGAGAGCTTCGATTCCACCCATGTGGTGGTGGCGGCGTCCGCAGATCGGGACGGACGGTGGATCGTTTCTCTCCACTTTCGCGAAGCTCCCAACGAGACCGCGGTGCGCGCCCTCCTCGCGCTTGCGGCCGGGCCTGAGACTGCCAATGCGCTCGTCTTCGAGCGCGTCGGCGCGACCGATTGGGTCGAGGCGAGCCTGCAAGGCCTGACGCCGGTCGAGGCCGGGCGCTTCATCGTCCACGGCGCCCACGACCGCGCGCGCGTGCCCGCCAACCGCATCGGCATCGAGATCGAGGCGGCGCTGGCATTCGGCACCGGCCATCACGGCACCACGCGCGGCTGCCTGCTCGCGCTCGACCGGCTGGCGAAGCGCCGGCCCGGCGGCAGGGGCTCGAAAGCGCGCGTTCTCGACCTCGGCACCGGCAGCGGCGTGCTGGCCATCGCGGCCGCGCGGGCGCTGCGGCGGCCGGTGCTGGCGAGCGACAACGACGCCCGTGCGGTGCGCGCCGCGCGCGCCAATGCACGGCGCAACCGGACCGGCGCGGTCGAGGTCATTCGCGCCGATGGCTTCAAGGCGAGGCGGTTCCGTGCGCGCGCGCCGTTTGATCTGGTCTTCGCCAATATCCTGCTCGCACCGTTGATGCGGATGGCAACTCCGATGGCGGGGCTCATGCACCCGCGTGGATGCGTGGTGCTTTCCGGCCTGCTGGCGGCGCAGGCGAATGCGGCGCTCGCCGCCTACCGGGTCCAGGGGCTGGTGCTCGCGCACCGCATCCGGCTCGAAGGCTGGGTGACATTGGTGCTGCGCGGGCGCCGCCGGAGGGCCGTTGCCGCCATCCGGCATGGCCAATAGAGTGCCGCCATGTTCGAGGCGCGCTTCCAATCGTTCGAGGATGCTCCCGAGGGAGCGGCCAGTGCGCCGCGCGTCAAGGCGCTGCGTACCGAGCTGGCCCGTCGCGGATTGACCGGCTTCATCGTGCCGCGCGCCGATCGCCACCAGAACGAATACGTGCCGGCCGCCGACGAGCGGTTGGCCTGGCTGACGGGCTTCACCGGTTCGGCCGGCGCGGCCGTGGTGCTGATGGAGCGCGCGGCGCTGTTCGTCGACGGCCGCTACACCCTGCAGGTGCGTGCACAGGTGGATACGTCGGTGTTTGCCATCGAGCACCTGGTCGAGACCCCGCCGCATCAATGGCTGGAACAGAACCTCACCGGCCAGGACCGGCTCGGCTATGACCCGTGGCTGCACACCGTCGAAAGCGCGGAGCGGCTCGCCAAGGCCTGCGCGGCGAGCGGAGCGGCGCTGGTCGCGGTCGAGCCAGACCTGTTCGATGCGATCTGGACGGATCGGCCGGCGCCGCCGCTCGGCCCCATCAGGCTGCACGACGTCGCCTTCGCGGGCGAGGAGGCGATCACCAAGCTGGCGCGCATCCGCCCCGAGATCGGCAAGCTCAAGGCCGACGCGCTGGTGATCTCGGATCCGCATTGTGTCGCCTGGACCTTCAATATCCGCGGCTCCGACGTCCCGCACACGCCGCTGCCGCTCGCCTTCGCGATCATCCCGCGCGAGGGCCGCCCTGCCCTCTATGTCGACGGCCGCAAGCTCGCCAACGACGTGCGCCACAGCCTGGAGGCGCTCGCCGACGTGCGCGAGCCGGCCGACCTGGCCCGCGACCTTGCCGCGCTCGGTCAAGCCGGCAAGACGGTGCGCATCGATCCGGCCACCGCCGCCGATGCGCTCGCCCGCCAGATCACCGGCCCGGGCGGCAAGCTCAGCCGCGGTCCCGACCCGATCGTGCTGATGAAGGCGGTGAAGAACTCGGTCGAGATCGAGGGCGCCCGCGCCGCGCAACGGCGCGACGGCGTTGCGATCGTGCGTTTCCTTGCCTGGTTCGAGCGCGCGGCGGCGGGCGGCAGGCTCAGCGAGATCGCGGCGGTCGAGGCGCTGGAAAGCCTTCGCCGCGACACCGGCAAGCTCAAGGATATTTCCTTCCCCACCATCGCGGGTGCCGGCCCGGACGGGGCGATCGTCCATTACCGGGTGACCCGCAAGACCAACCGGCTGATCTCGCCCGGCAATCTGTTCCTTATAGATTCAGGCGCGCAATACGAGGACGGCACCACCGACATCACCCGCACGCTGGCGGTCGGTGCGCCGACCGAGGAGATGCGCGAGCGCTTCACCCGCGTACTCAAGGGCCACATCGCGATCGCGCGCGCGGTCTTCCCGGACGGCACCACCGGGGCGCAGCTTGATTCCTTCGCGCGGCAATTCCTCTGGGAGGTCGGGCTCGATTTCGACCACGGCACCGGCCACGGCGTCGGCAGCTACCTCTCGGTGCATGAAGGCCCGGCCCGGCTGTCGAAGCTCGGCACCGTGCCGCTCAAGCGCGGCATGATCCTGTCGAACGAGCCCGGCTACTACAAGACCGACCACTACGGCATTCGCATCGAGAACCTTGTTCTGGTCACCGAAGCGCCGTCGGTCGCCGGCGCCGAGAAGCCGCTCAACGCTTTCGAAACCCTGACGCTGGCGCCGATCGATCGGCGGCTGGTCAAGCCCGCCATGCTGACCGCCGAAGAGAGCCGCTGGCTCGACCGTTACCACGCCCAAGTCGCCGGCACCCTGACGCCGCTGCTCGATGCGCCAACACGCGAATGGCTGCAGGCCGCGACGGCTCCGATCGAGGCGGGCTGAGGGCGCGGCGCGCTCCGGTCGAGATTGTCCATCCCTGTCGCGATTCCATCGCGCCGTGGCGACACGCGTTTGCCTCTGGCGCAACTTGGCTTGCCTTTCCGGTTGCCGTACGATGATGAACACGGAAAAATCGACAGGGGAGCATTTGATATGCGCAGGACCATTCTCGGCAGCCTGGCCGCGGCCAGCCTGCTAGGCGCTCTTTCGTTGACGGTCGCGACGCTCTCGCTGGCGCAAGCGCCGCCGCCGGCGCCCGCGCTCATGCCGCCCGGACTTCCGCCCACGCTCGTCGTCGATCTGATGTCGGCGGAAGGCGCTGCCGCACTCGGCGCGCAATGGCGCGTCTCGGACGTCACGATCAAGGAGGTGCCGATTATTCAAGGCGTCATCACGCAGAACAAGATGACCTACGATATCGATCCGCACGCGGGCGGCACCGATTTCGACGACTCGAAATGGCCGGTGATCGAGCCAAAGGATCTGAACGCGCGCCGCAGCGGCGGCCATGTTGCCTTCATGTGGTACCGCACCCCGCTGACGATCCCGGCCAAGATCGGCGCACTCGACCTATCCGGCGCCGTGGCGGTATTCAGGACGACGGTCGACGATTACGCCGAAATCTGGGTCAATGGCGTGATCCCGGGCCGCTCGGGCTATCCGCGCCCCGCCGCCATCGCGGGGCACAACATGCCCAACCTGGTGGTGCTCAGCACCGCCCTCAAGCCAGGCGACAAGTTCCAGATCGCCATCTTCGGCATCAACGGGCCGATCTCGATGGCGCCGGCAAACTCGGTATTCGTGCGCGACGCGAAGCTGGAGCTGTTCAAATAGGCCGGGCCTCGGACGCAGCTCGCCCGATTTCACCGGGACGGGTCCTTATTCGGCAGCAGGCGGCACAAGCTTTCCAACCGCTGTCTCCAGCCTCTTTGCGCACCGGACGAGGTCGGCGAGCAGCCTTTTATCGATGTCCACGCGGCCTTCGTACTCCGCCAGGTTTCGCTCGTTGTGAGCCCGGAGGAAGATTTGTATGTCCGCGTTGTTTGTACCAAGGGTGTGAGCGAGCGTCTGGAAGACGGTGATCCGGTTCTCGGAACGGTATCCTTGCTGGCGAAGGGCCGCGAGCGCGAGCCGGTGCGCGGCTCCGTAAGCGAGGTCAAATTGGCTGTCGGTCTCTATGGATTCGTTTTGCGCGTCGGCCAAGCTTCTGCGGGCGGCGGCAACCATGCCGTCAAACTCCCTTCGCGAGCCTGGCTCCGCCTTGAGCTTCTGAACCCTTACGAGGTTGTCGAGCTCCTGCTTGCCCATGAACAAGGTCCTTCTCGGAACCAATGATAAAAATTTTCGGAGACCGGCTTACCTTGCTCACAACCGACCCTCGTTCCGACGCTTTGCGCTGCCAATCCTTGCTTGAGAGGAACAGCGGGTTGACCTTCCGCCGCAGCCTATCTTCGGCGCTTTGTGCCGCCGTATAGAGATCGGAATAACTCAACTCATCTCCGATGACCATGAGGTCGATGTCGCTCTGCGCCGTGTCGGTACCCTTTGCCACCGAGCCAAACACGAAGGCGGCCTTGATCGTTCCTGCGTAGGGTTGGAAGGACCTTCGGATCGGCTCCGCCAAGCCGACCGTCTTCACGACAAGTCCCCGCAGCTCCTCGAAGATGGGAGCGTCCCGGTTCGCTCGATAGTGCTTCTGATTGCCGATGCGTTCGACGGTGACGAGTCCGCTGTGCTGCAGCCGCGACAATTCGCGCTCCACCGCCCCCACGCCCGAACGTACGGCACGAACGATCTCCGAGGTGTAGAAGCTCCGCTCGGGATGGCCGAAAATGAGCGCAAGCACGCGTTGCTGCACCTTTGAAAACAACGCGTTCGAGAGACCGACGGCTTGAGGCATCGTACCCATATTGGGAAGTATAGTCCCCAATCTGGGTAGGATCAAGCCTTCACCGCCGCTCGCCGATCAACGCGAACCATTCGTCCTCGGTGAGCACCTTGACGCCCGCCTCGGCGGCCTTGGTCAGCTTGGAGCCCGCCCCCGGACCAGCCACCACGTAGTCGGTCTTCTTCGAGACCGAGCCGGCGGTCTTGGCGCCGAGCCGCTCGGCCATGGCCTTGGCCTCGTCGCGCGTCATCTTCTCGAGCGAACCGGTGAATACCACGGTCTTGCCGGCGACCGGGGAGCTCGCGGCCGGCTGCTCGGCGTCGAGGATGCGGACCTGCTTGGTCAGCCGCTCGACGATGCCGCGGTTGTGGGCTTCGCCGAAATAGGCCGCGATGCTGTCGATCACGGTGTCGCCGATCTGGTCGAGGTTGTCCATTTCCAGGCGCGTTTCCTCGTCGCCGGCGGCGACCTTCAGGCCGGCCTCGTGAAACGAGCTCCATGAACCGTAGCCGCGCGCCAGCGCCCGCGCCGTGGTCTCGCCCACATGGCGCATGCCGAGCGCGTAGACGAAACGTTCGAGCGAGATCTCGCGCCGCGCCGCGATCGCCGCGAACAGGTTGCGCACCGAGACCTCGCCGAAGCCCTCGTGCTCCTCTAGCCTGATCTTGAGGTTGCGGGCTTCGAGGGTGAAAATGTCGGCCGGCTCCTTGATCCAGCCCTGCTCGAAGAACAAGGCGATCTGCTTCTCGCCCAGTCCCTCGATATCGAAGGCGCGCCGCGAGACGAAGTGCCGCAGATGCTCGATCTTCTGATGCGGGCAGGCGAACTCGCCGCTGCAGTGGGAGCGCGCCCCCTCCTCGCCGCCCGCGATGGCCTCGCGCACCACGGCGGTCTTGAGCGGACAGGGGCAGGTCTTGGGAAACCGGTAGGGCTTGGGGCCGCGCGGCTTGTCCTCCACCACGCCCAGCACCTGTGGGATGACGTCGCCGGCGCGCTGGATGGTGACCGTGTCGCCGACGCGCACGCCCAGCCGCGCGATCTCGTCCTCGTTGTGCAGCGTCGCGTTCGACACCACCACGCCGCCGACGGTAACCGGCTCGAGCTTGGCGACCGGGGTGAGCGCGCCGGTGCGCCCGACCTGGATGTCGATCGCCTTGACGATGGTCGTCGCCTTCTCGGCCGGGAACTTGTGCGCGATCGCCCAGCGCGGCGTGCGCGAGACGAAACCGAGCCGCTGCTGCAAATCGAGGCGGTCGACCTTGTAGACAACGCCGTCGATGTCGTAGCCGAGCGTGGCGCGCTTCTGCTCAATATCGCGATGGAAGGCCAGAAGCTCCTCGACGCTGCGGCACATTTTGATCAGCGGATTGATGGTGAAGCCGCATTCGGCGAGCCAGTGCAGCACGCCGGATTGAGTATCGGCCGGAATGCGGCTCATCTCGCCATAGGAATAAGCGAAGAAGTGCAGCGGCCGTGTCGCCGTGATCGCGGGGTCGAGCTGGCGCAGCGAGCCCGCCGCGGTATTGCGCGGATTGACGTAGGTCTGCAGGCCCTCCTTGGCCTGGCGCTGGTTGAGCGCGGCGAAGTCCGCGTGGGTCATATGGACCTCGCCGCGCACCTCGCAGACCTGCGGAACGGATTTGCCGCGCAAGCGATCCGGGATGTCGCGCATCGTGCGGACATTGCCGGTGACATCCTCGCCCACCACGCCGTCCCCGCGCGTGGCGGCATTCGCCAGCCGGCCGCCCTCGTAGCGCAGCGAGCAGGACAGGCCGTCGATCTTAGGCTCGGCGGTGAAATCGAGGCGCTCCTCGGCGGCCAGCCGCAGGAACCGGCGCACGCGGCCGACGAAATCCGCGACCTCCTCGGCCGAGAACGCGTTGCCCAGCGACAGCATCGGCACCGCGTGCCGCACCTTGGCGAATTTGGCCGCCGGTGCCGCGCCGATGCGGCCCGACGGCGAATCCGGCCGCACCAGGTGCGGAAACCGG
>DASXXS010000122.1:0-2316 GCA_036502925.1 Xanthobacteraceae bacterium
ACCCCTTAGTCGGAGCGAGACGCGATCGCGTTCGATCGCTGCCGGGGCCGGCGGAGCAAATGGCGGATGACAATATTGAGGTTGGGCAGCAGATGAAGGTTTTGTTCAGCAATGCGGTGCGGCAC
The DNA here is from genome assembly GCA_036502925.1 of Xanthobacteraceae bacterium. Lineage (GTDB taxonomy): Bacteria > Pseudomonadota > Alphaproteobacteria > Rhizobiales > Xanthobacteraceae > VAZQ01. Next base: position 126 of record DASXXS010000122.1, read on the forward strand.
TTCGTGTCGTGCTGGCGGCCTTGCGCCTGGATTCGCGGCCGCCGCGCGCAGGAGAATTCGCGGTGCGTTATGCCATCCCGGCAACATATAAGTTGCGCCGGCATGCCACTGCGGGCTATCCACACCAAAGTAACGGTAGGGCCAGGGGAACAAGCGATGCGAACTGATTCGGTTCTGAGGGGCTTCGCCTGACCGGCTGCGCGAAATTTGTAAGCCCACCACGAAGGAAAACCGCTGATGCTCCGCCCCAGTCTCACCGTGGCCCTGGCCGTGATCGCCAGTCACGCGATGGCAGCCCGTGCCACCGCGCAAGACGCCGCTCAGGTCAAGAACTATCCGGCCGCGCCACTCCTTTCGACCGGAACCAGCATTCTCGGCGAGACGATCCACTACCCGAAAACGGGTCACGCGCATGTGACGGCCGCCATCGTGACGCTGGCGCCGGGCGCGAGGACCGTCATGCACAAACATGGCGTGCCGTTGTTCGCTTACATCCTGGATGGCGAACTGACCGTCGATTACGGCACGCACGGCAGCCGCAATTACCACCAAGGACAAGCGTTCATGGAAGCCATGGCGGTCGCCCATTTCGGCGTCAACAACGGCGCGCAGCCGGTGCGTCTTCTGGCGGTCTACATGGGCGCGAGAGACGCCAAGGATGTCATTCCCGCCAAATAAGCACGCATGCGCAGCTCGGATGCAGCGCTTCGCGGCGTTCGCGCCCTACGGTTTCAAACGCTTGGTCGAGAAGGCGGAGCAGCTAGCGCATCTTCAACACGATGACGCGATCGCTGCTCGGATCGGTGACGGGGCGCAGCTTAGCGACCTGCTCGGTCGTTACCGCCGTGGCGCCATTGCCCCAGGCGCCGCGCACGAAGCTCAGCACCTCGCCGATCGAGTCGTCGTTGAGCTGGATGCGGAATTGCGGCATGCGATAGGCGTCGGGAACGCCCTTCACCACGAGCGGGTCGGCCCCGTTCAGCACGAGATTGATGAGCGATGACGGATTGGCGTCGAGCACGGCGGGATTGCCGGCGAGCGGCGGAATGAACGGAGCCTGGCCCTTGCCGTCCATCCCATGGCAGGCGGCACACGAGCCGAGATAGATCGCGGCGCCCGGTTGTTGCGGCTTGCCGGCCTCGAGCGCCTTGGTGGCCGCATCGTCATAGACGAATGCCGCTTGCTGCTCCGTCGGCGGCAGCGACTTGATGAACGCCGCCATCGCGCGGATATCCTCGTCGGAGAGATACGGCGTGCTGTTGTTGACGACGTCGAGCATCGAGCCGAAGGCCACGCTCTTGTCGTTGTGGCCGCTCTTGAGGAACGTCACGATATCGTCCTGCGACCATCCGCCGAGGCCGGTGCGCAAATCGCCGCGAAGACTGGGCGCCGACCAGGCATCGAGCTCGGCACCTTGCAGGTAAGCGCCGCCGCCGTCGTCGAGCGCCTTTTCCTGGAAGGCCCAGCCGCGCGGCGTGTGGCAGGCGCCGCAATGGCCCAGCCCTTCGACCAGATAGGCGCCGCGATTCCAGGCGGCATCGCGATCCGCACGCGCCGCATAGACGCCCGAGCGCGCGAAGATCGTGTTCCAGACCGCGAGCGGCCAGCGCGGGCTGCGATACCACGGGATCTCGTTCGGCTTGTTCTCCTGTCTGACCGGCGGCACCTCGCGCATGAAGAAGGCGTAGAGTGCCTGCATATCCTCGTCGCTGATCTTCGCATAGGACGGATAGGGCATGGCCGGATAGAGATGGTGCCCGTCCTTGGCGATGCCCGAGCGCACCGCGCGATCGAAATCCTCGTACGAGTAATTGCCGATGCCGGTCTCCGGATCGGGCGTGATGTTGGTCGAATAGATCACCCCCATGGGAGTGCCCATGCGCAGGCCGCCGGCAAAAGCCTTGCCGCCGCGCACCGAATGACAGGCGATGCAATCGCCGGCGCGGGCGAGATACTCGCCTTCGCTGGCGGGCGCCTCGGCGCGTTGTGCATTCGCGGCCGTGCTCGCGCTCAAGACGAGAAGCGCCGCGGCAAGAAGCTTAGTCTGGCTCATGAATTCGCCCCAGGTCTTTCGCTTCACAGCCAAAAAGCAAGCACCCATAGCAGAACGGGATGACAACTCGAGGAAATGTCATCCCGTTCCAGCACACCTCGGGCCGCGCTGCGCCGGTGTTCAGGTCGATTTGTACGA
>DASXXS010000123.1:0-1790 GCA_036502925.1 Xanthobacteraceae bacterium
ATGCGCAGGATCGCGCGATCGCGACGCTCGAATTGCTGTGGGCGGCCGGCGCCGGCGCCGGCGTGAATGCGCGGGTCTCCGTCACGGACCTGACCGCGCGCATGGGGCGTGGCGGCACGCTGCCGGAGCGGGGCGGGCAGACCGCGTTATTTGGCGCGGTGCAATGGGCCTGGCCCCGCGTGGCCCAGTATCTGATCGATCACGGCGCGGAAGTGGCCATCGTGGACGACCGCCGCGTATCGCCGCTCGACGCGGCTTTGGGGCGGGCCGGCAGCGCGGACAATCACCCCTCCCCCGAGGTCGCCAAGATACTCCAGGCGGCAATCGGCCAGTAGACTGTAGGATCAGGGTTGAGTCTTGTCCCTGCTCATAGCGACGATCCCGTTCGTGGTTTGTTGTGAGCCGAGGCACCGCCAAACGCGCTCTCTTCGAGCGCATCGCGGCCGTCCGCCGGCGGCTTGACGGCGGCGTCCTTCACCGGTGCCCCGATCGGCTTGCCGCTGGGCCCAATGGCGCCGACGAGCAACGCGAGCTCCGCCAGAGAGATGGCACCGAGCGCACCATGACGGCCAGCCGCCCTCCTCCGGGCCTCGGAGGGGGCGGCGTTAAGGTCCCACGGTCTTTGGTAGGCTGGTTGCGGGGGTAGGATTTGAACCTACGACCTTCAGGTTATGAGCCTGACGAGCTACCGGGCTGCTCCACCCCGCGAAAATGGGAAGCGCGGGACCGTCCCCGCGCACCGTTATGTAGCAATCGTGACGCGGATTGAAAAGGGCCGTGTTGGGCGCCGCGCCGGGGTGCAGGATCATCCCGGCGCCGACCCCGAAAGGCGCGCAACCGGCCGGTCAGGCGCAAGGTTTTTTGTGCGGCGCATCGTCGGGACGCGCAAACGCGGCTGCGCATGGGCATCGGCGGGCGGCAGAATCGATCGGCCCGGCTTGCCGCGATCACGGGCGGCGGCTTGCAAAAGACGGCAAAACCGGCTTTGGTCGAGTGCCGTTTCGCAGGGCTATTTCATAGATCTTTCACATGGGCGAGAAGCCAGCCTTGCAGCCGGGACTGGCGGTGGGCGAGGCCCTGCGCGCCATCGCCCGCGACATCCTGGGCGAAGCCCGCGCCGCGATCGAGGATCCGGCGCATTCGGACGCCGTCGCGGTGCACGAGTTTCGCCGGGCCATGAAACGCTGGCGCGCGCTGCTGCGTATGCTCGAGCCGTTCCTCGAGGACGGCCGGGCGCTGCGGACCGAGGCGCGCGATCTGGCGCGCACGCTGGGCGGGGCGCGCGACTGCCAATCGGCGCTCGATGCGCTCGACGATCTCGCCAGGCACGGGTTGACGCTCTCGGCCCGCTCGCTGGCGGCCATGCGGGGCCGGATCGAGGCGGTGCGGCAGAGCGCCGAAACCGACGTTCTCACCGCCGACATGCGGTTGCGGCTCACCGGCACGCTGGCGCAGGCCGAGAGCGCGGTCGAGCGCTGGCCGCTCCACACCTTGACGTTCGCGGACGTGGCCGGGCGTCTCGTGCTCGGCTTTCGCGACGCGCGCCGCGCGCTGCCGGGCAACTGGCCGGACACGGAAGCGGAGGACCTGCACGAGCTGCGCAAGCGCATCGTCAACCACCGCTACCAGATGGAGATCGTCGCGCCGCTGTGGCCGCGCTTCGGCCGGATGTGGGTCGGCGAGGCGCAGCGCTTGCGCGACCGCCTGGGCCGGCATCAGGATTTGACGCTGCTGACCGGGCTCACGCGGCCGCATCAGCCGCTGGCGCCGTGGCGATCGCGCCTGGCGCC
>DASXXS010000124.1:0-12718 GCA_036502925.1 Xanthobacteraceae bacterium
CGATCAAACCATGCGCCAACGGCGGGATGAAACAGGGAGGCTGAACTCATGTATCGGCGACCGGCGTTCGCAACTGCCCGCGGCGCCAAGGAAAGGCAGGCGCACCGAACGGAACGCATTTTTTGCGCAAGGGGACGTAAGGCGTGAAAGTATGCCCTGCTGCTCGCGGTTTCAACCCGCGACGCAGGCGTAGCCCGCATGGAGCTCTTGCGTAATGCGGGGGCGGCGTTCCCGGATTTCGCAAGCGCTCCATCCGGGCTACGGCTTCAAATTTGTGCAGGGCGGACGTAGCCCGCATGGAGCCCTTGCGCAATGCGGGAGCGGCCTTCCCGGATTACGCAAGCGCTCCATCCGGGCTACAGCTTCAGATTGGAGCGGAGCGCAATGCGGGAGCGGCGTTCCCGGATTTCGCATAGCGCGTCGAAGACGCGCGTGAACGCGCTGATGGCTCCGTCCGGGCTACAGCTTCAACTTGCGGCGGCGCTGCCCCAGCGTGCGCAGGCGCAGCGCGTTGAGGCGGATGAAGCCCTCCGCATCGCGGTGGTCGTAGGCGACCGCGCCTTCCTCGAACGTCACCAGGTCCTGGTCGTAGAGCGAATATTTGCTCTCGCGTCCCACCACCGCGACATTGCCCTTGTAGAGCTTGAGCCGCACCGTGCCGGTCACGTAGGCCTGCGACTTGTCGATGGCCGCCTGCAGCATCTCGCGCTCGGGCGCGAACCAGAAGCCGTTGTAGATGAGCTCGGCATATTTCGGCATCAGCTCGTCCTTGAGATGCATGGCGCCGCGGTCGAGCGTGATCTGCTCGATGCCGCGGTGGGCGGCGTGCAGGATGGTGCCGCCGGGCGTCTCGTACATGCCGCGCGACTTCATGCCGACGAAGCGGTTCTCCACGAGATCGAGCCGGCCGATGCCGTTCTGCGCCCCGAGCTCGTTCAGGCGCGCCAGCAGCGTCGCGGGCGACATGGCGACACCGTCGACCGCGATCGCGTCGCCGCGCTCGAAGGAGACGGTGAGCGAGGTTTGCCGGTCGGGCGCCTCAAGCGGATCGAGCGTGCGCGAATAGACATAGTCCGGCACCTCGCGGGCCGGATCTTCCAGCACCTTGCCTTCGGAGGAGGCGTGCAGCAGGTTGGCGTCGACCGAGAACGGCGCCTCGCCGCGCTTGTCCTTGGGCGTCGGGATCTGGTGCTGCTCGGCGAATTCGAGGAGCCTGGTGCGCGATGCCAGCTCCCATTCCCGCCAGGGCGCGATCACCTTCACGTCGGGCTTGAGCGCGTAATAGGCCAGCTCGAAGCGCACCTGGTCGTTGCCCTTGCCGGTCGCCCCATGCGCCACCGCGTCGGCGCCGACCTTGTCGGCGATCTCGATCTGCTTCTTGGCGATCAGCGGCCGCGCGATCGAGGTGCCGAGCAGGTACTGGCCCTCGTACAGCGCATTGGCGCGGAACATCGGAAACACGTAATCGCGAACGAATTCCTCGCGCAGATCCTCGATGAAGATGTTTTCCGGCTTGATGCCGAGCAGCAGCGCCTTCGCCCGCGCCGGCTCGAGCTCCTCGCCCTGGCCGAGATCGGCCGTGAAGGTGACCACCTCGCAGCCATGGGTCTGCTGCAGCCATTTCAGGATGATCGAGGTGTCGAGCCCGCCCGAATAGGCGAGCACCACCTTCTTCACGTCGCCCCGCTTCGCGTCGCCCTTGGGCATCACACATTCTCGGCCGCGCGGCCGCCCCTATTTGTTGGTCACGTCCTCGTAGACGTCGAACTCGGCGCTGCCGGCCAGCATGGTGCGCCAGCCTTGCAGGAAGGTGCGCACCATGGGATCGCTCGCCACTTTCTGGCGGTTGAGCTCGAGCCCGGCATGCGCCTCGTATTCGATCTCGACCAGCAACTGGGCCGGGTCGTCGACATTGCGCAGGAAGCGGAAGCGGCGGCCGCCCATCGCCTGATAGAACGGCGTCGCGCTCTGCATCAGGGCAAGAAACTGTCCGGCATCGCCCTGCACCCGGATTTTAAGCTGCAGGACGCGCTGCAGCGTCTCGTCGCTTTCCGCCATGGTGGCTTCCTTCTTGATCTTTCAGCGTCCGCGTTCCCGATCCCAAGCTCGGCAATTCCATGATTCCGGTCCTTAAGACCATTTGCACCGGCAATGCGCCGGGCGCAACGGCGCGCCGCCCCGGCCGGGGCCTGGCCGATCAGCCGCCCTCCCGGTCGGCAGGCGCCGGCCGGCTCCCTGGCGCATCGGGCCGATCGATGGGCTTGGGTGCCGGCGGACGCCCGTGTGGCATGCGCCCCGGCACGGCGCGCCGCAAGGGCAGCACCAGCCGCTCGAGCGCACGCTCGACCGCCCGGTCGCTGATGCGCGTGGCGCGCCAGCGAAACATGAGGCCGTGCATCAGCCAGATGATCAGGAAGGTGAAGAAGCCGGAGAAGACGACGTCGGTGAAGAAATGCCCGCCGTCGGCCATGCGCATGAGCCCGAGGCCGGCGCCGAACACGAGCGCGCCCGCGGTGGCGAGCGCCCGCCAGGCCGGCGGAACGAGCGCGGCCGGCGCCAGCGTCCAGAACGCGCCGGAGGGTTCGCCCGCCACGAAGGAGCAATTGTCCGGGCAATCGCCACGCGGATCCCACCAGGGCACGAAATGCTGGTCGCCGCCGAACTCGACGACGTCGATGGGGCGCGGGCGGCCCCAGTGACTCTTGAGGAGCACGTTGGTGACGAGGCCGGGCGCGAGCGCCAGCGTGGCGACCATCAGCACCGCGGCGCGGCCCGGGATCAGCATCGGCCGGCGCGGCAGGACGAGCTTCACCAGAATGGCGAGAACGGCGGGCGCCACCAGGAGGGTGATGAGCCAGCGGCTCAGGTCCCGCAGCGCGTTCGACACCGGATGGAAGCTGAACCAGAAGCCACCCGCGGCCGGATCGAAGAACGGCCGCGCCAGGTCGAGATCGAGCTGCGGAAAAAAGCCGAACAGCAGCCCGACCGCGGCGGCGAGCGCCAGCGCGATCAGAAGCCCGGTGCGATTCATGGTGCGGTTCCTGCCCGTGCCGCGGCGGCCTTGACCGCCGGCGACCCCTACTGCTGCTGCGGCGGCGGATCGCTGTGGCAGGCGCCGATCTGGCTTTGGCTCCACGGCCAGAAATCGCCGCAGCGGCCGCAGCCGGCGAGCATCGCGCCGATGCCGAAGAGGCACAGCAGGCGCAGCGCCCGGATGCGCCGGTTCTTCGCGCTCATCCGAAGGATCCGGCCGGCCGCTTCGTGAAATTGCCCCGGTTGCTGCATCTCTTGGTTCCTCGCATTCGGTTCCGATAGTACATCGGGCGTCGCGGCCGCCCGATTCGAGCTGCTCGCGTGCTGGTGGCACTATATTCCAGAACCGAATGGTTTAGTGGTAAACGAAGAGCATGGGGGACAGCCTTTTCACCAACAGCCATGGGGGAGCGTTATGGGCCGGCGATTAATACTCGGGGTAGCAACTCTTCTTGCGTTCGAGCTCGGTGCTGCGGGCGGAGCTTCCGCGCAGATGTCATGCAGCCGTGTCGGCCAGGAGATGTGCCAGAACGGCCAAACATATCGCTGTGAGCAGGCTGGCAGCGAGATTGGGCCGATCTTTCAAAACCGGCCCTGCACCGTCAACGTGCCGTCCATGGCGGGCACTTGGCGCGGCACCGGTCATCAAAGTCCGGCTGGCACCGCCGGCGCTGACTGGTCGATCGAAATGACGATCGGCGACGGCGGAGGATCCATTCAATATCCGTCGCTGAGTTGCGGAGGATCGCTGGCGCAGATTTCGCGCGACGCCACATCGGCGCAGTATCGGGAGAGCATTACTTTCGGCAGAAATGCCTGCATCGACGGCGGCACGATCACGGTGCGGTTGTTCAACGGCAATTTATCCTGGACATGGATCGGCCAATCCGGCGGAAAGCAATACAATGCGATTGCCGTATTGACGCGATAGCCCAGTCGGCAGGCCCCGCCGGATACGTCTTTAATCGGTCATCGCCATGGCGCGCAGCGCCAGCCGCTCGCGCGCCGAGAGCTTCTCGCTCGCGCTTTTCAGCTGCCCGCAGGCCGCCAGGATGTCGCGCCCGCGCGGCGTGCGCACCGGCGAGGCATGGCCGGCCGCAAAGATCACCTCGGAGAATTTCTCGATCTGCTCCCAGTCCGAGCATTCGTAGCGGCTGCCGGGCCACGGATTGAACGGAATGAGGTTGATCTTGGCCGGAATCTTCTTGACCAGCTTCACCAGCGCATGAGCATCGGCGAGCTGATCGTTGACGCCCTTGAGCATCACGTATTCGAAGGTGATGCGCTTGGAGTTGGAGAGGCCCGGATAATTGCGGCACGCCTCCAGCAGGAGCCCGATCGGATATTTGCGGTTGAGCGGGACGAGCTGGTCGCGCAACTCGTCGGTGACGGCGTGCAGCGAGACCGCCAGCATGCTGCCGATCTCGGCGCCGGCGCGCGCGATATTGGGCACCACGCCCGAGGTCGAGAGCGTGATCCGGCGCTTGGAAATGCCCAGTCCCTCGTGGTCGGCCGCCACCAGGAGCGCGTCGCGCACCGCCTCGAAATTGTAGAGCGGCTCGCCCATGCCCATCATGACAAGGTTGGTGACCAGGCGGCGGCCGGCAGCGGGCGTGCCGGCCGACCAATCGCCGAGCCGGTCGCGCGCCACCATGATCTGGCCGACGATCTCGCCGGCCGTCAGGTTGCGCACCAGGCGCTGGGTTCCGGTATGGCAGAACGAGCAGCTGAGCGTGCAGCCGACCTGGCTCGACAGGCAGAGTGTGCCGCGATCGGTGTCCGGTATATAGACGCATTCGACCTCGTGCGGCGCTTCGCCCGGCCGCTCGCCCGGCAGCCGCAGCAGCCATTTGCGGGTGCCGTCGACCGAGATCTGCTCGGCCACCACGTCGGGCCGCGCCAGCGTGAAGTGCGCGTCCAGGAGCGCGCGCAGCTCCTTCGACAGGCTGGTCATCTGCTCGAAGCCGGTCACGCCGCGCACATAGAGCCAGCTCCAGATCTGCTGCGCCCGCATCTTGCGCCTGCCCTCCGGCACCCCGATGCCGGCCAGCGCCGCGAGCAGCCCTGCCCGCGACAGGCCGACCAGCGAAGGCCGCGCCGGCGGCACATAGCGCTCGAGCGGCGCCTTCTCGATGCAGCCCGCGGGCGCGATCGAGGCTCCGGCGGAAGTGGGTGCAAGCGTCGTCATCAATCTCGTTTCGTCCAGTCGTGGCCCGGCGGCGCCGTTCTAGCACAGATGTGACCTCGATCCAGTTATTGCATCCCTCGCCGGGACACGCAGTCATCTTGAAGAATCGATCGCAAGGCCACGCAATTGGGTCAGGGGCGCACCGCGCTTCACTCCTTCTCCCCGCCGTGCTGGGAGAAGGTGGGATGAGGGGGCCTCGCCGCAAGTCTGAGCTTGTGGAAACGCCCCCTCACCAGGCCGAGTTTGGAATATCCTCCGTGCCGTGTGGCCCTCTCCCCGCAATCCCCGGATCAAGTCCGGGGAGGGCGAGGAACGCAGTACCGCCGCGCTGCCTTGCCAGCAAAGCACCGAAAAGGCATCTTCGCGCGGCCCTCGGGCTGCCGGGGGGACTGTCGCAAGAACATCTCTGAATCATTGCCGGGAGGAAACTCGATGCGCCTACATGCCTCGTTGCTGGGCCTATGCCTGCTCGCCACAACCGCCGACGCGGCGCTTGCCGCCGGTCCTTATGCGTTCGTCACCGGACGGCGCGATCCGCGCATCTATGCGATCGATCTCGGCGCGGCCTTGAAGCCCGCCAACAACAATACCGCCAACGCCATCATCAGCCGGTCGTGGGTCGGCCCGCGCCGGCTCGACGGCGTGCTGCTCGGCGACCCGGCCAATATCGTGCTCAGCGCCGACGGCAAGACCGCCTATGTGATGAATCATCACGGGCAGGTCTCCAATACGGAATTCCTCCAGCACGGCGGCCGCGCCAGCGTCTCGATGATGGACGTGAAGAAGATGCTGCAGAAGTCGTCCGACAACACCGATGCGGCGGTGCTCAAAGTGATGGACGGGGGCTGGTTCGGCGGCGTCGGCGTGCTGCCGCTCGCGCGCCCCAACCTGCTGCTCACCAGCGCGTCCGAGGGTTGGCTGAGCGAGGACGGCTCGAACCGCATCACCATCATCGATCCCAGGAGCGGAGCTTTTGTCGGGCAGATCCAGATGCCGATGAAGGGCGAGGGCGTGCGGCAGCTCACCGCCAATTGCCCGGCGATCGACGTGCCCTGGAAGGGGGGTCCGCCGCCCGCCAACGTGTACTTGGCGCCCTCGAAGAGCTTCGGCTGCTGGCCGGATCCGGAATCGCTCGCGGTCGGCAAGGGCAGCGACGGCAAGTCCTACCTGTTCTCGGGCAATGCCGGCACTGAGGACGTATCGGTGATGGACCTCGAGCGGGCGCTCAAGGGCGAGCCGGTGGTCGAGATCGCGCCGCGCATTCCGGTCCAGTCCGGTCCATTCGGCATCGCGGCGAGCCCGAACGGCAAGCTGATCGCGGTCACCGCGCGCGAGAGCAACCTGGAAGATGATGTCGAAGGCAACACGATCTCGATCATCGACGTCGATCTCGCCCGCCAGGGCAAGCCGGGCGCCGAAGCTGCCCGCGTGCAGGTCGGCACCGACGACCCGAAGGGCCTGGGGCGGCCGTTCGCGGTCGCCTGGGCGCCCGACGGCAAGCAGATCGTGGTGGCCAATTTCCGCACCAACAATGTGTCGATCGTCGACGTCGATATGGCGCTGGCCAAGAAGCCCGGCGCCGAAATCGCCCGCATTGCGCTCACCCGCAGCGACAAGGAGCCGGCGCGGCCCAAGGGCGTGGCGGTCACCGCCGACGGACACTACGCGGTCGTGGCGGGCGGCGGCAACACCATCAAGGCGTCCGCCACCAACATGACCGGAACTGCCTTCGTGATCGACCTGCAGAAGAAGGCCGTCGCCGCCACCGTGGCGAATGTCGGCATCGATCCCTACGGCGTGGCGATATTGGACAAGGCCGGGAAGTGACTGGGTGTTAGATTTGGGTGTGCCGTCTCTGACCCTTGCTGCGATGCCGCGCGTACGGCTTCCCTCGCCCCGCGTGCGGGGAGAGGGCCACACGGCACGGAGGAAATTCCAATCTCGGCTCGGTGAGGGGGCGTTTCCGCAAGCTCAGACTTGCAGGCTCAGACTCGCGGAGAGGCCCCCTCATCCCGACCTTCTCCCCGCACGCGGGGAGAAGGAGACCGCTGTGCGCTCAGGCCACGCCGCAAACGAGCATCAGCGAATCGATTCAGCGAATCAATGATAGCCGGAGCAATCACTTCAGCTCTGCCAGCAGCGCCTGGGCGGCGGCCGGGGCGCGCACCTTGGCGCCCGAGATCATGTAGACGAACACGTCGCGTTTCGCCTTCGCGGCGGGCGGCGGCGCCAGCGTGGACAAATCGGCCGGCGCGCCGCCGTCCGCGAAGACGCGCGCGCGCTTGGCCCAGGTCTTGAGGTCGGCGGCCGCGTAGCCGGTCTCGATCTCTTCCGCGGTGCGCTGCAGGCGCAGATACGCAAAATCGCTGGTCACATCGGCGATCAACGGATGCGCCGGCGAATCGATGAGCGCGATCGCGACCGAGAACTCCCGCATCAGCGCGACGAATTCGCCACCGCAAAAGCTCGCGTGCCGGACCTCGACCGCATGGCGGATGCGCCGCCCGTCGCGCTCCTGCGGCAGCAAGGCGAGGAACGCCGCGAAGTCGGCGGCCGCGAACGCCTTGGTGGGCGGCAATTGCCAGAGGATCGGGCCGAGCTTGGATTTGAGCTCGAGCACGCCGCTTGAAAAGAACCGCTCGATCGACGGTCCGGCCTCCGCCAGCACGCCGCGATGGGTGGTGAAGCGCGGCCCCTTGAGCGAGAACACGAAATCATCCGGCGTCTCGGCGGCCCAGCGCCGGAAGCTCTCGGGCCGCTGGCTGCCGTAGAAGGTGCCGTTGATCTCGACGGTGGTGACGGCGCGGCTGGCATGCGCGAGCTCGCGCGCCTGCGGCAGCTTCTGCGGATAGAACGTGCCGCGCCAGGGCTTGAACACCCAGCCGCCGATGCCGACCCGGATCATGGCGCCTCAAGCTTTATTTGCTTCTGACAAGACCGCGTTTGCTTCTGACAAGACCGCCGTGCTCTCAGCGATACCTCCCCCTGCAAGGGGGAGGCATTCGGCACCGCCGTGCCCAAAGCGATTATTTGCATTCCTGGCCGGCGCGGTCGACGGCCTGGCTCAAGCCCTTGAGCGAGTATTGATCGGTCGATTCGGTGCCGTGGCCGGAGACGCCCTTGACGGTCAGGTCGCTGCCCTTGCGCATGGCGTCGACCATGCGGGCTTCCTCGGCGACGTTCTTGATCCAGGCGCCGTCGTTCAACGTGTACATGGCGAACTTGTCGGCGCCGATTTCAGCGGTGGCGTCGGTGCTGGGCTTGAACGGATAGCCGATGATCACCGACACCTCGTTGCGCACGTTCTCGGCCGGCCGGGTGGAGATGAAGACATAGGCCTGGTCGCGCTTGCGGCCGGCCGGATTGGTCTGCGACGATTTCGGCTTGGCGATCGTGAAGCAGACCTTGCGGCCGTTGGGCGCCGCCCAATAGGCGCCCCAATCGCCGTATTGGCCGAGCAGCGTCGGCTGCGCGTCGCCGGCGGGAGCCGATGCCGGCGCCGGGGCGGCTGCCGCCGGGGGCGGCTTGGGGGCGGGCTTTGCCGGTGCCGGCGCCGGCGGCGGCGTTTGCGCGCGCGCCGCCGGGGAGACCTCAAGGCCTGAACCAACAAGACCGGAAACAACAAGGCCTGCCGCCAGGGTGAGCCGCAGGCCCGCAGCCCATGGGCGCCGATCAAAGACGCGAACAGCCGGCGAGCCGATATCGAGTGCGCGAATCATCAGCATTGTCCCTTCCCCACGCTTCTGCCCGCGGCCTCGCCGAAGTGCAACCAAAGGTCATGGAATCCTTATGAATTCGGCAATGTGAAGGCGACCTCAGCGGACCCAATCGGGAGCGGCGGAACGACGCATTGTACATATTTTCGCCGTCTTGTGATCCCGGTTCGCGCTGCGCCCCCGCGTGTTTGTTTAGGAACCGCTCGCCCGCCACGTGAGGGACGCAGGGCCTCTCACTCCTTCTCCCCGCGTGCGGGGAGAAGGTGGGACGAGGGGGCCTCTCCGCGAGTCTGAGCTTGTGGAAACGCCCCCTCACCAGGCCGAGTTCTGGTTTTCCTCAGTGCCGTGTCGCCCTCTCCCCGCAAGCGGGGCGAGGAACGCCGTGTGCCGCGCCCTCTCCGCGAGTCTGAGCTTTTGGAAACGCCTCTCACCAGGCCGAGTTTTGGTTTTCCTAAGTGCCGTGCGGCCCTCTCCCCGCAATCCCCGGATCAAGTCGGGGGAGGGCGAGGGAAGCCGTGCCCGCCCCAAGTCATGTCCTCTTCGTTGGCGGAAGGGCTGCGCGCATAGCCAGCGCGTGCTAGAAAATTCGCACCCCCACCCCACCCGCGCGCGGTCGATCACGTGAAAGCCATCCTCTGCACCCGCCTTGGCGGTCCCGACGATCTGGTGCTCGCGGAGCTTCCGGTCCCGGTCGCGGGGCCCGGCGAGGCGCTGGTGAGCATCAAGGCGGTCGGGCTGAATTTCTACGACACGCTGATCATCGCCGGAAAATATCAGACCAAGCCGCCGCTGCCGTTCTCGCCCGGCGGCGAGTTCGCCGGCGTGGTCGAGAGCGTGGGCGCCGGCGTGACGGATTTCGCGCCCGGCAACCGGGTGCTCGGCTACACTTCGTTCGGCGCGGCGCGGCAATACGCCGCCGTTCCGGTGGAGGCGCTCGCCCGCCTTCCGGCCGTGCTCGATCTCGACCGCGCCGCCGGCCTCAACATCACCTATGGGACGACCTATCACGCGCTCAAGGATCGCGCCGAGCTGGTGGCCGGCGAGACGCTGGCGGTGCTCGGCGCCGCCGGCGGCGTCGGGCTGGCGGCGATCGAGCTCGGCAAGCTGATGGGGGCGCGCGTCATCGCCTGCGCGTCGAGCGACGACAAGCTCGCCTTCGCGCGCGCCCACGGCGCCGACTCGGTGGTCAACTATGCGGGCGAGGATTTGAAGGACGCGCTCAGGCGGCTCGGCGGCGAGCATGGCATCGACGTCATCTACGATCCGGTCGGCGGCCCGTACACCGAGGCGGCGGTGCGGGCCATCGCCTGGGGCGGCCGCCATCTGGTGGTGGGATTTGCGTCCGGCGAAATCCCCAAGCTGCCGCTCAACCTGACGCTGCTGCGGGGCTGCGATATTCGCGGCGTCAATTGGGGCGCCTGGGTGCGGCAAAAGCCGCAAGCCTATCGGGCCGGTCTCGATCAGCTCGCCCGCTGGTGCGCGGAGCGGAAGCTCTCCTGCCACATCCACGCCGTCTATCCGCTCGCCGAGACCGCCCAGGCCCTCAAGGCCATCACCGAGCGCAAAGCCATGGGCAAGGTGATCCTGCGCCCGTGAGCGGTACAGCTTCCCTCGCCCTCCCCGGACTTGATCCGGGGATTGCGGGGAGAGGGCCACACGGCACTGAGGAAAACCTGAACTCGGCCTGGTGAGGGGGCGTTTCAACAAGCTCAGACTCGCGGAGAGGCCCCCTCATCCCACCTTCTCCCCGCACAGCGGGGAGAAGGAGTGAAAGGCACTGCGTCCCTAAAGTTGGACAATCTCTTGTGCCGGCCTTGAGCCGGGACAAGTGTTCGTCACGATGCCAGCCGATCCATCGCTTCGGCCAGCTCGATGTCGAGCTCGGTCACGCCGCCGGCGTCGTGGGTCGCGAGCGTGACCTCGACCTTCTTGTAGACGTTGAACCATTCCGGATGGTGGTCGAGCTTCTCGGCGACCAGCGCCGCCCGCGTCATGAACCCGAAGGCCTCGTTGAAGTCCCGGAACGTGAACTTCTTGGTGATCGCATCGCGGTCCTTGACCTCGCTCCAGCCCGCGAGCCTGGCGAGCGCCGCCTTGCGGGCCTCCCCGGTCAGTTTTTGTGCCATGGTCTCCACCTCGGTTTCCCGTTCGTGATCGATGTGCGGTCTCGACCGCATGGATCGCACGCATGAAGCGCACTGAGGATCGCGCTCATGGAGCGCGCTCCGGATCGCACTCGCAAAGCGCCGCCACGAACCTTAGCTTAAGGCTGCAGCCCATATGGGTTGCGACCCGCGAGGTTGCCATGCGTTGGTCCCTGAATATCGGCACGATTGCCGGCACTGCCGTTCGTATCCACGTCACCTTCCTGCTGTTCCTGGCCTGGATCTTCGCCGCCGATTATGCCTCCGGCGGTCCCGACGAGGCCTGGACCGGGCTCCTCTTCATGGTGCTGCTGTTCGCCTGCGTGCTGGCGCACGAGTTCGGGCACATCCTCACGGCGCGCGCCTTCGGGGTCGCGACCCCCGACGTGACCCTGCTGCCGATCGGCGGTGTGGCGCGGCTGGAGCGGATTCCCGAGGAGCCGCGCCAGGAATTCCTGATCGCGATCGCGGGTCCGGCCGTGAATGTGGTCATCGGGTTCGGCCTGGTGCTGCTCGCCGGCGCGCATCTCGATCCCGGCGCGCTGGTGAGCGTCGACAACGCGCACATTTCCATGGTCGACCGGCTGGCAATCGTGAATCTGTTTCTGGCCGTGTTCAACATGATCCCCGCCTTTCCGATGGACGGCGGGCGCGTGCTGCGCGCGCTGTTGGCGATCCGCATGGGCCACACCCGCGCCACCGAGACCGCCGCCGCGATCGGCCAGGCGGTCGCCTTCCTGCTCGGCTTCATCGGCTTGTTCTTCAATCCGCTGCTGATCTTCATCGCCGTCTTCGTCTATCTGGCGGCCTCCTCCGAGGCCCATATGGTGGCGATGCGGGCGATGTCGCACGGCGTGCCGGTCACCAACGCCATGATGACCCAGTTCGTCAAGCTGACGCCGCAGGCCCATGTGGACGAGGCGGTGCAGACGCTGCTGCGCACCAGCCAGAGCGAGTTCCCGGTGGTCGACGGCGCCGACCGGCCGGTCGGCCTGCTCGGCCGCGGCGACTTGATCCGCGCCTTGAAGCAGCTCGGCCCCGACGCCCGCGTCGCCGACGTCATGAGCACCAAGGTCCCCACCGTCGGCCACCGCCGCTGCCTGGATGACGCGCTGCGCCTGCTGCAGGAAAAATCGGCGCCCGCGGTGGCCGTGGTCGACGCCGACGGCCGCCTCGTCGGCCTCGTCACCTCGGAGACCATCGGCGAGATGCTGATGCTGCACAAAGCCGCGCCCGACCGCGCAGCCTGGGGCCCCTGGAGCCGTGCTTCGGGGGCGTAGTGCGTTTGGTTGCTTGTTGAGCGCCGGCGCCATTCCCCGCGTGTCATCACCGGGCATAGCCCGCGAAGACGGGCGTAAACGCCCTAATGTCCCGGTGATCCCGATGAGGAGGGCACGGTGCGACCCTAATCGAGATGGCCGGAACAAGTCCGGCCATGACAATCAGGGGCGTTAAACCAAACAAATAGTCTCACGCCGACTTGCGCATCGGGGCCGATGGTTCGGCCTTGCCGGCGGGCGGCGGGGCGAGGTCCTTGCGGGCCTGCGAGTAGAAGGAGGCGTTCTGCTCGCCGCGCAGCGCCTCGCGGGTGAATGCGATGAGGTGGTAGCCGATGAAGGCGATGCCGAAGGCCGCAT
>DASXXS010000125.1:0-4059 GCA_036502925.1 Xanthobacteraceae bacterium
CTGGTCGTAGCGGCCGGTGCCCTTGCTGTCCTCCCAGTGGCCGATCGAATAGCCCGCGAAGCTCGGCGCGAGCCGGGCCGGGAAATCGCGACCGTCGGTATAGATGCGCCGGTGCGCACTGAAGAGCTCGAGCGCTACATAAGTTGTCTCCGGCGTGATGATGATCTCCATCGGCAGCACCGCGATCATGGCGCGCGGCATGCCGGAGGGCACGCACAAATAGGTCGGATCGATGCCCTGCCCGCCATCCTTCTCGTCCTTGAGGGCGGCCTCGAAGATCGCCTGGTATTCCGGCGTCAGCGGCGCTTCCTCGCCGAGCCCGAGCGGCTTGGTCGGGTCCCACGCATTGCCGTTGCCACGCCCGGTGCGCAGCCACTGACCCTTCCAATCGGGGTATTTCGATTGATCGGACACGCCTTGCGCAGGCGCTTGCGCCCGGGCCGCGCCCGCGCTCAGCAGCGCCGCCAGCGCCAAGGCCCCGATCAGACTTCGAAACCGCATTATCGACCTCCAATCGTCGCCCCTGTCGCCATGGTAAGCCCCATGAAGCAAAGTGCAACGCGCTGGTGTCGCGGATGCGGCTCGGCAGTTCGCCGGCTTCGCCGTGCGAGCGGGCGTGCGCAGACGGCGAGCGTTGCCCGCGTCTGTCGCACCCGGCCGGAGCAAGCGTGAATATTAGGGTCTTTACTTCTGTGCCGCCTTGCGGGCCGACTTGGCCCGCTTGCGTCCGCGCGATCGCGGAGCGCCGCCAGTGCGCGCCGTGACGCCCTTGCCCGGACGGCGGGCGCGCGACCTTCTTGGGGCGGTGCGCGGCTCGGGCGGCGACTGGGACGGAGCTTGCTTGTCGGCACCTGGTGGCAGCGCCACCGGCCGGGCAGATGCGCTTGCGAGACTCGGCGCCTTGGCTGCCACGGCTTCACGCACGTAGGAGCTGATGCCGGACGCCAGCCACATCTGCTGCAGGTCCTTGGGTTGGCTCGCCGTGATGGTCTGGCGCAGGAAGCTCGGTGCCATTTTGGTCGGCACCAGTTGCGTGTGGTTGAACTCCGCGCGGTTGTTCGGCCCGTACGGCAGGTAGAGGCCGACCCGCTGCACAATGGCTTGCCAGAGCTTGGCGAATCGCGACCCGGGCCCGCCGATGCCGGTCATGTCGGCCGCCAACCCATAGCTGTGCAGCGAGTTGAACTTGTCGCCGAAGCCGCCGACGCCGAAGGCAGGCGGCCGATAGGCGGAAAAAACGCCGGCGTGGGTCATCCCGGCCTCGCGCGCGAGGTGAATGGCGGAAGCCAGCTTGACGATGAAATCGGGATGCAGCCGCCCGATCGCCACCGTCACGCCCTGCCGCACCATCGTATAGCCCGGCGTCGCGGTATCCATCAGATAGGCTTTGGCTTCCTCGACCGCCGATTTCGGCTTGAGCAGCTCGGTCGCGCGCTCTTCGATCACCGCCGGCGCGTTCGCCGATGCCGGATTGACCGGCGCCTGCGGAGGATAGGGTTGGCCGAAATCCGGCAGCTTGAGCGTGACTTGCTTGGGCTCCACCACGGTGCTCGATTGCGGCCGCGGCAGCACCGACAGTGACAGCGGCAGCGGCGTCGGGCCCCAGATCTTCTCCTTCAAGTCGGTGAGCTCATGGCGCAGCGATTCGACATCCACCACCTGCTTGCGCAGGTCGCGGATTTCCATCTTCAGCGAGAGCAGTTCCTTGCTGTCCTTGTCTGGTTCCTTCTTGGCCGCGTTTCGGCGGTGATCCGCATCGTGATGATGGAAAGAAAGCCGCACATGGCGATGCCGGATTTCCTGTTGCTGTGCGTTTGCCCCATGGGGCTGTGTATTCGGCTGTGTAGTTGTATTTGGCTGTGCATTTGTCCAATAGGGCTGTGCATTTGGCTGTGCATTTGCCCGATGGGGCTGTGCATTTGGCTGTGCATTCGCCCAATGGGACTGTGCATTTGGCTGTGCATTTGCCGAATTGGAATGAACCAGCGCCAAACCCAAGCCCGTCCCTATGCCGATCGCGCACCAGCTTCGAAACATTTTTTTCTCCCCGTCTTATCGTCAGCTCGCGTCGACCCTCCCATGAGCAGTATCGTCATCCTCGCCCGCTGCCTCAACCGCCAGCGGGGTGCCATTGTTTGTTTAAGTTAATGCAGAATCGGCGGTTGTTTGTTTAGGTTAATGCAGGACCGGCTGCTGAGTTTGCTTAGGTTAATGCAATGTCGGCTACCCCGCTGCCGCCTGCTCCTGATCCTTCTGGGTCGCGCGTTTCGCCGCCGGCCGCTCCGCGACGCGGCCCGCATAGGCGACGAATTCCGGCCGCTCCGGCAGGCCCTTGAACATCATGCCCCAGCGCAGCGCGGAGCCGATCACCACGTCGGCGGCGGTGAACTGCTCGCCCATGAGAAAGGGTCCGTTGCGCACCGCCGCCGCCAGCACCTCGATCACCGTGTCGTAATCTCCGTAGCCAAGCGCGGCGCGCGGAATGTCGCCCGTGCGCGGGAACAGGCGATCGATGATGGCGGGCTCGACGCAGCTTGGGCCGAAGAACAGCCATTTGAGGTAGGGCCCGCGCCGCGGATCGTCCACCGGCACGTTGAGCTTGGCCTGCGGGAAGGCGTCGGCCCGATAGGCGCAGATCGCCGCCGACTCCCTGATGACCACGTCGCCGTGTCGGAGCGCCGGCACCTTCCCCATCGGGTTGACCTTGAGATAGTCGGCCGCGCGGTTCTCGCCTTTCTTCAGGCTCATCAGCTGGACGTCGTAGTGCTCGCCGACCTCCTCGAGCATCCAATGCACGACCGAGGAACGCGACGGGGCGGCGTGGTAGAGAGTGAGCCGCGGCATGGCGGGGTTCTCACGCGGTTTGGGCGGTCCGGTGGTCGTTGCCGGGCGTCTCGCGGCAATCTCGTTCGGGAGGACGCGAAGGCATCGACTACAGGAGATCCGTTGCTCAGGCCTTCTTGGCCTCCCAGAGGGCGAGCATCGCGCCGGTGGGGTCGGTGATGACGCTGAAGGTGCCGGCGCCCGGAACCTCCGTTGCATCTTTCATCACGTTCGCGCCCAGCGACCTGGCCTTGGCGGTCGCGGCCTTGACATCATCGACCAGCACATAGGCCATCCAGGCCGAGGGCGCGCCGGGAATCGGATTTTTCATCATGCCGCCGCCGGTGCCTTCGCCGACCCTGACCATCGTATAGGTCATGTCGCCCATCGGCATGTCCTCGAGCTTCCAATCGAAAAGCTCGCCATAGAAGGCCTTGGCCTTGCCGACATCGTTCGACATAAGCTCGACGTGCACGAATGGATTACCCATGGTGTGGACTCCTGTTATTGAGGGCTCTCAAGCCCTGCGGGAGGAAGCCCCGCTCGCCCCAAGGGCATGATGCCCTGCCCAATTTGAATTTCTTATGACGCTGGCGGCGCTCATCGAGGAAACCCGCCGCAGACCAGCGCAAAGCGGGGACCGTTCCAAACTCCGGGCCTGGGACAAGATTTTGGCTAGATCAGCGGGCCGGGGCGCTTGAGGTATTGCGTGGTGATGGCGTTCGCCGACCAGTAGGCGAGCGCACCCACGAAGCCGGTCGGATTGTAGCTTTGATTCTGCGGGAACACCGAGGCCCCCATCACGAACAGATTGTCGGCGTCCCAGGATTGCAGATAGCGGTTGAGCACGCTCGAGCCCGGATCGGCGCCCATCATGGTGCCGCCGGTGTTGTGGGTCGATTGATAGGGCACCACGTTGTAGTTGCCGCGCCGCGCCGCCGGCGTGTTCATCACGGTCGGGTTCATGGCGCGCGCGATCCGGCCGATGACGCCGGCCATGTATTCGGCGAGCTTGTAGTCGTTGTCGTGGAAATTGAAGCTCATGCGGATGAGCGGGCGGCCGAGCGCATCCTTGTAGGTCGGATCGAGGTCGAGAAAATTCTCCCGGTGCGCATAGCTGCAGCCCGACGCGTTGACGCCGAAGGCGTGGTTGTACCATTTGGCCGTCGCCTTCTTCCATTCGCGGCCCCAGCGCGGCGTGCCGGGTGGCACCGGCCGCGTCGCGATCGGACGCCC
>DASXXS010000126.1:0-14061 GCA_036502925.1 Xanthobacteraceae bacterium
ATGGAGGCGCGTAGCGCCGCAATCCGCGACCGCCGCTCCCGCATTCCGCAAGCGCTCCACGCGGGCTACGAGCCCACCCGCTCATAATTTCCTTTGGACGATCGCGCGCGGCGAATTGCCTCGACCATGGATCATGTACGATGACGCCGCTCGCGCGCGATTCGGTCGCATCCAAAACTCGAGTCAGGTCCAGTCTATGCCCCGAAATCTCGCTGTGCTGCGGCACGAGCCTCCGCCGCAGACCGCCACCAAAAAGCCGGTGCGTCGCAAGGGGCGCGCCCGGGCGGTGCTCGAGCGGCCGCCGGCCGCGGAAGGGTGGCGGACCACCGACGCGGAGGAGATCGCGCTGCGCCGTTGGCGCGGCTCGACCGAGATCATCGCCATCGAGGCGCTCGAGGGCGAGCATCCGGTGTTCGGTACCTTCCGCACCCGCTCCGGCGCCGGCGGCTCCTACGAGGTCGAGATCCGCAGCCTCGACGGCTTCAACAATTCCTGCGGCTGCATCGATCACCGCGTCAACGGGCTCGGCACCTGCAAGCACATCGAGGGCGTGCTCGCGGCGTTGCGCCGGCGCGGCGTCAAGGCGTTCCGCGCGGCTGCCGCCGCCGGCAGCGCGCGGGTCGAGGTGTTTTTGGACCGCCGCGATGCGCCGCTTCCGGCGCTGGCCTGGCCGGGCGCCGGTGCAAAAGATGGCGATATCGATGCCGTGCGCGAGTGGCTGCATCCGTGGTTCAAGCCCGATGGATCGCTCGGCGCCGATCCCGACGAGATCGCGGCGCTGATCGTGGCGGCGACGGCTGCGCCCGCGAAGGTGCGCCGCGGCTTGCGCGTATCGCGCCACTTCGGTCCCTGGCTGGAACGGTTGCGGCGCGCCCGCTCGCGCGCGCAGGCACGCTCCGCCTTCCTGGCCGAGATCGAGGCCGGGAGCGCGAGTTTCGATCTCGTGCGCCATCCGCTGCTCTCCTACCAGCGCGACGGCATGCTGCATCTCGCCTTCGGGGAGCGCGCGCTGCTCGCCGACGAGATGGGGCTCGGCAAGACCGTGCAGGCGATCGCGGCCTGCGAGCTGTTGGCCCGCCGCAAGGACATCGCCCGCGTGCTGGTGGTCTGCCCGGCTTCGCTCAAGGCGGAATGGGAGGAGCAGATCGCCCGCTTCACCGAGCGCCCGGCGCGTTCGGTGTTCGGCCCGCGCGCGCAGCGGCTCATGGCGTATCGCGAGCCGGTGTTCTTCACCATCGTCAATTACGAGCAGGTGCTCCCGGATGCCGAGGACATCAACACGATTCTCGCCCCCGACGTGGTGGTGCTCGACGAGGCGCAGCGCATCAAGAACTGGCAGACCAAGACCGCCCGGCGCGTCAAGTCGCTGCGCTCGCCCTATGCCTTCGTGCTGACCGGCACGCCGGTCGAGAACCGCATCGACGAGCTCTATTCGATCGTCCAATATCTCGACCCCGAGCTGGTCGGGCCGCTGTTCCGTTTCAACCGCGAGTTCTACGCGCTCGACGAGCGCGGCCGCCCGGTCGATTACCGCAACCTGGCGGAGCTGCGGCGCCGGGTGGCGCCGGTGATGCTGCGGCGGCGCAAGGCCGATGTGGAGAGCGAGCTGCCCGGCCGTACGGTCAAGACCTATTTCGTGCCGATGGCCGAGGAGCAGCAGGAACGCTACATCGAGTATCAGAAGCAGGCGGCGCGCCTGATCGCGATCGCCCAACGCCGCGCGCTGCTGAAGGCGGAGTTCGACCGGCTGCAAATGCTGCTCGCCTGCATGCGCATGATCTGCGACACGCCGGCGATCCTCGACCCGGCCTGCCGGGTGAGCCCCAAGCTCGAGGAGCTGGAACGCATCCTCGGCGACCTGTTCGAGGAGCCGGACCGCAAGGTCATCGTGTTCTCCGAATGGGAGCGCATGCTCGAGCTGGTGCGCGAACTCGCCGCCGAGATGGGGGTGGAGGCGGCGTGGCACACCGGCTCGGTGCCGCAGCAGCGCCGGCGCGCCGAGATCATCCGCTTCAAGAAGGATCCGGCCTGCCGCCTGTTCCTGTCGACCGACAGCGGCAGCGTCGGGCTCAACCTGCAGGCCGCGAGCGCGGTGGTGAATGTCGATCTGCCGTGGAACCCGGCGCGGCTGGAGCAGCGCATCGCCCGCGCCTGGCGCAAGCATCAGACCCGCTGCGTGACCGTGGTCAACCTGGTCTGCGAGAATTCGATCGAGCACGGCATCCTGCACCTGATCGGACAGAAGCAGGCGCTCGCCGACGGGCTCCTCGACGGCCAAGGCGACATCGGCGCGCTGAAAATGCCGAACGGCCGCGCCGCCATGATCGAGCGCATGCAGGCGATGATGCAGGCCGCCGCGCCGCGCATCCTCCCCGCCGACGAGGCGCTTGCCGCAGAGCTTGCGCGCCGCCACGGCGAGCGCGCCTTGCTGATCGAGGCGCGGATGCGCAGCGATGGCCGCCGCGGCGTGCTGGCGGTGCTCGACCTCGCGCCCGATGCGCTCGCCGCCGAGGCGCAGCGGCTGGCAGCTGCCCAAAGCGCGAGCGACGCCGGGCTCGCGATTGAGGTCATCGACCGCGCAACCTGGGGCACGATGCGGCGCCTGCAGGCAAGCGGCATTCTCCAACTGGTCGAAACCCCGGCGCGCGTGCTGCACCGTGCTCTCGGCTTCGCCGAGCCGGATCAACCCGCCGCCGGCACGGCGGCGCGCGCGGGTGAGCTGCGCGCGGCCGCCGAGCGGACGCTGCGCATGGCTCGCGTGCTGGCGAGCGGAGGCTTTCCCGAGGAAGCACCGCCGCTCATCGCCAAGGCCATTGGCCAGGGCGCCGCCGCGCGGCTCTCGGCACTGGGCGAATTGCCCGACGGCATCGCCATGGCCACGCCGGTGCAGATCCGCGCGCTGGTCGAGCGCAACGTCCTGCCGCCGCAAGCTGTCGACGCGCTCGCGGATCTGTCCCCCGCGGCCGCCGCCCCCTCCGGCGCCGAGGTGAGCGACCTCCTCGATGCCGCCGCCCAAGTGCTCGCCGCCTGCGACCCCGGCGGCGCAGCGGCGGCCCTGCCGGCGGGATAGCATTGGCTCGCCGGCAGGCGCGTGCTGCAATCTCCGTGCAGTGCATCACGCAAACCGGCGCGATTTGCTCCGCACGCGCCGCAGTCTCCTCCCTCGCCCCGGAGGGGAGAGGGATGGGGTGAGGGGGCTCCGGCATTTCCGTATCGCACCGCATTGCCCCACTTCCCAGGCACTCACAGCACGCTCATCATGCCTAAAGCAAATGCCGTCTCCATCATCCGCGGCAATCCCTTCAAGCCGCCTGCGAACCGATTCTGAATCCCGTGGAACTCGTCTCATTCATCACCACCGAGAGCGGAGACGACCTGATTGTTTCGTTTGCGGTCATGAACCCCGCGGATTTCGCCGAGATCGAGAGCTTGACGCTGCTGTGGACACCAAAATACGACTATCTCCTGCCGCCGGAGGAACGCGGCGTCAGCGTGTCGTTCGAACGGTCTGCGCACGGCGAGGACGAGTTGGTGGTGGAGGTGCGCGATTGCGCAAACGAGCAGGCCGTATGGGTCACGACCGCGCGGCGAACCTACGAGCTCGATGTGCGCAAGGTCGAAGAGGACGAATTGGCCGACATGCGCAAAGTTTTCGGCGAGATGAGCCGCCTGGGCGGGCTCCGCTACGTGCGCCTCTGATGAGATTGAATGTCATCGCCGGGCTCGTTCCGGCGATCTCAACAAGGAAAGCACTGTGCGACCCTCATCGAGATGGCAAAAGCTCTGGTCGCGACATGCGACGCTTCAGGCCTGCGGCGCCTTGACCCGCGCCGCCTCGACCTCCGCCCGGTTGAGCAGCACGATGTGCTGCTCGCTCGCCGGCCGCACATCGGCAGCAACGTCGAGCCCGAGCCGCCGCAGCGCATAGAACAGCAGGTACAACGTCAGTCCAGGTCCCCGCCAAGCGGGCGTTCGGTCCAGGGCCGGTCCGCGACCGTATAGCCGAGCTTGCCGGTCCGTGCATGGCGAGCAAGCAGAGCGCCGAGCGTCGGCGCGGGCGCGCGCTTGCCATTCCTGCCCGGAGACGATGACTACAGCCTCCTTGCCGTAGCGTATCACGTGCCGCGGCTCGCCTGCGAGGGCGCGCTTGACCAGCTGCGAGAAACGAGCGCGCGCCTTGTTGATAGGGTGCGTCTTCACAATGCTGCCTCCGACTTGAGAACATTGCCACCTTTTCCATTTCTGTTCAACAAGCGCACCGGGACTCGAGGCTTGCGCGGCGGACATGGCACGCGCGGAGCGCCTCAGGGATCGTCGCGGGGTGCGGCGCTATTCAATTCGATAGCTGATAGACCGCTCGTCAGCGGCCTCGATCACGATGACCTGGCCGGCGACTTGAACGCGCGGGTCTTTGCGCCAATCGATCTCGATTGGTACCAGCGGCTGCTGCATATTCGTTGTGGTCGATCCGGTTGGCGGGATATAGGCAGCGCCCGTGGTCACTGACGTCCCGGCGACGGCCGTGTTGCCGACAACACCGGACATTGCCGTGCTCTGCTGCACCGGCACAAGCATCCCAGTGCTGTTCATCGTGGTCGCGTCGGATTGGGTTGTCACGCCGCTGCGCAGCCGGCTCTTGACGAGCGGGCCCAACTCAGATTATTCGTGAAATTGAAACCGACGAATCGCGCCCGAACGGGAAACCGTGCCGGGCGATTTCGTTCAGAGCTTGAGCGCCGGCAGGCAGGTGGGGCGCTTACAAGGTTCCGAACGCCGTGATCAATGAATCAGCCGCAATGCACACGCCGCCCCAGTTTCGCGCTGCAGCAGGAGTCCGCTTGTTTATTTTGTTGTTCTTAGCAAGGTAACAAGCGTTGCACCGCAACATAAATCGCGCCTGTTTCCGGCCTGTATTTTCAGGAAATTTGCTGCGCCGCAGCGCCAAAACCCCAAAGCAAAACCGCCTCCCGCATACCCGGGAGGCGGTTGCGTCGAAAGCCTAGCAACCTCGCCTCAAGCCGCGAGATTGCCGTGCTTGATCAGGTTCTGCTTCTGCTTCTCGTTGCGCGGCTTGAGCTTGAACAGGCGCGCGGCGGTGCCGCCGAGGATGTTGTGCTTGCCCTTCTCGGAGAGGAACGGCAGGTCGTAGATGGTCGCCGGCAGGTCGAAGTCCCAATGCGGATAGTCCGATGAATAGAGCAGCTGGGTTTCCGCGTTGATCATCCGGAACGTGCATTCGAGCGCGTCGCGGTCCTGGATCTCCATCGGCTGCGAGGAATAGTACATCTCGCGCATGTATTCGCTTGGCTTCCGCTTGAGCACCGGCGCTTCCGAGGGCCGCATCATGTATTCGTGGTCGAGCCGCTGCATCAGGAACGGCACCCAGGCCAGCCCCGATTCGATCCAGATCACCGGCAGCTTCGGGAAGCGTTCGCACATGCCGTTGATGACCCAGTTGGTGCAATGCAGGATGTTGTAGAAGGTGAAGCCGAGCGCGTGCACCGAGAGGAAGCGGTTGCAGGCCTTGAACACCGGCTCGCTCCAGTTCGGGCCGGAATGGAAGGAGAGCACCAGGCCGCGCTCCTCCATGGCCCGGTAGGCCCTCATATAGGCGTTGTCGTTGACCTGCAGGTTGCGCACGGTCGTCACCATGAAGCCGCCGACGCCGGGGCGGTCGCCGAACGTCTCGACATGGCGCAGCGTCGCGTCCGGGTCCGAGAACGGCAGGCACAGCATCGAGTAGAAGCGGCCCTTGGATTCCGGCAGCACCTTCTCGGTGAGCCAGCGGTTGTAGGCCCAGCACAGGTCGACCTCCATCTCCTTCTGCGGATGCAGGCCGACATTGAGCATGCCGGTCGGGAACAGGCAGGAATAGTCGACGCTCATCGCGTCCATCCAGCGCTCGCCGAGCTGCACGTCGCGCTGCTTGCCGGGGTCGGTCTTCTCCGATCCGCGCAGCGGATAGCGGGTGACGCGGCCGCCCATGTCCTGGGAGAAGCCGGCATGGCTCGGCACGATGGTTCCGCGCCCCCCCGTGCTGGCGCGGCCCCCCATGGTGACCTGGCGCAGCACCTCGTTCTCCATGTAGGGGAGAATTTGCGGGAAGTTTTCGTTCTCGTAATGGTGCGCGTCCACGTCGACGATCATGATGTCGTCGAGGTTGCGTTGCACCGCCTGCTTGCGGGCATGCGCCAGCAGCCTTGTGGTGTTGAGCTCGTCGACCGATACGCGTCGGCCGCGTTCAGCGAGCAGGTCCATGGGTTCGTCTCCTGTCCAAAATCGTTATGCGGGCAAGCCGCGCGTTCAATTGCGACATTAGAGCATTTTCAGGAAAAGTGGAATCCGGGTCTCCGTCCGAAAATGCGACAATGCAAAAATGCTGGAGCGGTTTCTGTATCCGGTCTATGTGAAACCGCTCTATCTTCCGGTCCAGCTCTGCCACATGCCGAGCTCGAACACGGCCAGATTGGCGGCGCGCAACAGCCCGCTCGCCGTGACCATGACTTCCGTCGGGGTGACGGTCGTTCGCTGTGCCAGCGCCGCCATCGGATTGCCGGCCTCGACCTGCGCCGCATAGGCCTTGCAGGCGGCCGCCATCAGGGCCTGCAGGGCCGGCGCCGACAGCATGTCGAGGCGGCCGTCCGCCAGGCCGCGCTCGATGTCGGCGGCCAGCCGCGTCGCCTGCGCCGAAGCGAGGGCGACCTTCGCGGCCGGTTTCGCCGCCTTGGCCGCAGGCTTGTGCGCGCTCTTTTGCGGAGCCTTGCTCGCAGTTTTGGCGGCAGCGGCCCTAGGCGACGACATACACTCCGTCCTCCTTCTCGACCACCTTGTACTTGCGCAGCTTGAGCCTGCGGTCGGACACGCATTCGCCGGTCTTCATGTCGTATTCGTAACCGTGCCAGGGACAGACGAAATGAATTTCGGTGTCCGAGAAGTAGAGCCCGCGCGAGGTCTTGTCCGGCATGATCCGCTCTTCCACCTTGGCGATGGTGAGGCCCTCGCAGGCCGGCCCGCCCTGATGCAGGCAGAAATTGCTGTAGGCGTAGAACTGCCCGTCGTGCCGGAACACGCCGATCTCGTTGTCGCCGACAAAAATGATGCGGCGGTCGCCGTCCTGGAACTCCGAAAGCTTACCGACGAACTGCTCGGCCATACCTGGAAAACCTCCCTTGCGTCTTGACTCCGGGGCCCGGCATCGTTCGACCGTGCGGGCGGAAACCGGATCGCCCGCAATATGCCCCCTCCGGGGAGCAAGCGCAATCGGAGGACAGAGGGCAGACGACGGACGACAGACGACGGAGGGAAATAAATCCCTGTCAGCTCGAATTGACCGTTACTCGTCCGCCCTCCGTCCTCCGTCGTCCGTCCTCCGCCTTCACGCCATCTTGTTGCTGATCGTCCCGATCCGCTCGATCCAGATCTTCACCACGTCGCCGGCTTTGAGGAACTCACCCCGGCCGGCCCCGACCCCGGCCGGCGTGCCGGTCAGGATCAGGTCGCCCGGATGCAGCGTGAGCCGCGACGACAAATGGGCAATCTGCTCTGCCAGGTTGAAGATCATCTGGCCCGTATTGGAATCCTGTTTGAGCACATCGTTGACCCACAGCTTGAGGCCGAGATTCTGCGGATCCGGGATGTCGCTCGCCGGCACGATCCAGGGCCCGAGCGGGCAGGAGCCGTCGAAGCTCTTGTGCGCCAGCCAGTCGGCCTTGAACGGGGACGTGTCGGCCACATGCGGGCGGCGGCCGCGGTCGCGCGCCGAGAGATCGTTCGCCGCCGTGTAGCCCGCCACATAGGCGAGCGCCTTTTGCTGCGGCACGTTCTTGGCCCTGCGCCCGATGACCGCCGCCAATTCGACCTCCCAGTCCATCTTCGTCGAATAATCGGAGATCTTGATGGTCGCGCCCGGATCGGCGAGCGAGCGGGAGGCCTTGATGAAGTGCCAGGACTGCAAGCCGAGCGTATGCGGGTCCGGCTCGGGCGGCCGCCCATTGAACTTGTTCATCTCGGCCACGTGATCCGCATAGTTGGCGCCGGCGCAGAAGATGGCCGAGGGCCACAGCACCGGCGCCAGCAGCCGGGTGCCCTTCAGCGGCCGGCCTTGGACCCGGCTTTTGGCCGCCTTCGCGGCCGCCGCTTTCAGCGTGCCGGCGGCGGCTTTCCAGTCCTCCAGGATGCCGATCACGGCGGCATAGGCCGTCTTGCCGGTCAGCTTGGCGGCATCGTACACCTTCTCGTCCACCACCAGCCCGGCCCGTGGCCCGTCGGCGGATTGATAGGTCGCCAGTTTGTAGCCCGCCGATTGGGTGCCTGCCATGTTTGCTCCTCGAAGTCCGGGCCATGATCGATTGATCCGCGCAAGCTTTCGCCAAATTTCTTCCGCTTGTCGAGGCCCCCGGTCGTAGCCCGCATGGAGCGGAGCGCAATGCGGGAGCGGCGTTCCCGGATTACGCAAGCGCTTCATCCGGGCTACAGTTTCAATTGGAGCGTGAGCGAAATGCGGGGGCGGCGTTCCCGGATTTCGCAAGTGCTCCATCCGGGCTACGGCTACTATGGCTACGGCCGCACCGCCGGGGCTTCCATCTTGAGGCCCTGCGCGCGCCACATCAGGTAGAGCTCGAGATCGACGTTCTCGGGCGCCCCATACGCATAGGGCTCGGCCCGCATTCCGGACATGCAGTTGCGCAGCCGCCGCTGCAGCGAGCCGAGGCTCTGCCACTCCAGCCGGTAGACCGGATAGCCGTTGGGATGGCCCTGCGGCACCGGCGCGCCGGCGAGCTTCTGGCCCCAATTGTCGTCGTGGCACTGGGCGCAGGACATGTTGATCTGGCCTTGGCGGCGGTTGAAGGTTTCGCGGCCGGCCGCGATGAAAGGCTGCAGGCGCGTGTCGGCCGCGACATCGACCGGCATGCCGCGCGATTGCAGAGCCAGATAGGCGGTGAGGCCCAGGAGCTCCTTGCTCTCGAATTTCAGCGGCGTCGCCTTCTGCTGCTCGCTGCGGCACTGATTGATGCGGGCCTCGAGATCGAGCGGCCGGCCGAGCGCCGGGCTGTAGGCCGGGTAGCGCGCCGCCACGCCCTTCATGCTGGCGCGTGCGTCGCCATGGCAATCGGCGCAGGATTTGTCGGCGGCGCCGTCGCGGCGGTTCCACAGCGCCTCGCCGTCCAGCACCCCCAGCATGCCCGGATTGGCGGTGTCGTCGTCCTGCATGGCGCGGGTCTGCGCGCCCATGAATTCGTAGTCGGAGCGGCGGTCGGCGGGCGGGATTTCCGTGGCGCGGGCGGGCAGCGCTGCTGCGAGCATGGCGACGGCGGCGAACACAGATATTTTCGTCGTCCCGGCCAAGGCAGCCATAAGCGCGTTAACGCGCGTCTTCGACGCGCTATGGCTGCCGCAGAGCCGGGACCCATACGCCGCAGCCGATCGAGAGAACACGGGGTATGGGTCCCCGCTTTCGCGAGGACGACATCGAGAAAGGCCTTCGAACAACAAGCGCGTCAAGTTGTGCTGCGGGCAGGGCACCGCTGTCATTCGACCGTGATGGGGGCGGACTCGGTGGCCGCAAAGCCGTTGTCGCCGGTCCATTGGAGCTCGATCGTTCCGGTTGCGGTGGCCACCGTGAAGAACGTCAGGAACGGATTGGCCGCGATCGCCGGGGAGAAATCGGCGCGGAATATCTCCTCGCCGTTGTAGGTGCACCGGAACGTCGTGATGATGTCGCGCGGAATGAGCGCGCCGTTGAGGCCGACCCGAAAGCCGGTCTCCATCGGATGGGCGATCAGCGTCTTGATCTCGACGATCTCGCCGCGCCGCGCCTTGGCCGGCACGTTGATCAGGGTGCGCGCCGTCATTGCAGGTCCTCCACGCAGGCCGCGATGGTCACGATGACGTCGGCCTCGTCGGACCAGAACGAGCCGTCGCCGAGCTGCGCCACCGCGACGATCTTCTGGGCATCGGCAAGCTTGATGCGGGTGGAGAGCGCGGCCTTGCCGGCGCGCGGCCCCAGATGCACGCCGATGACGTTGGGCTGCGGGTTCTTCTCGTTGAAGAGGTGAATGGACTTGACGTGATCGCTCGCCGTCATCGGGCTGTCGACCGAGACCGTGACCGGGACTGAGTTGCCGTTCTCGACCAGCGGCGGCACGTCGATGGTGACCTTGCCTTTGCGGATCGGCGCCTCGCCGACGACCTTCTTGATAGCCGCCGCCATGGCGGCCGGCGTGGCGCGGCTGGATTTGATCGCCGCCACCGAAGCGAACGCGATCCCGCCCGCCAGCCGGGCCGTGCCGGCCAGGAAGTCGCGCCGCGTCGCGGTCATATTTGCCCGGCCGTGTTTCATCTGCATTCTTCGCGCTCTATTCCCGCAGCGTCACCAGATAGGCTATCACATCCTCGATCTGCTCGGCAGTGAGGATGGGCTTGCCCGCAAACGAAGGCGCCACCCGCTCAAGACCATCAACCCGATAGTAGGGCGGCATGATGGTGTCGGGCTTGAGCCGCGACGCATCGACGATCCGCAGCCGCAGCTGGCCTTCGCTCGCCCGCGCGCCGGCGCCCTTGAGGTCCGGCGCCAAAGTGCCCTGGAACCTCTCCTCCGGAAAGGGTCCGCTATGGCACAGCAGGCAAAGCCCAACCTGGCGGTTGACCACGATCGCCCGGCCGCGCTCCGGATCTCCGGCCGCGCCGGTGAGCGAGGCCGGGATCGCGTCGCCGACAATCATATAGGGTCGCAACGCCGGCGCGGCGAGAGCGCGATCCGCAGTTCCGTCGGCCAAGGCCGCGTCGGCCAAGGCCGCGCTGCCCAAGGCCGCGCCGGCCAGGACCACGAGCACCGTCGCGTTGATGCAGGCGCGGCGGAAACGCTCAGCCGAACATTTCTCCGGTGATGGTATGGAACCAGCCATCCGCAAGCTTCGCTTCTTGTTCCCGCACCGCCTTGGGCGCGTCCACCGGACTGGTGCCGGCCGAGCCTTGGACCTCGACCAACTGTCCGTTGGTCGCACGGTACACCGCCGCCACCGTGATCCCGTAGTCGGGGGCGATCACGCTGTAGCAGGTGTTGATCAATCGCGGATCATCCGGCTTCTGGCCGCCCATGAGGCGTGCCAGCGCGGCGGCGCAGACCTTGGCCTGCGCATTGGCGGCAAAGCCGGATTTCGGCATCGCGCCGGCGATGCACGCGTCGCCGAGAACGTGGATGTTGGGTTGCAAGCTGGATTCGAAGCTCGCCGGCTCGACCGGGCACCAGCCGGTGCGGTCGGCGACCCCGGCAAGCTCGGCGATGCGTCCGGCCTTCTGCGGCGGAACGATGTTGGCGACCGCGGGCTTGTGCTTGGCGAAATCGGTCTCGACCGTCATCGATGCCGGATCGACAGCCGTGACCTTGCCGCCGGACGACAGCGACACCCACTCGATGATGTCGGGATAAAGCTCCTTCCAGCCGTTCTGGAACAGGCGCTGTTTGGAGAACGCATCCTTGGCATCGAGGATGATGAGCTTCGATTTGGGCTTGTGGGTCTTGAGGTAGTAGGCGATCAGGCTCGCCCGCTCGTAAGGCCCGGGCGGACAACGATAGGGATTTGCCGGCGCCGTGATGATGACCAGGCCGCCATCCGGCATGGCTTCGAGCTGCCGGCGCAGCAGCAGCGTCTGCTCGCCCGCCTTCCAGGCATGGGGCATGCGCTCGGCGGCCGCTTCGGTATAGCCGGGGAGCGCATCCCAGCGGAGATCGACCCCGGGCGCCAGCACGAGGCGGTCGTAAGCAAGCCGTGTGCCGCCGGCGAGCGTCACCGTGCGGGCCTGCGGGTCGACCGCGCTGGCCGGCTCGAACGCCATGACGACCTTGTCGTCCGCGATCTTCTTGTAATCGAACTGCTGGGCCTTGATGTCGCGCAGCCCGGCAATGACCTCGTTGCTGAACGGGCAGGCGGTGAAAGTCTGGTTTGCTTCCACCAGGGTGACGGCGATGCGGGGATCGAGCCGCTTGAGCATCCGGGCGCACGTGGCGCCCGCAAAGCCGCCTCCGACCACCACCACGCGGCCGCCAGCATTCTGCGCCAGCGCCGGCAGCGGCAGCGTCGCGGCGGCTGCCGCTGTCGCGGCTGCCGTCTTAAGGACATCGCGCCGGCTGGGGGATCCGGTCATGGTTGCTCCATCAATCTTTTTGCGCCCCGTACCAATCCGCAATGGCCTTAGTCTCATCGTCGGTGAAGCCCTTGGCGATGCGTTCCATCACGGTCCCGGGGCGCTGGCCCGAGCGGTAGGCCTGCATGGCGGCGACGATCTCCGCCGGATTGCTCCCGATCAGGCGCTTGACCGGCGTACCGACGGTTCGGGACGCCGGATGGCAGCCCGAGCAGGACGACGCGCCAGGCGGCGCGTCCGCTGCCATCGCTCCGACCGGGCACAGCAGAACGAGCCAAACGGCGGTGCGCTTCAACATCATGCCGGCGCCTTGCGAAGATTTGGGATCGGAAGAATTCGGACCGGAGCGGCGGTCGCCCGCCGCTCCGGTTGATCGATCGATCAGACCGACCGCAGGTCGGTATTCTTCAACGGCACCGAGCGGACGCGCTTGCCGGTCGCCGCCGCGATCGCGTTGAGGACCGCGGGAGCGGCCACCGCGATGGTGGGCTCGCCGACGCCGCCCCAGACCGGGCCGCCCGAAGGCATCACGATCACGTCGACCTGCGGCATCTCGGCGATGCGCATCACGTTGTAGCTGTCGAAGTTCTTCTGTTCGATGGCGCCGTCCTTGACGGTGATTTCGCCATAGAGCAGCGCCGAGAGCCCGTACACGAAGGAGCCCGCGACCTGCCGCTCGATCTGCGCCGGATTGACCGCGTAACCCGGATCCGTCGCCGCCACGATGCGGTGGACCTTCACGCGGCCCTGATCGGTGATGGACACTTCCGCAATGGCCGCCACCGAGCTCGCATAGGCGTGGTTTTGCGCCATGCCGCGGAAGACGCCTTGCGGCGCCGGCTTGTCGTAGCCGATCTTCTCGGCGCATGCATTGAGCACCGCGAGCTGCTTGGGCTTGAGCAGCTTGCGGCGGAACTCGAGCGGGTCCTGCCCGACCGCGTGGGCCAGCTCGTCGATGAAGCATTCCACGTAGATGGTGTTGTGATTGACGTTCACGCCACGCCAGAACCCCGCCGTCAGGTGGGTGTTGCGCATGGCATGATCGATCAGCACGTTGGGAATGTTGTAGCTGAACTGGCCCTC
This sequence comes from Xanthobacteraceae bacterium, assembly GCA_036502925.1. Classification (GTDB taxonomy): domain Bacteria; phylum Pseudomonadota; class Alphaproteobacteria; order Rhizobiales; family Xanthobacteraceae; genus VAZQ01. The sequence continues at coordinate 13,228 of DASXXS010000126.1, forward strand.
GGTGCCGCCCGGATTGAGCCCCTGGAATACGACCGGGTCCATGCCGTTCTGCAGGTTCTGCGGCGCCAGCGAGGCCGAGATCGACTGGCCGGAAATGCGCATATGCAGCCCGACCAGGTTGTTGTTGGCATCGAAGGCGCCGGTCATCTTGCATTGCGTGATCGGATGGAAGGCGCAATGCGTCATGTCCTCCTCGCGCGTCCACATCAGCTTGACCGGCACGCCCGGCATCTCCTTGGCGATCAGCACCGCCTGCTTCACATAGTCGGTGCGGCCGCGCCGGCCGAAGCCGCCGCCGAGGATGACTTTGTAGAAGTCGCACTTGTCGGCCGGCAGCCCGGAAGCCTCGATGATGGTGGCCAGCGCCGCTTCGCCGTTCTGGCTCGGGCCCCAGACCTCGCAACGGTCGGCCGTGTAGCGCGCCGTCGCGTTCATCGGCTCCATCGTCGCGTGGTTCTGGAACGGATAGTTGTAGACCGCCTCGACCTTCTTGACGGCGCCCGCGATGGCCGCCTTGGCGTCACCGGCTTTGTTGCCGATATAGGCCTGGTCGGCATCGAGCCCGGTCTTGACGAATTCTGCGATCGTGGCGCTCGACTGCTTGGCATTCTCGCCCGGCTCCCAGACAATCGGCAGCGCGTCGATGGCGGTTTTCGCGTGCCAGAAGGTGTCGGCGATCACGGCGACTCCGCTGTCGCCGATCTGCACCACCTTCTTGACCCCGGGCATCCCGTTGACCTTGGCGTCGTCGAAGCTCTTGATCGTGCCGCCATTGACCGGCGAATCCTTGATGGTCGCGATCAGCATGCCGGGCATCTTGATGTCGAGGCCATA
>DASXXS010000127.1:0-7375 GCA_036502925.1 Xanthobacteraceae bacterium
AGGGTGACCCCGTCGGCGCCGAACACGTCGACGCTGACCTTGGCGATTTTCTGCGCGACCTTGATCAGGTGAGCGAGATCATCGGGCGTCACATCGAGAATGTTGCGCGCGGGCGCCTTCGGCAGCACCAGGACGTGGCCGGGGGCGCGCGGCATGATGTCGAGGAAGGCGAGCGATCTGTCGTCCTCGTAGACCTTGTAGCTCGGCAGCTCGCCGCGGAGGATTTTGGCGAAGAGGTTATTGGGATCATAGGCGGGCATGGATGGCTCCTTTCGGTCATTCCTTGCGGAACGGCGCCGCTTCGGCAAACTCCTCGATCTCCTCGGCCACAAAGGCACGCTCGGCCTTGAGGAAATCCGCGACCGCCCGCCGCAACGCCGGGTCCGCGATGTAGTGCGCCGAATAGGTGGTGGTCGGCAAATAGCCGCGGGCGATCTTGTGCCGACCTTGCGCGCCTGCCTCGACGCGGGCGAGCTTGTGCTCGATCGCGTATTGGATCGCCTGGTAATAGCAGACCTCGAAATGCAGGAACGGGTGATGCTCGATCGCGCCCCAGTGGCGGCCGAACAGCGTCCGGGATCCGATGAAGTTGATGGCGCCGGCGATCCAGCGTCCGCTGCGCTTCGCCATCACCAGCAGGATGCGGTCGCGCATGGTTTCGCCGACCATCGAATAGAACGAGCGGGTGAGATAGGGACGGCCCCATTTGCGCGAGCCGGTCTCCGTGTAGAACTCGAAGAACGCGTCCCATATGCTTTCGGTCAGGTCCGATCCGGAGAGCCAATGAACGCTGATGCCCGACGCCAGCGCATCGGCGCGCTCGCGCCGGATGGTCTTGCGCTTACGCGAAGCAAGCGCGGCCATGAACGCGTCGAAGGACTCGTAGCCGGTATTTTCCCAATGGAATTGCCGATGGGTGCGCAACAGATAGCCGTGCGTTCCAAGCAACTCCCATTCCGGCTCGGTCGGGAAGGTGACATGGACCGAGGAGGCGTTCGAGCGGCGGCAGATTTCGGCGAGCCCATCCGCGAGCGCGCCGCGCACAGCCTGCCCCCGCGGGCCGGGACGCACCAGCAGGCGGCGTCCGGTCGCCGGCGTGAACGGCACGCTCACCTGAAGCTTCGGATAGTAGCTGCCGCCGGCGCGTTCATAGGCCTCGGCCCAGCCGTGATCGAACACGTATTCGCCCTGCGAATGGGATTTGGCGTAGCAGGGCGCGACGCCGAGGACCTCGCCATCGGCGGTTTGCGCGACGAGGTGCATGGGCTGCCAGCCGGTTCGGCCCCGAACCGATCCCGAGCGTTCGAGCGCGGATAGAAAATCATGAGAAATGAATGGGTTATATTCTGTTCTTAAGACTGCACCCGCAGCCGTGAGCGGCGCTTCCACGCAGTCCTGCACTTTAGGTTGAAGACCGCTGCCCAAGATGCCGCCGGGCTCCTCCGTTTCTTGCGCCGCCGCCGGGTTGGCGCAGGCATCCCAGGCCGCACGCTCGATGTCTGCGAGGGCGTTTGCGACCCGCAAAGTGATTTCGGTCGAGGTCATGGATGCCGGTGTCATGGATGCCGATGTCGTGAATCTTGAAATCATAGGGTTACAGATAGTGACGACACTCTCGTTCAAGCTCGTTCAAGTGAATTGCAATTCTAAGGCCTAAATCCCTCGAAGATCATCTGGTCAGCCCAACGCGCCGCGCGCTGCCGCTCCTGCGCGCTACGCACCGTCCAGGTCAACAACGGCATGCCGCAGAGATGGCGCGCAGCGAGCGGCAGCGCGGCAGGCAGATCCTTGAGCGAATAGGCGATGAATTGCGGATGCGCGCGCAAGACGTCTCGGCCATAAGCCAAGGCGCGCTTGAAAACCTGTTTCCGCTCGGCATGTCCGGACCAGCCCTCGGCGACAAGGCCGCGCGTCAACCGCGGGGCGATCGTGCGCAAGGACCGGATCTGGGCGGGATCGAACGACATGACGGCTGCCGGCCCGGCATAGGCGGTGAGGACGGCAGCGGCACGCGAAGCCAGCCGCTGGTCGCCGGCGCGGCCGCTCTTCAGTTCGATCACCAGGGTCACGCGGCCGGCGACCAGGTCGCACAGCTCGCCGGCCGAGATCATCCGGTCGGTGGTGGCCTTGAAGGCGACGCGCCTGAGCTCGGCGCTGGTCATTTCATCAAGCCGGCCGCGCCCATCCGTGAGCCGGCCGAGCGCGTCGTCGTGGTGCACCATGGCCTCGCCGTCGGCGCTGATCTGGAGGTCGCATTCGATGGCATAGTTCGCAGCCACGGCCGCCGCGAAGGCCGCTGGCGTATTCTCGATCACGCCGGCACCGGCGTCGTGGAGGCCCCGATGTGCCACCGGTCGTGCGATCAGCCAGTCGAGGGGGGACACGGGATGCCGGTCAGGCCACTTCGAACAGGCCCTCGACCTCGACCGCCGCGTCGAGGGGAAGCGAAGCGACCCCCACGGTGCTGCGGGCGTGCCGGCCCTTGTCGCCGAATACCTCGACCACCAGGTCGGAGGCGCCGTTCATCACCTTGGGGCCATCCACAAAGGCCGGATCGGAATTGATGAATCCACCGAGCCGCACCACCCGCACCACCTTGTCGAGATCGCCGACCGCCAGCTTGACCTGGGCGAGCAGGTTGATGGCGCAAGCGCGTGCCGCCCTTTGGCCGTCCTCGATCGATACGTTCTCGCCGAGCTTGCCCTTGGCAACGAGCTTGCCGGCCGATTCGAGGCAGATTTGACCGGAGACGAACAGCAGTGCCCCGGCGCGCACGGAGCCCACATAATTGGCGATCGGAGTTGCCGGAACCGGGAGCACGATACCGAGACCGGAAAGTTTTTTCTCCACGAGACCGGCCATGACGTTCTCCCCTGTGATTTTTGCCAGTGAATCCAGTGGCCCCGAAGCCCATGATCGGGGCCTTTCGGCCGACGTCCTGTCTTCGCGCATCGTCGCTCCGGTTGCAAGCGCGGGAGGCGCGCGGCGTCCGCGTGCGGTTGCGGTCGAGCGCTGTTGCGGCCGAGCGCGTGTGTCCCTATGTTGCGCTGCAGGCCGGGCGACCAGGAGATGGGTTCCAATGCCTTTCGCCAAGAGAATCGGTGCTGCAGCCACGGTGGCTTGCGCCCTGGCCATCGTGTCCGGCGGAGTGCTGGCGCCGCGCGCGCGCGCATTGACGCCCGCCGTCGAGCTTGCATCCCATCGCGCGGTCTATGAGCTGGCGCTGGCGCCGTCGCGCGGCAGTTCCTCGACGGTGTCGGCGCGCGGGCGGATTCTCTACGATTTCATGGGCAGTGCCTGCGAGGGCTACAAGCTCCAGTTCCGCCAGGTCTCCGAGCTCGACAACGGCGAGGGCAAGGTCACGCTCAGCGACCTGCGTTCGAATACCTGGGAGGACGGCGCCGCCACGAACTTTCATTTCAAGTCGGAGAACTACATGAACGACCGGCTGATCGACCAGGTCGATGGCCAGGCGGTGCGCGAGCCGGGCGATATCGCGGTTGCGCTCACCAAGCCGAAGGACGCCAGGCTCAGCCTCGACCGATCGATCGTGTTTCCGACCGAGCATGTGCGGCGGATCGTCGACGCCGCCCGCGCCGGCAAGTCGATCCTGGAGTTTCCGGTGTATGACGGCTCGGAAAAGGGCGAAAAGATCTACAATACATTGACCGTCGTCGGCCGCATGATCCCGCCCAGTGAACGGGTCCCGACCGACGCTGCGGCCGGGCAGCAGGCGCTCGCCGGTCTCAATCGGTGGCCGGTCACGGTCAGCTATTTCGACCGGGCGGGCGCGGTGGGCGAGCAGACGCCGGTCTATGCGATCACGTTCGAGCTTTATGAGAACGGCATCTCGCGCGCATTGCTGCTCGACTACAATGATTTCGCGATCAGCGGCGAATTGAAGTCGCTCGAGATCAGGGACGTCAAGCCATGCCCGTGATGGGACGCGCGTTTCTCCGAAAGATGTCCGCGTAGCGAACCCTCACTCCTCGTCGTCCTGATCGAACACCAGGCCCTTCACCACCGCGTCATCGCCGAACCGCGCGCGCAATCGATCGATGGCGAGCTCGGCGTCCGCGGTTCGCCGATCGATGAGGTCGGCGAAGTCGCCCGGCGCGGCGGGCATGAGCGCCGAGACGCCGATGCCGATCAGGCGGTACCTGGTGCCGTCGGTTTCGCGTCCCAGCAGCTCGCGCCCGCAGGCGAAAATCTTCGCCGCGAGCTGGGTCGGATGGCCGAACGACTGCGCCCGCGTGCGCAGGCGGAAGTCGGCGGTCTTGAGCTTCAGCGTCACCGTGGCGCCGGCAAGCGCGCTGGCTTTGAGCCGGGCGGAGACCTTCTCGGACAGACGCCACAAGCGCAGCTCGAGCTGGCGGAACTCGGCGATGTCCTGGTCGAAGGTGGTCTCGGCCGAGATGCTCTTGGTCTCGCGCTCGGCCCGCACCGGGCGGTCGTCGATGCCGCGCGCGAGCCGCGCCAGACGCGCGCCTTCGGTGCCATAGCGGCGTATCAAATCGGCCTCGCTGGCGCGCTGCAGGTCGCCGACGGTGCGGAACCCCTCGGCCGCGAGCCGCGCCTGCGCGACCTTGCCGACGCCGAAAATCTGGGTGACCGGCTTGGCGGCCAGGAAGGCGGCGGCTTCGTGCCCGCCGATGACCGCAAAGCCGCGCGGCTTGTCGAGGTCGGAGGCGATCTTGGCCAGGAACTTGTTGCAGGAGAGCCCGATCGAGACCGTGATGCCAATCTCGCGCTCGACCCGCTGAGCGAAGCCCGCCAGCGACTTCGCCGGTGAGGTGCCGTGCAGGCGTTGCGTGCCCGAGAGATCCATGAAGGCTTCATCGATCGAAACCGGCTCGACCAGGGGCGTGAGGTCGCGCATGATGAGACGCACCTGCGCGCCGACGCGGGCGTACTTTTCCATGTCGGGCCGCACCACGGTCGCTGACGGACACAGGCGCCTCGCCTCGAACATCGGCATCGCGGAGCGGACCCCGAAGGTGCGTGCGACATAGCAGGCGGTGAGCACCACCCCGCGTTGGCGGCCGCCCACGATCACCGGCTTGTCGGCGAGCGAGGGGTCATCGCGCTTCTCGATGGTCGCGTAGAATGCATCGCAGTCCACATGCGCGACCGCAAGCCGGTCGAGCTCGGGATGACGCAGCAGCTTCGGCGAGCCGCATGCCGGGCAGCGGGTGCCGGCGTCCGCGACGTCGCAGCGGCAGTCTCGGCAGAAGCCCGGCATGACGTCGTCCTCGCAGGCTCCGACACGCGACGCGTGCCGATCAGGCCGCGCCGGTATGACCGGGGCCATGCGCCAGCGCATCGCGCGCGCGCCCCACATCCTCCGGATCGATTCCGTTCTCGTTGGCGAATGCCAACAACAAGGTCTCGTCACCCGCCACGTGGTCGAGCACCCCGAGCAGAAAGCTCGGCTCGCGAGCCGCCGCCCGCAGGGATTGCGGCCCGAGCCCGGTCAAGGCCAGGAAACGCTCGAGCCGCTCCGTCTCGCCGGCAAGGAAGCTCAGCGCCGCAATGGCAAGCTCGATGGCGGCCGCCTTGCGTTCCTCGGAGATGGACCTGCCGGCGTGCGAAGAGCGCGTTTTTTTCATTGCAGTGGACCGTTGGGAAAAAGCCGCGGGGCAAGCTGCGGGCGGCCGCGCAAGGTTGTCATGAGCGTTTGATCTCCGTCCGGCGCGAAGCTAGGCTTGTGCCCTGCGTGCCCAACCAGCCATTCGACCGGCCATTCAAAGAGCCATGATGGCGGGCCAGGGACCGCAAGGCGGATGGGAGGACAGGCATGCGTCATCGTCTATGGCTCGCTCTCTGCGCCGGCGGCATGGCCGCAGCATGCTACCTGATTTGGAGCAGCGCTGCGCAAGCCGTCGATCACCCCGATCTGTTCGAGGTCACCTCGCCTGATTTCCCCGACAATGGGATGCTGACCGAAGCCAACGCCGGCACCGGCACCAGCCTGCGCGGGCCATGGGCCTGCGGCGGGCAGAATATGTCGCCGGCGCTCGCCTGGTCGCATGCTCCTGCCGCGACCGAGAGCTTCGCCGTCATCATGGACGATCCCGATGCGGCCAGCGGCAGGGGCGGCAACCATTGGATCATGTATGACGTTCCGCCGTCGGCCAAGTCGGTGGCACGCGGAGATGCGAACCAGCCCGGCAAATTCGTCAGCGGCAATTCCGGCAATGGTTCGGCCTATCATGGCGCTTGCGCGGAGCCCGGCGCCAAGGCGCACCATTTCATTTTCATGATCTATGCTCTCGATATCGGGCTCGGCAAATTGAAGCCCGGCCTGACCAAGGCTGAATTCGTGCAGCAGATCCAGGGCCACAACCTCGCGGAAGCAAGCATCATGGCGCGCTACCAGCGCGCCGCCGACGGTAGCGCGATGCTCTCCGCCAAGTGAGGGCAGGGGGTGGGCCGCAGATTTGAGGCAACTGCCTTGAACTGGCCACGATCTGGATCCGACTTGGCGCCCCTAAGCGCTTCATTCCCCTTGTGAATCGTTTGATTGCGGTCTTATGTGGAAGCGCGGCGTGATGGCCGGGCATTTGCGTTTCCGTAAGGAATTGCCCCTAGCCTTTTTCCGTCATGCCCAAGCTGCCACCGACGCTGGGCGGCGGGAAGGTCGGGGATGGCGAAGACGGTCATGATCGTGGAGGACAATGAGCTCAACATGAAGCTCTTCCACGACTTGCTGGAGGCTCACGGCTACCGGACCGTCGGCACGCGCAGTGGCATCGAAGCGCTCGATCTCGCCCGCCAGCACCGCCCGGATCTGATCCTGATGGACATCCAGCTGCCTGAAGTCTCCGGTCTCGAAGTGACCAAGTGGCTGAAGGAAGATCCCGAGCTGCAGGCCATACCGGTGGTGGCCGTCACCGCCTTTGCGATGAAGGGCGACGAGGAGCGAATTCGCGAGGGCGGTTGCGAAGCCTATCTGTCGAAGCCGATCTCGGTCGGCAAATTCATCGAGACCATCCGCCGTTTTTTGGCCGTGCCTGAGGGAGACCGTCGATGACCGCCCGCGTGCTCGTCGTCGACGACGTGTCGGCCAACGTCAAGCTGTTGGAGGCGCGGCTGTCGGCCGAGTATTTCGACGTCATGACCGCGGTCAGCGGCCAGGAAGCATTGACCATCTGTGAACGCGCGGAATGCGATGTGGTGCTGCTCGACGTGATGATGCCCGACATGGACGGGTTCGAGGTCTGCCGGCGGCTCAAGAGCGGCATGGCCACGCATCATATTCCGGTGGTGATGGTGACGGCGCTCGATCAACCCTCCGATCGAGTCCGAGGCCTTGAGTCCGGAGCGGACGATTTTCTGACCAAACCGGTCTCCGACGTGGCGCTGATCGCCCGCG
>DASXXS010000128.1:0-1629 GCA_036502925.1 Xanthobacteraceae bacterium
CCGGCCGCCGCGTGTGGACCTCGTCGCCGGTGCGCGTGCTGGCGCTCGTCTTCAACCCGCGCTTCGACGACGCCCGCGTGCGCGAAGCCCTCGCCCTCGCCGTGGATCGCTCCGCCATCCACAACGTGCTGCTCCAGCGGCAGGGAGAAATCTCCGGCGCCCTGCTCCCGCAGTGGCTTTCCGGCTACGCCTTTCTCTTTCCCGCTGCGGCCGACCTGGGACGCGCCCGCCAGCTCGCCGCCGGCGCACGGCCCATCACCCTCGGCGTATCCGACCCCGCCGCGCGCCCCATCGCGGAACGCATCGCGCTCAATGCCCACGACGCCGGCCTCGCAGTCTCGGTGACCTCTCAGCCCGGTACCGCCGATGTCTCGCTGGTGGAGTTGCGCATCGCTTCGACGGACCCCGCCAAGGCACTGGCCGAACTCGCCGCGGCGCTCGGCTTACCGCGCGAGCCGTCGCCCACCACGCCCGAACAAACCTACGCCGCGGAGCGCGCCCTGCTCGAAGGCTTTCGCGTCATTCCGCTGATTCACCTCCCCGACGTCTACGGCGTCGGCCCGCGAGTCCGAGGCGGTCCCGGCATCACGCCCTCCGGCGAGTGGCGCTTCGAAAACCTCTGGCTGGAAGGCGCGCGCCCATGAAGTTCCGCACCCGCCTCCTCCTCATCTTCACCGCGGCCATCGTGGCTTCGGTCGCGGTCGTGGACCTCCTCGTATTAGGCAGCACCCGCCGTGCGTTCGAACGTTCCGAAACGCAGCGCGCCGAGGCCCTCGTCCTTCAGTTCCGCAAGGAATTCGACCGCCGCCGCCGCGAGCTGGTGCGCACGGTCAACGCCATCGCCGCATCCGAAGCCGTGCGCCACATTGCCGTCCAGCCGGATTACACCGAATACTACGATTACGCCGCTCCCCAGGCCGCCACCCACGATCTCGATCTGCTCGAATTGGTGGCTGCCGATGGCGCCATCGTCAGCAGCGCTCAGTGGCCCGCCCGCTTCGGCTACAAAGAAGACTGGCTCACCACCGGCCAGGATTGGAAACTTCGCGGCGCCTTCCTCCGGCGCGAGGAATTGCCGCGGGGCGTGACGCTCGCCATGGTCGCAGTCGGGACCGCAACCGAGGGCGATCGCAAACTCTACGTCGTGGGCGGCCGCGAGCTGGACCGCGAGTTCCTCTCCACTCTCGTGCTGCCCCGGGGCATGCGCGTGCTGCTCTATCGCAACCTGGAACCTGCCTTCACCCCGTCGGAATTGATCGATGCGGCCGGTCCCGCGGCCGATCCAGCCGCCTTGCGCCCGTTGATCGAGCGCGTGCAATCGGAGCGCCGCGAGAGTTCGCGCATCGTCGGCTCCGGCGTGGCGGCCGAAAGCGTCCACGCCATGCCGCTTCCCGGGCTCGACAACAACATACTCGGCGTCCTGCTGATTGCCAGTTCGCGCCGCGACCTCGTGGAGCTCGAGAACTCCCTGCTGCGCACCGGCGTGATCGTGGCTGGCGCGGGCATTCTGCTCGGCATTCTCCTGAGCTTGTGGGCCGCCGCGCGCGTCACTCGCCCCATGCACCGCCTCGCCCACAGCGCCGGACGCGTCGCCGCCGGAGACTGGAACACCACCGTCGAGGTCTCCTC
>DASXXS010000129.1:0-2552 GCA_036502925.1 Xanthobacteraceae bacterium
CCGGGTGACGCTCCTTGCCGCTCCTTTCGGTCCCCACGACCACGACCATGGGCCCCCACGACCATGGGTCCGCATGACCATTGGTCCAATTGGCCGCGCAGGCCTGGTCCGTGCCGGAGAGCCGAAAAGGATAGCCCATGAACGCCGCCGACCTGCCGCAGATCGGGCTCAGCTCATCGGATCTTTCGCTGCTGACGCTGTTCCTGCAGGCGCACTGGATCGTCAAATCGGTGATGATCGGGCTCCTGGTCTGCTCGGTTTGGGTCTGGGCGATCGCCATCGAAAAGACGCTCCTCTTCATGCGCATGCGTACCGCGACGGACCGGTTCGAGCAGGCGTTCTGGTCCGGCCAGTCGCTGGAGGAGCTCTATCGTTCGCTGTCCGCGCGGCCCACCCATTCGATGGCGGCCCTGTTCGTGGCGGCGATGCGGGAATGGAAGCGCAGCCTGGAGGGCGAGACGCGTTCGTTCGCCGGGCTGCAGACGCGGATTGGAAAGGTGATGGAGGTGACCATCGCCCGCGAGATCGAGCTGTTGGAGCGGCGGCTCCTGGTGCTGGCCACGGTCGGTTCCACCGGCCCCTTCGTCGGCCTGTTCGGCACGGTTTGGGGTATCATGACCAGCTTCCAGTCGATCGCGGCCTCGAAAAACACCTCGCTGGCGGTGGTGGCGCCCGGCATCGCGGAGGCGCTGTTCGCGACCGCGATCGGCCTTGTGGCCGCCATACCGGCGACGATTTTCTACAATAAGTTCGCGTCCGAGGTGAATAAGCAGGCGCAGCGCCTGGAGGGGTTCGCGGACGAATTCTCGGCGATCCTGTCGCGCCAGATCGACGAGCGCGGCTGAGGATTTGAGCCTGGGATTTGAGGACCTTAAGGGGTTTGAGCCATGGGGATGGGCGGGACGAGTGCCGTGGAGAGCGGCCGCCGGCATCGCCGCCGGCGCGGGGTCATGAGCGAGATCAATGTGACCCCCATGGTGGATGTCATGTTGGTGTTGCTCATAATTTTCATGGTCTCGGCGCCGCTCCTCACGGTCGGGGTGCCGATCGATCTGCCGCAATCCCAGGCCAAGAGCCTCGACCAGGATAAGGAGCCGCTGACGATTTCGCTCAATGGGGACGGCAAGATCTTCCTTCAAAACACCGAAATGGGGGTTGATGAGCTGGTCGCCAAGCTCAAGGCCATTTCGGAGGCGCGGGGCGGCGGCTTTGACGACCGCATTTATGTACGTGGCGACCGCAGGGTCGATTACGGTACAGTGATGAAGGTGATGGGGCGTATCTCGGGGGCGGGATTCCACCGGGTGGCCCTGGTGACCGACATCGAGCAGGGGCCATGAGGGGTCGATCGGGCGGGCGATGAGAACGGGCCTCACCATATCGGCTGCCGGGCACGCGGCTGTCTTGCTGTGGTGCGTGGTGACGCTTGTGTTCCGGCCCTATCATGCCGATTCCATTCAGGCGCTGCCGATCGACGTGATTTCCACGTCCGAATTCGCGCAGATGACCAGTGGTGCCAAGAACGCCCCGCAGGCGGAACACCCCAAGCCGGTTGCCGACAAGGTCGCCGACGCGACGCCGGCCGATGATCCGACCGCCAAGCTCGCCAAGAAGGAGGTCAAGGCCGCAACCGACGTGCCGCCGGAGCCCAAGCCGCCCGAACCCAAGGTCAAGAAACCGCAGCCGCCGGCGCCCGCCGACCCGATCGCGGAAGCGTTGAAAAAAGACGAGGACAAGAAGCCGGATCCCAAGAAGCCCGAACCCAAGCCGCCGACCCCGCCCAGGAAGCCCGCGCTGCAAGAGGCGCCCCAGTTCGATCCACGCCAAGTCGCGGCGCTGCTCGACAAGCGCACGGCGCAACGCGTCGCGTCCGCCGGCAATGAAGTCAACAGCGCGGTTGCGCTCGGCGATTCGAAGGCTTCGGCGGGGCAGTTGTCGCAAAGCGAGGTCGGGGCGCTGCGCGCAAGGCTGCAGCAATTATGGAGTCCGCCCGCCGGCGCCAAGGATCCGCAGGAATTGACCCTCGATCTCGAGCTCAAGCTCAATCCCGACGGCACCCTCGCAGGCCCGCCCATTGTACTCACCGGCGGCAACAGTCCGCTCTACATGGCGGCACGCGACAGCGCCGTGCGCGCAGTCTTTCGCGGCCAGCCCTACACCATGCTGCGGCCCGAGCATTATGACCTATGGAAGGACATCGTGGTCACCTTCGATCCGCGATTCATGTTTGGCAATTGAACTGAAATCGATCCGTGACCTGCGAGACGACGATCCGATGACCCAGCACAATTCGAGCTTTGGTTGCTTCAATCGCCGCCGGGCCATCCTGCTGGGCGCCGGCGCGGCCGCGGCCGCGCTCGCCGGCCTGGCGCCGCGGCCGGCGGCGGCCGTCCTGCGCCTCGACATCACCCAGGGCAATGTCCAGCCGATCCCGATCGCGCTGCCGGACTTCGTCGCAACCGGAGAGGCGGAAACCGCCCATGACGTGACCCGGATCATCGCTTCCAATCTGCAACGTTCGGGCCTGTTCCTGCCGGTCGATCCGGCCGCCT
>DASXXS010000130.1:0-5912 GCA_036502925.1 Xanthobacteraceae bacterium
CGCCCGCAGCGGAATTCGGAAAGAGCCCGCTCGACTGCGACATGCTCTGGCAACCCCATCAGGGCCGTGCGCCAGCTTGTTTGGCTACTCACCACAGAACAATTGTCCCCCATGGGCGAAACTATCGGGCAGAGCAACAGCTACCTGTCCGATTGCCATCTTGAGCATTCTCGCGATCGTGGTTCCGGCGCCGTTTCCAGGCTCCGGCTCAACCTCTATCATGGCGCGATGACCACCGCTCCGAAAAAACGACCCTGCCCCAACGCCCCCGAATGGCCGCCCTCGGCGCTGAAACGGCGAGGACCGGCATGAGCATGGTCGAGGAAGCCGCCACCGAGCACCGTACCGAGAACTGGGCCGATGTTCCCCGCATGTTCCGCGAATGGGAAGGCGCCTTGCCCCCGCCCTGGCAGGAGCTGTTCGGCCCGCTGCGGCGAGGCCTGGTCGATGGTCTCGTCGTGGTCGGACAGTTCGGCCAGTCGATCGATGCCCGGATCGCCACGGCGAGCGGTGATTCCAGATACATCAACGGAGCCGCGGGCCTCGCCCATCTGCATCGGCTGCGCGCCCTGGTGGACGCGGTGCTGATCGGTGTGGGCACCGCCAATATGGACGATCCGCAATTGACCGTTCGCCGCGTGAGCGGTCCGAGCCCGGCGCGGGTGATCCTCGATCCGCGCGGCCGTTTGCAGCCGACCGCGCGGGTGCTGGTGGCCGACGGCATTCGTCGGCTGGTGATTACCCGCGAAGGCGCCGCCAACAAGCTTCCGCATGGAGTCGAGATCGCGGGCTTGCCGGCATCGGACGGCCATATCGCGCCGGCAGCCATTGTGGCCGCGCTCGCCGAGCGCGGCTTTCGCCGCATCCTGGTCGAAGGCGGCGCCAACACCGTCTCCCGCTTTTTGGAGGCGCGCTGCCTCGACCGCCTGCATGTGGTGATCGCGCCGATCATCATCGGGGCCGGCCCCTCCAGCGTAACGCTGCCACCGATCGCTCGCGTGGAGCACGCGCTGCGGGCACCGATGCGCGCGCACGTTCTGGGCGAAGAGCTGCTGATCGATTGCGACCTGAGCGGTCAACGCGTTCCCATCGGGGTTGCGAAAAAGTCGATGTGACCGACCTGCAGGCGGGCGCGGCCATCAGCAACGAGCTCGCGCCGGCGGGTAAACCAGGCGGCGATCCGATCGAGCGGCACGTCGCCAAGTTCGCCTGCGGCGGTGGCCCAACCCGCCAAGATCGAATCCTGGATGGCGCCATCGTGCGGTTCGAACATCCAATCGGACCGGCCTTGCACCAGGCCGTAGCCGACCGCTTCGAACCGAGCCGCGGCAAGCGCCGCCGCCTGCGGCCCCAGCGCCGGACCGAATCCCTTGTCCCGCCGCTGGTGCCGATTCACCGCCGCCACCATTTCGGCATCGAACGCATCGCCCGGCTCGATGATGGCTCTGCCGTCATAGCTGAGCGCCGCATAAACCGGCAGCCGGCGCGCCGCAGCCTCGACCACCAGGCGCTCCAGCCATTGCGCCGAGACCAGATCGAGCAGCGCCGAGCAGGTGATCAGATCAAGCGGTCCATCGAGCGCGAGCTCGAGATCGCGGGCGAGATCGACCGCCTGCGCCTGCACGTTCAGTCGCGGCGGCTGTGCCAGCGCGATCGTGCGCGCCAGAAGGCCGAGATCATTGTCCACGAGCCGCCAGCTCTGCCGCGGCGGAAGCAGGGGCCCGAGTGCCCGTAGGCTCGCTCCGGCCCCGCAGGCGAGATCGGCGACCGCGATTGTCGCTCGATCGCGAAAAGCGGCGGCGAGGGCGTCGAGCACGGTGGTGTTACGCGCACGCAGGTCGTAAGGCTCGCGCAGAGCAAGCCATTGGGCGGAAAATCCACTCATTTGACGTGGCCTGCGCCCGGCTCCGCCAGCTTTTCCAGCGCGCGCGCAAACAGCCTTGCCGATTCCTGCCAAGACGGAAACGTGGTCGCGGCAGCACGTGCCCCGGCGGCAAGACGCTCGCGTTGCGACGGGCTCTCGATCAACCGGCGCAGGACGGCGGCGAGCGCGTCGATATCGTCGGGCGGCACCAGCACGCCCGCGCCTGCCGGCACGGTGCCGGGAATGGCACCGGCCTGCGTGCCCACCACCGGCACGCCATGGGCGATGGCCTCCGCAAAGGCCATCCCGTAGCCCTCGAAACGCGAGGGCAGCACGAATAGATCGGCGGTGGCATAAAGTTGCATGAGCCGGTGCGGCGCGACCGCGCCCGCAAAGGTGATGCGCCCGGCAAGACCAAGACGCGCAATCTCGGCATCGAGGCATTGCGCGGTCTCAGGGCTGCGTTCGCGGTCGCCGGCGATGACGAGACGCCAGGCAAGATCGGAAGTTTTGCCGAGCGCCGCCAGCAGAACATCGTAGCCCTTGCGCGGTACCACGCTGCCGACCGCAAGCAGGTCGATTACCGGTCCGGGCGTCCGTGGCCGCACCGCCACGCGATCAGTGCCGGGCCGCACGATGCTCAGCCGCTCGGGTGCCACGGCGTAATCAGCGACGAGCAGCTGCGCGGTCGATGGACTGGTGGTGATGACATGCCGGGCGCAGGCAAGCGCCGCGCGCTCGCCGGCGCGCAGCGCAGCGGATTGAGCCGCGCTCAGTCCGGTTTCGAGCGCGAGCGGATGATGCACCAGCGCCACCAGGCTGCAACCGCGCGCAAGTGCCTGCGCTTCCTCGGCGAGAGCCCCGAAGGCAAGCCCGTCGATCACGATCGGTCGCTGCACGGGCAGCTCGGCGAGGCGGCGCTGGGCGGCGCTCCGCGCCGCTGCCGTGGGACGCGGAAAGCCGTCGCCGATGTCGAGCACCTGCACATGCCAGCCCAGCGCGCGGAGCTCCGCGATCATGCGCCGGTCATAGGCGTAGCCGCCGGTCGGTGTCGCGAGATCGCCCGGCACCACGAAGGCAGCCTCCTTCACCACAACGGCGCCTCATACCAGGCGCTTGCCGAGGGCGATTCCAAAACGGTGACGCGGATCGCCTTGATCTCGCGTCCGTCGCGCCCGAGCTTGCCGGCCCGCGCCACCTCGGCGAGCCGATCGAACACGTATTTAGTCACGAATTCGGTGGTGGTGTTGACCCCCTTGAATTGCGGCAGATCGTCGAGGTTGCGGTAGTTGAGCGGCCCAAGCGCCGATTTGAGCGCCGCATGGGCGCAACCGATATCGATGACGATGCCATGCGGATCCAGGCGCTCGGCCATGAAGGCGGCCTGCACCACGAAGGTCGCGCCGTGCAGTTGCTGGGCGGGACCAAACACGGCACCCTGGAAGGAATGGGCGATCATGATCTGGTCGGATACTTCGACTGCGAACACAAAGGACCTCTCGATCGATGGGCCTAATCGAGGCCAGGATAGTGGATCAGCGGACAGCGCGCGTCCGTTTGCGACCCGAGAATCTCCGCCAACCGTTCCGGCAAGTCTTCGAACGGCACCGCCGCCGCAAGCAGGCCGTCAAGCGCAGGATCGGCCAGCAGGTCGAGCGCCGCGGCCAGACGCCGTGCCCTGCTCCAGCGCGGCCGGTGCGAGGGCGCGACCTGGCCGACCTGGCTTGAAACGAGCCGTAGCCGGCGGCTGTGAAACTCCTCGCCGAGCGGCGCGGCCACATCGCCGGTCCCATACCAGCTCAGCTCCACGATGGTGGCCTCCTCACCCGCGAGCCGGAGCGCGGTAGCCAGTCCGGCAGCGGTTCCGCTCGCATGAAAGACGAGATCGCACCCTTCGGGCGCCGCCGCGGGAGCGGCAAAACCCGCACCGAGCGCCTGCGCGACCTCTGCGCGTGACGCCACGGTGTCGACCACGGTCACCTGCGTCCCGGGCATCCGGACGCAGAGCCGCGCCACCAGCAGGCCCAGGACTCCGCCGCCCACCACCGCGATCAGGTCGGCCGGCCCGGGCGCGCCATCCCAAACCCCGTTGAGCGCGGTCTCCATATTGGCGGCCAGAACCGCACGCCTGGGGGGAACCTGCTTAGGTACCGGCAAAACGGCATCGGCCGCCACCGTAAAAACGCTCTGGTGCGGATGGAGGGCGAAGACGATCTGGTCTTGCAGTTCGTCGGGCCCCTGCTCGACCCGCCCCACCGTGGCGTAGCCGTATTTGGCAGGGAACGGAAATTCACCGGCCATGTGGGGGCCGCGCATACGCAGATATTGGCTCGGTGGTACCCGGCCTTCGAAGACCAGCCGCTCGGTGCCGCGGCTGATCGCGCCAAATAGGGCGCGCACCCGCACCTCGGCGGGGGCCGGCGCCGCCACCCTCTCCGGGCGCAGCTCGGCGCGGCCGGCGCCCACATACCAGAGGGCTCGGATCGATCGGTTGCTCACCCCGCATCCTCGCAATGGACTTGCTCAGGCGGGCCCCGCTATACCGTTAAGCGCAGGGGAACACACGCCAAACCTTCCATGCTCGAACGCCCAACCCGCAACGAAGGGGCCACAACGGCCCCGCCGGTGCCGCTCGGCCGGCGGCAGTCGCTGTTTTTCACCCTGGTGGCGCTCTCGCTCATCGGGCTGGTCTGGTTGTTCGTCGTCGCGCTTTCGGTAGGGAGCTTCGGCGCGGTCGATTACGCGCTGGTGGCGCTGTTCACGGTCACCCTGCCGTGGACGGTGATCAGCTTCTGGAACGCGACCATCGGGCTCCTGATCATGCGCTTCGCGCGCGATCCGGTGGTGGCCGTCACCCCGATCGCCGGCCGCGTGCGCGGCGATGAGCCGATCACCGCGTCCACCGCGATTCTGGTCTGCATCCGCAACGAGCCGCCGGCACGGGTCATCCGCGGTATCGCGCCGATGATGGAAGGCCTCGCCGCACCTGGCATCGGGGAGCGCTTTCATGTCTATGTCCTGAGCGACACCAGCGATGCCGCCATCGCCACCGCCGAGGAGGAGTGCTTTGCGGCACTCACCCGGAGCTGGCGCGACCGCATTGCGGTCACCTACCGGCGCCGCCCTCTCAATGCCGGATTCAAGGCCGGCAACATCCGCGATTTTTGCGATCGCTGGGGCCACCAGCACGATTTCGCGCTCGTGCTCGATGCCGACAGCGTCATGACCGCGAACGCGGTATTGCGGCTTGTGCGCATCATGCAGGTCGCGCCGCGGCTCGGCATTCTGCAAAGCCTTGTCATCGGCATGCCCTCGATGAGCGCGTTCGCCCGCCTGTTCCAGTTTGGCATGCGGCTGAGCATGCGCTCCTACACCATCGGCAGCGCCTGGTGGCAGGGCGACTGCGGCCCCTATTGGGGACATAACGCGATCGTCCGCTTGGCGCCCTTCATGACGCATTGCCATCTGCCGATTTTGTCCGCGAACGCGCTCGTGAGCGGGCATGTGCTCAGCCACGACCAAGTCGAGGCCGTGCTGATGCGGCGTGCCGGATACGAGGTCCGCGTCCTGGCGGAAGAAGGCGGCAGCTTCGAGCAGAGCCCGCCGACCCTGATCGAGTTCATCCGCCGCGATCTGCGCTGGTGCCAGGGCAATATGCAATACTGGCACTTCCTGGTGATGCCGGGGCTCAAGGCGGCCAGCCGCTATCAGCTCGGCTTTGCGATTCTGATGTTCCTGGGCTCGCCGGCCTGGATGGGACTTCTGGTGCTGGGCATTGCCGCGGTTGTCCTGGCCGGATCTCCGGACGCTTTCATCCGTCCCGATGCCGGAATGGCCCTGTTCGTGACCGTGCTGATCATGTGGTTTGCGCCGAATATCGCGACCGCGATCGATATCCTGTCGCGCCCGCGGCTGCGGCGCGCGTTCGGCGGCGGCACGCGATTCACGCTGAGCGCGGTCGCGCAAACGATCTTCGTTCTGTTGCTGCTGCCGATCATGTGGTTCGGCCATACTTTATTTCTGGCGCGCCTGTTGCTCGGCCGCTCGG
>DASXXS010000131.1:0-1703 GCA_036502925.1 Xanthobacteraceae bacterium
GGCAGACGCGTTCGCCGAGCCGCGCATCGCCAACCGGAAATGCCGCCGCCTTCTCGATCGCATCGTGCCGCAGCGCCAGTACCTCGATGCGGGCCGGATGGATATTGCGACCGCCACGTATGATCACATCCTTCTTACGGCCGGTGACATGGAGATAGCCTGCCTTATCGATCCAGCCGAGGTCGCCGGTCATAAACCAGCCCCGCGCGTTGAACGCCGCTTCGGTCGCCTTCTGATCGTCGAAATAACCGAGCATCAGGCTGGCACCGCGGCCGCCGATTTCGCCGATTTCACCAGGCGCGGTTTCAGTGTCCGGATCATCCTGGCGCCAGATGCGGATCTCGTAACCGGCGCAGGCGCGCCCGCAGGTATCGGCTATGCGCTCAAGCGGGTCGTCGGGCAGCGTGTACTGGTGCGAGCAGGTTTCCGTCATGCCGTACCCGCTCTGCGGCACGATACCGCGCTGCATCAACTCGGCAACGACCGGCGCCGGCGTCGCGGCGCCCGAGATCCGGAAGCCGCGCACCGCGCCTAGATGCCGCGCGCCGCGGGCTCGCATCTCTGAGAGCAGGTCGGTCGCATGGGTCGGCACACCGAAGAGAAACTCGGCGCCGGTCTCCTTCAGCCGGTCGAGCATGCTTCCGCGGCGTGGCAGATCGTGAACGACCAGTTCGCCGCCGCCGGCCAGCGCGGTGATCAGCGCACCGAGCCCCAGATTGTGGCTGAGCGGGCTGAGCGAGTAGAGAACGGTGCGCTCCAGCCGCCAGTCGCGGGCCATCATACGCGCCGTGGCGAGCAGCGTGTTGTCGCTGTGCAAAACGCCCTTCGGCATGCCGGTCGTGCCGGAGGTGAAGGCCAGATACATCACCTGGTTGGCATCGCCGCTCGCTTCGACTTCGAGCGCAGGGCCGGGCAATTCGCCGAACGGAGCAGCGTCGGCCGGGCCAACGTGCCAGGTGCAACGCAGGAAGTCGCGATCGGCCAATTTGGTGAACGCGTCATGGCGGTCGGCGTCGGCGCCGTAGCCATGTTGCGCTATCAGTGCCGTGGCGCGCATTTGGTCAACCAGCGCGACGATCTCGCCAACCGTGTGATCGCGATGCAAAGACGGGCAGCAGACATAGCCGTTACGGGAGCAGGCGAGCAGCGCGATCGCGGTCTCTACCCGGCTCGACAGCCATACGGCGGCACGATCACCCGGGCGCATGCCCTGGCCGGCGAGGTGCGCTGCGAGCCGGTTCGCGGCAGTAACCAGCTCGGCATAGCTTAGCCGGCGATGACGGTCGCGCACCGCGTAAGCCTGCGGCATTGTCCGCGCGTGCCGCGCGGCGAGATGATAGATCGTCTCGTCGCCCCAGAAGCCGGCCGTGGTACAGGCGGCAACCATTGGCGCGTTCAGCAACGTCAGCAATGGCGCCCAGCGGGATTCGGCCATTTGCGGATCAGCCCTTTGGCGGGTGCGCGTGCCCGCCGTCGGGCCGGGTCAGCAGGTGGCCGCAGCCGGCCTTGTTCGCCCAGTATTCCCAGGTGCGCCAGCTCTCGACCGAATAGGGGCTGTAGCCCCGGTTGCGGGCCGCGATCTCGCCTTGCGACAGGTACTTGATCTCGCCGCCCAGCTGCCTGGCGCGCATCAGCGCCCGCGCGTTGCGCGGCAGGTAGACCGAGAGCCGCACGACCTCGATCAGCGAGCGCGCGGCGGCGGC
>DASXXS010000132.1:0-2703 GCA_036502925.1 Xanthobacteraceae bacterium
ATCAAGGTCAACCTGCAACTCATCAATAGAACTATCGCAAGATCGGAGCGCAAGAAACTCGCCCGCGAACGGCCGACCGATGGCGCGCATGAAAAGGGCGCCCAGGTCACCCCGAGCGCCACATGATCCCGCGCCGCGACGGCTAGACGGAACTTTAGCCTCTTTTTTGAGCTAAGGCATTGAAGGTGGCGGAGAAAGGTGGTTCGGTGCGACGATTTGTAGTCATGTAATGTGTGATTTTTAGCTTGACTGCGGCCGGCGTCAGTGATTCGATTCGCGCATGTACGTGGCCACCGTCCCCAACCGTGATTCGCCGCCCGCCGTGTTGCTGCGCGAAAGCTTCCGGGACGGCGATCGGGTCAAGAACCGAACGCTTGCCAACCTTAGCAAGTGGCCGCGCGAGAAGGTCGAGGCGCTGCGCGCTGTGCTGCGCGGCGACAGGCTCGTGCCGGCCGGCGAGGGTCTCGAAATCGTCCGCGCCCTGCCTTGCGGCCATGTCGCCGCGGCCCTTCGTATGGCTCGGCGGATCGGCCTCGACCGCCTGGTCAGCGGCGCGCAGCGCAAGCGCGACCTCGTCTTGGCGCTGATCGTCGCCCGCCTCGTCGAGCCCGCCGCCAAGCTCGCGACCGCGCGCGCCCTCGACGAGACCACCGCCAGCACCGCGCTCGGCCCGGTGCTCGATCTCGGCACCGTCAGCGCCAACGAGATCTACGAGGCGCTCGACTGGCTCGGCGCCCAGCAGGACAGGATCGAGGCCAAGCTGGCCAGGCGCCACCTCACCGGTGCCACCCTCGTCCTCTACGACTTGACCTCGACCTATCTCGAGGGCCGCTGCTGCCCCCTGGCGCGCCACGGCCACAGCCGCGACGGACGCCCCGACAAGCTGCAGATTGTCTTCGGCGTCATCTGCAGCAGGGACGGCTGCCCGATCGCCGTCGAGGTCTTCGCCGGCAACACCGGCGACCCTTCGACGCTCAAATCCCAGGTCGACACGCTCGAGAGCCGCTTCGGCCTCGAGCGCATCGCTATCGTCGGCGACCGCGGCATGATCACCCAGGCCAGGATCCGAGAGGACATCGTCCCGGCCGGCCTCGATTTTATCACCGCCTTGCGGGCGCCCGCCATCAAGGCGCTCGCCGAAGACGGCGGGCCCTTGCAGCTGTCGTTGTTCGACGAACGCGACCTGGCCGAGATCGAAAGCCCGGATTATCCCGGCGAGCGCCTGGTGGCCTGCCGCAACCCGGCCCTCGCCGAGGAGCGCGCCCGCAAGCGCGCCGAGTTGCTGGACGCCACCGAACGCGATCTTGTGCGCATCCAGGAGCGCGTGCGGCGAGAGCGCAGGCCGCTGCGCGGCGAAGCCGCCATCGGCGAAGCGGTCGGCGCCGTGCTCAACCGCCGCAAGGTCGCCAAGCACTTCGAAAAGACCATCACCGACGCCGACTTCAGCTTCGAGCGCAAGCACGCCGCCATCGAGGCGGAAGCCAGGCTCGACGGCATCTACGTGCTGCGCACCAGCTTGCCAAGGGACGGGCTCGACGCGGCCCAGGTGGTCCTGGCCTACAAGAGCCTGGCACGCGTCGAACAGGCCTTCCGCAGCATCAAGACGGTCGACATCGAGGTGCGGCCGGTCTTCCATTATGCCGGCCACCGGGTGCGCGCCCATGTCTTCTTGTGCATGCTCGCCTATTACCTCGAATGGCACATGCGCCAAGCGCTCGCTCCCATCCTGTTCGACGACCACGACCGGCCGGCAGCGCAGGCGCAGCGGACCTCGCCCGTCGCCAAAGCTCGCGTCTCGCCGGCGGCCGCGCGCAAGGCCGAGACCAAGCGAACCGAGGACGGCCTGCCCGTGCACAGCTTTCGCTCGCTGCTCGCCGACCTCGCCACGCTGACCCGCAACCAAGTTCGCTTCGGCGGCGGCGACAGCTTCATCATGCTCGCCACCCCAACCCAGCTGCAGCAACGCGCCTTCGACCTCCTCGGCCTCAGGCCCGGTGCAATTTGTAGTCAGTAAGCCCTTCGCCGCTGCTCGCAAATGCAAGCTGCGTCAAGAGCTTCTCATCTCAAAGAGCCTAAAGTTCCGTCTAGAGCCTTGTTGCCTCTGCCCCCATCACGAGATTTCCGCCCGAGCACCAGGATGAGCTGCCCGCTCAGGTGAAGGAGCCGCATTGTTCTCCAAAGGTCGCCGGCGGCCCGGCCGAGTGGAAGCTCGGCGATCCAGCAAGCCTGGCGGACGCTCCTTATTCGATAGCGACGGTTCTCCCTCGATCGGCTAGCCTCAGACCGGGACTCCGGGAATGCGTGAGCCACATGCGCGACCACCGTCAGCATGCGCCTGCAACTTTGCGCAATCGCGATTCCATTCTCGATGTCCTTCGTAGTGTCCTGCCGATGAAGGGCGTCGTCCTCGAAATCGGCAGCGGTACGGGCGAGCACGTCGTTCATTTCGCGCAAAATCTCGCCGGTCTCATTTTCCAGCCTTCCGATCCAGATCCGGACGCCTTGCTGAGTGTATCAGCCTGGGTGAAAGCAACACGCGTCACGAATGTTCTTACGCCGGTCATCCTGGATGCTTCCCGACCACCTTGGCCGATCGTTTCGGCCGACGCGATCATCTGCATCAACATGGTCCACATTGCCCCTTGGGACGCCACGGTCGGATTGATGAAGGGTGCAGGCGCAATCCTACCTCCGGCGTCACCG
>DASXXS010000133.1:0-29674 GCA_036502925.1 Xanthobacteraceae bacterium
GCATGGTGTTCCTGGCCGGGATGTTCATCGCGGCCTTCGTGTCGATCCCGATTCTCAATCTGGCGACCCCGCTGTTCGGCATGGCGTTCATGGTGCATATGCACAAGCGGCTGTCGGGCGCGCAGGCGCGGCCGATCGAGACGCGGCGCGGCGGCGCGGGGTGACGCATCGCTGCGGCGTGCCGACCGCGGCGCCCGGCTTGCCCGCACGCTCGAAGTCGAGCGGCGCTATTTTTCGCCCATCGTTTCCTTGGCGGCCGCCACCACGTCGGGCGGCAACGCATAGGCGTCGGCGAGCGCCTTGGCCAAATCTTCGCCGCGGACCGGCTCGAGATGAAGGTGCATGCTTTGCGCCCCCGCCACGAAAGCCGGATCCGCCATGGTGGCGAACAGCGCCGCGCGCATCTGCGCCACGCGATCGGGCGGCACTCCCGGCGGCAGCAGCACCGGACGATCCATGTCCTGGGTCAGCAGCATGAGCTCGAACTGCGCCCGCGTGGCCGCGTCCTTGGCGAATTCCATGACCGCGGGCGTATCGGGAAATTCGGCGATGCGCGTCCGCCCGATCAGGATCGGCACCGCGAGCTTGTGCTCGGTCAGCCATTGCGGGCGGATCGATCGAAGGGCGGTCAGCTGCGTGCTGCAACGGCCCTCGATCTCGCCGTTCTCCATCGCCTGAAAGATTTCACCGCCGTCCTTGTAGCCGTTGATGACCTTGATCCTGGTTCCAAGCAGCTTGTTGAGCATGGCGGGCAGGATGCTGAATTGCGAGCCCGCCCCCGTGCTCCCGACCACGAACTGCTTCTCCAGCAAGTCGGCCCAGGTCTTGATCGGCGAGGTGTGCCATGCCGTGCACATGCCGTCGGCGCGGTCGAGGCTGCCGAGCCAGTTGAATTTCAGCGCATCGAAGCGCGCGCCGGTGGTGCCGAACAGCGGCGCCAGCGGCACCGTCGAATGGATGATGCCGATCGTGGTCCCGTCCTGCGGCGCCTGGGAATAGAGGTAGTTGGTCGCCAGCAAGCCGCCGGCGCCGGGCATGCTCTGGACGATGAAATCGGGTCTGCCGGCCAGGTGATTGCCCAGGTGCTGCGCCAGCAGCCGGGCATATTCGGCATAGCCGCCGGCGACCCCGGCGCTCAGCAGGATGCGGATGGTCTTGCCCTTGAAGAACGCCGATTCCTGGGCGGAGACCGAACAGACCGAGGTGGCGGCGACGACAATGCCGACGACCAGTCGCGCGCAGAGACGCGTGGTACCCCGATTGTTCAAGCCTGATTTCATGGTTCCCGGCGGGCCGCAACGATGCTCCCCGGATCATAGCAGGGAAATCTCGCGCTGTGTGTAAGCGCCGCGCGCGCGGCCATCAACAATCAGCCGCCAAGGACACGCATAAGGATGCGCCTTTAGAACGCGTAACCGATCCTGGCGCCCCAATCGTTCTGTCCCGGATTGGACGTGGGACCCGCGTTACCGGCGCAATTGATCCCGAATATGTAATGTCCGTTCGACAGATGATCGAAGGTGGCCATCACGGTCCAATGCTCGGTGATGGCGTAGCCGAGCGAGCCGCCGACATGGAAGAGATAGGGGCAGCCGAGCGCGGCCCGTCCGGGCGGAGGGTTGGTGTCGAAGCCGTTGTGCTTGGCGCCATCCACGAACAGCTCGAAAAAAGTCCGATAGGGCAGCGGCAACGTCCAAAGCGCGCCGGCATAGACGGCGCTGGTGCGGCCTTCGAGATTGACCAGCGCGCCGGCATGCGGGCGTGGGACGAAGACGCTCCACCATCGATCCTGGAACAGCGGCAGGCGGGGCAGCACGAGCTCCGGATTGAGGTCGAAGGAGCCCTTTTCGTACCCCCCGACGCTATGAAGGAAGCCGCCGAAGCGAAGCTCGTAGCGGTAGGGATTGTAGAATTCCGGTGGCAGCGGCGGTGGAGCGGCCGGGGCAATATACGGGGCCGGGGCCGGCGTCAGATCGGCGCCGCGGGCCAGTTCCAGGCCAAACATGACGGCAAGCACGGCGACCGGCACCCCCAGCGCCCGGCGCCCATGCAGCAGATTGCTCACGCCATATTCCCTCAATGCCGGAGCCATGACAGTACCTTATCCGACATTACCTTATCCGACCTTGCCCACGTGGTCGGTGCTCCGCACCGAGAATGTGCACTCTCGGCATGCGCTACAAGGATCGAATGACGCCAGCGTGGCGGTTTGCGGGCCAAGTGTAGCGGATTTGCCACAATCCCCCAACCGAATTCACGGCGCCGTCAGGCTGCTCACCGTCACATTGGCGGTGCCGTTCGCTTGCGCGATCACCCGCAGGGTCTTGGCGTCGAACTCGATATCGAGGAGGCGCAAATCGGTGAAATTCACCTCCGCCCTGGCTCCGGCCGCAACGCTGCGGAAGTCCGCAAGCGCGGCTTCCATGCTGTTGCGGGCGTTGTCGGCGAACGGCTTGAGGTCGATGACCGCATTGTCGGCGAGCGCGTCCTTGAGGTAGGGAATGGCGGCCCGTGCGGCCGCCCCCAGAAGCCCGAAGGCGGCCTCCGAATCCACATCGAGGGTGATGTCGGTCAGGCGCAGGATCTGGCGCTCGCGATCGAGCACCGGACGACCCCAGACATGGACGTTTGCTTCGGCCCCCAGGCCGAGCCAGCTGGCTTTTTCGCGCGCCTTGACGCGCAGCGATATCAACAGCCGGTCACCGGAGGCGGCGACGCTGGCGGTGCGAATCGTGGCTTCGTAGGGGCCGCTCTGGTCCTGCGGAAAGGTCTTGCCGGTAAGCTGCGCGGCCAAGAGCCGATTGAGCTCGGTGAATGGCAGATCGATCGGCACGGCGATAGTGACGCGGCTCTGGTCCGACTGCGGCACCAGCTCCAGATTGGCCGGAAACGGACAATCCGGCTTGGTCTGGCTCGCCACCACCCGGGTCTCGGCTTCCACCCCGATCACCAGCGTCAATGCCGTCGCATCGATGCGGGGCTGTCCGGCAAAAGCCCGGGTCGGACGAATCTCGAGCCAGAGGTCTCCCAGGCCGGCACTGGCTGCTCCCAGCGAGACTGAGCGGCACATTTTCGCCCATTGGCGCCGGGCCACCGCCTCCAGGAATGGATCGGCGCGCAGTCGCGCCTGCAGGGCTGCCACCTGCTCGTTGACCTGGCGGTCCAGCAGCGGCTTGACCTCGTTCGACACGCCGATCTTGATGCCGGCGACCGACAAGGCGGAATCGCCGACCGTCACTTGCGCGGTGAGATTGGGCTCGATGCGCCAGTTTGCGGCGATCACGGGCCGCGACAGGATCGCGATATTGCCGCGAATGTCGGCATGCTGATCGAGCGTCTTGCCGGTCAGGTTCTGCAGCCCCTGGCCGAGATTCTGGTTGATGATCCCGCCCAGCGCGCCGCCGATATTGCCGACCTGGGCAGCGATCTGGCCGGTGACATGCAGGGTTCCGGTCAAGGCCGTGGAGACCGCCAGCGCGTCGGGCCGCCCGCTCACGACCAGCGGTCCGCGGCCCATCGTCCATCCGATGTCGGCGTTGGAGAGCAATTGCGAGATGGGATTTTCGCGCTTGCCGGTCAGGTTGCGCGGCGCCGAGGCCTCCAGCGCATCGCGGATGGCGGTGAGCGCGATGGCGGCAGGGGTGACGATCACGGATGTGCGGCTGACTTGCTTGAGCGGCGGCACCTCCACCAGGGCCGGGCGCCGGTCGCTGCCCGCGCCGGACGACAGGACCTGCATCGCAACGCTTGCGCCCAGGAACGAAGCGACGACGATCGCCACGGCAATCAGGATGGTCCGCAAGCGCATGGCCTTGGCCGATTTGATCCCGCGTCGCCGGCAGCTTCCGCAATGGCGCTATGCTAGTCGAGGACCGTCCGCCGCGCCAGCACGAGCCCGCGCTCTATCAACCTGGAGTTTGTCGCAATTGCGGACACGTTGGTTGTCATCGAACTGATCTAGACGGTCTTGCCCGGCCATTTGCAGAGATCCGAGATCAGGCAGCTCTCGCAGCGCGGCCGGCGCGCCGTGCAGACATAGCGACCATGCAGAATGAGCCAATGGTGGGCGTGGCGCAGGTATTTGGCGGGCACCCGCTGATCGAGCTTGCTCTCGACCTCTAACGGCGTCTTGCCGGTCGCAAGACCGGTCCGGTTGGCAACGCGAAAAACATGGGTGTCGACCGCGATGGTCGGCTCCCCGAACGCGTTGTTGAGCACCACATTGGCGGTCTTGCGGCCGACGCCCGGCAGCGCCTCGAGCTCCGCGCGGGTGCGCGGCACCTCTCCGCCATGCCGCTCGATGAGCTGCCGCGACAAGGCGATGAGATTTTTCGCCTTGGTGCGGTAGAGACCGATGGTCCTGATCAAGTCGCGCACCCGCGCTTCGCCGAGCGCGACCATCTTGGCCGGCGTGTCGGCGACCGCAAACAGCGCCGGTGTCGCCTTGTTGACGCCCGTATCGGTCGCCTGCGCGGACAGAACCACGGCTACCAGCAACGTGAACGGGTTGACGTATTGGAGCTCGCCGGCCGGCTCCGGATTGGCGGCCTGGAAGCGGCGGAACGCTTCCTCGATCTCGGCATTCGTCCAGGGCGGGGACTCGGCGGCGGCTGGCTTGCGGCCGCTCGCCGGTGGCGGCTGGCGAGCCCTTGCCGCGGTGGGCGCCTTGGCGCCGGTCGCAGGCGCGCGCGCGACCGCGGTTCCCGATACCGGCTTGCCGGCCTTCTTGCGAGCCACCGTCTTGCGAACCGCTGTCTTGCGACCCATGGTTTCCCTATAATGAGCCCCATGAATTCCGACAACAGCTGCTCCGACAACAGTAGGGGCCCCGAACCGAGCCGGGATGCGATGATCTTTTCGGCGATCCTCACCCCGCATCGATCGCTCAGCCCGACCGGTTTCCTGATCTTCATGCTGGTGCTCGGCGGCATCAGCTTCGTTTCCGGCATGGTGTTCCTGATGGCCGGGGCATGGCCCATATTCGGCTTCTTCGGGCTGGACGTGCTGCTGGTCTATTGGGCGTTCCGCATCAACTACCGGGCGGCGCGTGCCTACGAGCAGGTGACGGTGACGGCGAGCGAGCTGAGGCTGCGCAAGGTGAGCTATCATGGCCGCGTCAGCGAATGGACGCTCAATCCGCTCTGGGTGCGACTCGACCGCGACGAGCACGCGGAGTTCGGCATCGAGCGGCTGTATCTGGTCTCGCGCGGCCGGCGGCTGCCGATCGGGGGCTTTCTGGGGCCGGACGAAAAGGCAAGCTTCGCGCACGCGCTCGCGGCTGCGCTCGGGGAAGCCAAGCGCGGGCCGACCCGCACGGTGTTCGGATAAATCGAGCTTGCGCGCGCGGCTCGGCGCGCCCGGATGACCGCGGCAGAAATCGGGTGGGCAGGCCGGCGTCTGCGGCCTAGATGGGAGCAACCGATGGAGGCATCCATGCTCTCACCCGATCGCATCCCCGACCTCGCGCCGCTGTCCGACGCGGCCGCCGACTATGACATCGTGCGGCGCGCCATCGCCCATATCCGCGGCAATTGGCGCACGCAGCCCGACATCGCCGATATCGCGGCGGCCGCGGGCGTCAGCGCCACCGACCTGCATCATCTGTTTCGGCGCTGGGCCGGGCTCAGCCCGAAGGCCTTCCTGCAAGCCCTCACCCTCGATCATGCGCGGGCGCTGCTGCGGGATTCCGCGAGCGTGCTCGATGCCTCCTACGAGGTCGGCCTGTCCGGCCCCGGGCGGCTGCATGATCTGTTCGTCACCCACGAGGCCATGTCGCCCGGCGAATGGAAGGCCGGGGGCGAGTCGCTGACCATGAGTTACGGCTTTCATCCTTCCCCGTTCGGCAGCGCCCTCGTCATGGCGACCGGGCGCGGACTGGCCGGGCTTGCGTTCGCGGATGCGGGCGGGGAGGCGGCGGTGCTGGCCGACATGCAGGCGCGCTGGCCCAAGGCCAGCTATGTGGAGGACCGGGTCGGCACGGCGCCGTTAGCCCGCCGCGTCTTCGACAGCGCGAGATGGCGTCGCGGCGAGCCGCTGCGGGTGGTGCTCATCGGCACCGATTTCGAAGTCCGGGTCTGGGAGGCGCTGCTGGCGGTGCCGATGGGGCGCCTCACCAGCTATTCGGAGATCGCCGCCAAGGTCTGCACGCCGGCGGCCGCGCGCGCGGTGGGCGCCGCGGTCGGCCGCAATCCGGTCTGCTTCGTGGTGCCGTGCCACCGCGTCATCGGCAAGAACGGCAGCCTCACCGGCTACCACTGGGGCCTCACCCGCAAGCGCGCCATGCTGGGCTGGGAGGCCGGCAAGGTCGTCGCATAGGAACCGGGCCGAAGCGCTGTCGGAGCCGCGAACCGAGGGGGCGCTTCCCTATCCCCCTTGGTTTCATTCATGAAAATCGAATTCGTTCTGCCAAAACGGATGTAGCATGATACCTCCCGCGCCCGGGGGGATCACGCCGCCAGATCGAGGCGCGACGCCACCGTCGAGTCCGCGTTGAGGCGAAAGATCAGCGGCACCCCGGTTGCGAGCTCGCGATCGAGAATCTGCCTGGTCGACAGCCGCTCCAGCACCATGACCAGCGCGCGCAGCGAATTGCCATGGGCGGAGACCAGCACGCATTCGCCGCGCAAGACGCGCGGCAGGATCTCCTGGATGTAATAGGGCAGCACGCGGGCGGCGGTGTCTTTCAGGCTTTCGCCGCCGGGCGGCGGCACGTCATAGGAACGCCGCCAGATATGCACCTGCTCCTCGCTCCAGCGCTTTCTGGCATCGTCCTTGTTGAGGCCCGAGAGATCGCCGTAGTCGCGCTCGTTGAGGGCCTGGTCGCGGAACACCGGGATATTCTTCTGCCCCAATTCCTCGAGCATCAGGTCGAGCGAGCGCTGGGCGCGCTTGAGCGCCGAGGTGAAGCCGACGTCGAAGCGGATGTTCTGCGCCTTGAGGGCCCGGCCGGCGGCACGCGCCTCCTCGATACCGGTCGGCGTGAGATCGATGTCCTTCCAGCCGGTGAATTGATTGGTGAGATTCCATTCGCTCTGGCCGTGACGCACGAGCACGAGAAGCCGATCCGCCATCCTCAAATCCTCATTTCAATGTGATCAGAAATCCGCAAGCCCGAGCACATCAGCCATGGAATAGACCCCCGGCGGCCGGCCGCGGGCCCACAGCGCCGCCTTGAGCGCCCCGCGGGCGAAGATCATGCGGTCCTCGGCTTTGTGCACCAGCTCGAGGCGCTCGGCGGTGCCGGCGAAGATCACGCTGTGGTCGCCCACCACGGTGCCGCCGCGCAGCACCGCAAAGCCGATATCGCCAAGGCGCCGCGCGCCGGTCTGGCCGTGACGGCTCATCACGCTGTGCTGCGCCGGATCGAGGCCGCGGCCGTCCGCGGCAGCGCGGCCGAGCATGAGGGCGGTGCCGGAGGGCGCATCGACCTTGCGGTTGTGATGCATTTCGAGAATCTCGATATCGAAGTCTTGATCGAGCGTCTTCGCGACGCGCCTGACCAGCGCGGCCATGAGATTGACCCCGAGGCTCATATTGCCCGATTTGACCACGGTGGCGCGCTTGCCGGCCGCCGCGATCGCGGCCTCGTCGGCCGCGGACAGGCCGGTGGTGCCGATGACGTGGACCAGTCCCTTGTCGGCGAGCAGCCCCGCGAATGCGACGGTCGCCTTGGGGACGGTGAAATCGATCAGCCCGTCGGCACCGGCGAGCAGCGGCGCGAGCTCGGCCACCACCGGCACGCCATTTTTTCCGAGACCCGAAAGCTCGCCGGAGTCATGCCCGATCGCCGCGGCGCCGGCCGCCTCCACGGCCCCCGCCAGGGCGACGCCCGGGCTCGCCGCGATGGCCTGGATCAAGGTGCGACCCATGCGCCCGCCGGCGCCAGCCACGATCAGCCGCATGTCGGTCATGGATCTGTGCTCCCGATGCGGCGCTCGTATAGCAGCGCGGACCTGTAGGGTGGGAAAAATCGCGCGTAATGGGCGAACGGGCCGGCAAGGTATCGCCTGGCGATTTTGCCCACGCACCGACTGAGAGATCGCTCCGCGTGGGCACGGCGCCATGGCCCGTCGAAGACGGGCGTAAACGCCCTTTATGCGCCTTTGCCCACCCTGCGGCGCCTGCGATTCATCAGGGCTGCGGGCCGTCATAGCCTTCGATGACGATGATGTCGGCGCTTGCGGCCGCGGCGCGCAGCGCCTTGGCGGCGGCGTATTCGGCCGAGCGGTAGCAGCCGAGCGCGGTGGCGTAGTCCTTGAACTCGATCACCACATTGCGGGCGCGGCTGATGCCTTCGACGCTCTCATATTTTCCGGCCCGCACCAGAAAGCGCGCCCCGAACTTGCGGAACGCCGCGGCATTGGCCGCCACATAGGCCTTGTAGGCCTCGGGATCGGTCACATCGACACGCACGATCCAATAGCCCGTCGCCATCTCATCCTCCTTTGTGCTCGTGCGCGGTCGCGATATCGGCCACGATCGCTTCGGCGGCCGCCTTGGGGTCGGCGGCGCCGACGATCGGGCGGCCCACCACCAGATAGTCCGCCCCGGCCCGGATGGCGGCGGCCGGCGTCATCACGCGCTTCTGGTCGCCCGCAGCAGCGCCGCGGGGCCGGATGCCGGGCGTCACCAGCACCATGCCGGGGCGAATCAAGGGACGCACCCCCGCCGCCTCCTCGGCCGAGCAGACCAGCCCATCGACCCCGATGTCGCGCGCCTGGACGGCGCGCTCGGCGACCAGCTCCGGCACCGTGAAATCATAGCCGGCAGCCGCCAGGTCGGCATCGTCGTAAGAGGTGAGCACGGTGACGGCGAGAACGCGCAGCTTGGAGCCGGCGCGCGCCTCGACCGCCGCATGCATGGTCTGCGGATAGGCATGCACGCTGAGAAACGTCGCTCCCAGGCGGGCGATGCTTTCGACCCCGTGCGCGACCGTGCTGCCGATATCGTGCAGCTTCATGTCGATGAAGACCTGGTTGCCGGCGTCCACGAGAGTCCGCGCGAATGCAAGCCCGCCCGCAAAGCCGAGCTGGTAGCCGATCTTGTAGAAGCACACCGCGGCGCCGAGACGCTCCACCAGTGCCTGCGCCTGCGCGACCGAAGCAAGATCGAGCGCCACGATCAGCCGCTCGCGCGGATCAAGCGTCATGGCCTGGCTCCCTTCATCGCAGCAGGCGCGCGTAGTCGACGAGCCGCCGCGCCACAATCCTGAGCTGGGCGGCGGCTCCGGCATCGATCAGCCGATCCATCTCGTCGAAAGCCGTGGCCGCATGCGGGACGGTGACCTGCTCGGGAATCACCAGCGCCCGGCAGCCGACCGCCAGCACCTGCCGCAACGCGATCAGCGACTGCATACCACCGGAGCGCCCGGGCGAGGCCGCGCCGAGCGCGAAGACGCGGTCCTGATAGGCGGCCAGCTTCGGCTCCCCGCCCTCGCGCACGATCGATATCCAGTCGATGGCGTTCTTGATGAGCGGCGTGATGGAGGCATTGTATTCGGGGCTCGCGATGAACACGCCGCGATGCGCGCAGAAGAGCCGCTTCAGGTTCACCGCATTGGGCGGCGGACCCTCGTCGCGGGCGAGGTCGGCGTCGAAGAGCGGCAGCGGGTAATCGGTCAGCGAGATGCGGCTCACGTCCGCTTCCGCCAGCGCCAATTCCTTGGTGGCGAGCGCGGCCAGCCGCACATTGTGCGAACCGCTGCGCAACGAGCCCGGAATGACCAGGATTTTCGGACCAGACATCAGGCCGCTTTTCGGATGGGAAACCGGTCAGCATGCAGGCTTATCACACCGCAACCGCAGAGGAGCGGCCGGTCACCCCCGGCGGTTCTGGTCCTTGCGTTTAGTCCCTGCGATAGACCCAGATGCGCGCGGGCGGGATGTTCATCCAGATGCGCTCGGACGCTTCCGAGCGGACGCGGTCCAGCGCCTTGGGGATGGGTGCCACGGTCGCGTAGGTGAATTGGACGAAGGGCGCGCCCGGCACCATCAGGGCGAAGGCCTCGTAGACGAGCTTCAGCCGGGTCTTGAGCGGCTTGGTGAAGAGCGGCAGGCCCGAGACCACGGCGGCGGCCGGCCCGACCAGGTGGCTGCCGAGCACGCGCTTGAGGCTGTAGGCGTCTCCCTGCACCACGGTGGCGGCCGGATAGCGCCGGCGCAACAGCCGGCAGAAGGTCGGATCGTACTCCAGCAGGATCAGCCGGGCCGGATCGATGCCCTGCGCCACCAGGGCTTCGGTCACCGGACCGGTGCCGGGTCCGAGCTCGATCACCGGGCCCTTGCTGGCGGGGTCCACATAGGCCGCCATGGCGCGGGCCAGCGCCCGGCTGGACGGGGTCACGGCACCGATCGACAGGGGCTTCTCGATCCAGGAGCGGATGAAGCGCACCCCGTCGTCGAGAGGAATGCGGTTCTTTTCCTCGAAACGGCGGAAATGCGTCTCGATCTTCTTTTCGATAGCGCCGCGCTTCAGCTCGAAGAGCCGAATCTGTTTCTCGAATTTCTTTTCGAGGAGCTGGAATGCTGGCAGCGGCATATGGGTTGACGCAACAAATGATTACGGATTTGTGACTGCCAATCGGTAGAGGCAAGGATCACGGGGGTCAAGGGCAATTGCGGTCAGGCCGAGCCCGCCCGGCCGCCGAGAAACTCCCTGACCTTGCCGAAAAAACCCGCCGATTCCGGATGGGTAGCCTGTGACGACAGCTTTTCGAACTCGTTCAAAAGCTCGCGCTGGCGCTTGGTCAGGCTTTGCGGAGTCTCCACCACGACCTGAACATACATGTCCCCGGTCTGCTTCGACCGCAGCACCGGCATGCCTTTGTCCTGCAGCCGGAAGCGGCGGCCCGATTGCGTCCCCTCCGGGACTTTCACGCGGGTCTTGCCGCCGTCGATGGTGGGCACCTCGAACTCGCCGCCGAGCGCCGCCGCCACCATCGAGATCGGCACCCGGCAATGCAGGTCGGCGCCGTCGCGCTGAAAGAACGGATGCGCCGCCAGCGAGAGAAAAATATAGAGGTCGCCGGCCGGCCCGCCCCGCACCCCGGCCTCGCCTTCGCCCGAGAGCCGGATGCGGGTGCCGTCTTCGACGCCCGCCGGGATGTTGACCGACAGCATGCGCTCGCGCGTGACCCGCCCGGCGCCGGAGCAGGACGGGCACGGACTGTCAATCACCTGGCCGCGGCCCTGGCAGGCCGGGCAGGTTCGCTCCAATGTGAAGAAGCCCTGGGCATGGCGGATGCGTCCGGCGCCGGCGCAGGTCGGACACGCTTTGGGCTTGCTGCCGCTCTTGGCGCCGGAGCCCGAGCAGGCCGCGCAGGAGACCGAGGTCGGGATTCTGATCTGCGCGTTCTTGCCGGCAAAAGCCTCGTCGAGGCTGATCTCCATGTTGTAGCGCAGATCGGCGCCGCGCTCGCGGCCGGAGCGGCCGCGCGTTCCGGCCATGCCGAAAATGCCCTCGAACAGATCCGAGAATGCAGAGCCGAAATCCGCTCCGAAATTGCCGCCCGCCCCTACCCCGCCGTGCTCGAAGGCGGCATGGCCGAAGCGATCATAGGCGGCACGCTTGTCGGCATCCTTGAGCACCTCATAGGCTTCGTTGATCTCCTTGAACTTGTGCTCGCTGCCGTGGTCGGGATTGCGGTCAGGATGATATTGCATGGCGAGCTTGCGAAACGCGCCCTTGAGCTGCGTGCCGTTGGCGGCGCGCTCGACCCCCAGAACCTCGTAGTAGCAGCGCTTGGCCATCCTGGATTCCTGCGCCCTGAGCTTCACGACAATTCACTGCCGGACCGCAACGCGCCGACCCGGCCGGCGCCGGTCGCGCGAAAAACCTGCAGGCCGGAATCATCCGACCTGCAGGTCCGGGAGATCAGGATATTTGCTGCAATGGCAGGCATGCGAAAGCGTCCTGCCCGGCATCAAGCCGATTTCTTGTTCTTCTTGTCGTCGTCGACCTCGGTGAACTCGGCGTCGACGACATCTTCCTTCTTGGCGCCGCTGTCGGCGCCGGACCCGTCACCGCCGGGGGCGGCGGGACCGCCCTGCGCCTGCTTGTACATGGCCTCGCCGAGCTTCATCGAGGCCTGCGCCAGCACGTTGGACTTCTCCGTGATGGCGGCCGGGTCGTCGCCCTTGAGCGCTTCCTTGAGATCGGCCATCGCGTTCTCGATCGCGCGCCGCTCGCTCTCGCCGACCTTGGAGCCATGCTCGGCCAGCGCCTTGTCGGTCGCATGCACCAGCGCCTCGGCGTGATTCTTGGCTTCCACCGCGGCCTTGCGCTTCTTGTCTTCCTCCGCATGCGCCTCGGCGTCCTTGACCATCTTCTGGATGTCGGACTCGGAAAGACCGCCGGAGGCCTGGATGCGGATCTGCTGCTCCTTGCCGGTGGCCTTGTCCTTGGCGTGGACATTGACGATGCCGTTGGCGTCGATATCGAAAGTGACCTCGATCTGCGGCACGCCGCGCGGCGCCGGCGGAATGCCGACGAGATCGAACTGGCCGAGCATCTTGTTGTCGGCCGCCATCTCGCGCTCGCCCTGGAACACCCGGATCGTCACCGCGTTCTGATTGTCCTCGGCGGTGGAGAACACCTGGCTCTTCTTGGTCGGGATCGTGGTGTTGCGGTCGATGATGCGGGTGAACACGCCGCCCAGCGTCTCGATGCCGAGCGAAAGCGGCGTCACATCGAGCAACAGCACATCCTTGACGTCGCCTTGGAGCACGCCGGCCTGGATGGCGGCGCCGATCGCCACGACTTCATCCGGGTTGACGCCCTTGTGCGGCTCCTTGCCGAACAGCTGCTTCACGACTTCCTGGACCTTGGGCATGCGGGTCATGCCGCCGACCAGGACCACCTCGTTGATCTCGGCCGCCGACAGGCCGGCATCCTTGAGGGCCAGACGGCAGGGCTCGACGGTCTTCTGTATGAGGTCGTCGACCAGCGCCTCGAACTTGGCGCGCGTGAGCTTCATGGTGAGGTGCTTGGGGCCGGATGCGTCGGCCGTGATGAACGGCAGATTGATCTCGGTCTGGGTCGTGGAGGACAGCTCGATCTTGGCCTTCTCGGCGGATTCCTTCAGTCGCTGCAGCGCCAGCTTGTCGCGGCGCAGATCGATGCCCTGCTCCTTCTGAAACTCGTCGGCCAGATAGTTGACCAGCCGCATGTCGAAATCTTCGCCGCCCAGGAAGGTGTCGCCATTGGTCGATTTCACCTCGAACACGCCGTCGCCGATCTCCAGGATGGAGACGTCGAAGGTGCCGCCGCCGAGGTCATAGACCGCAATGGTGCCGCTCTTCTGCTTGTCGAGACCGTAGGCAAGCGCGGCGGCAGTCGGCTCGTTGATGATGCGCAGCACTTCGAGGCCGGCGATCTTGCCGGCATCCTTGGTGGCCTGGCGCTGGGCGTCGTTGAAGTAGGCCGGAACCGTGATGACGGCCTGCTCGACCTTCTGGCCCAGATAAGATTCGGCGGTCTCCTTCATCTTCTGCAGGACGAAAGCGGAAATCTGCGAAGGCGAGTAGCTCTTGCCCTCGATCTCGACCCAGGCGTCGCCATTGCCGGCGCGCACGATCTTGTAGGGGACGAGCTTCTTGTCCTTCTCCACGGTCGGGTCGTCGTAGCGGCGGCCGATCAGGCGCTTGACCGCGAAGATGGTGCGTTCCGGATTGGTGACGGCCTGGCGCTTGGCGGGCTGGCCGGTGAGCCGTTCGCCGTCATCGGTGAAGGCGACGATCGAGGGCGTGGTGCGCATGCCCTCCGCGTTCTCGATGACTTTTGGAGTCTTGCCTTCCATCACGGCGACGCAGGAATTGGTCGTGCCGAGATCGATGCCGATGACCTTGCCCATGGTTCGTCCTCTCGCTTCTGGCAGGTCGGCCGGGCCCTTACGGCACCCGGAGGGAAGCTTTCGCGAACAAGCGCGGCGCCCTTCGTCCGACCCCCTGGATACAGGTTAGACGCCGCCCCCGCGGCGTCTTCGCTCATATAGGGGGGCGGGATTGGGCCGCAAGGCGCAAGCCCCGAATTCACCAGCGAATAGGGCTTTGCGGCAAGGACTTGCACTCCGTGCCGGCTTGCTGATCAGGCGGCGCGGAGCCGGCGTGGAAGCAGGCCTGGTCTTGCTAAAAAATGCCCTACTGGCCGACCGGTGCGCTACCCGTCACCTCGAAGGCGAAATGGAACGCCGGCAGGTCTTCGCCCGGATGATCGTCCGCATAGGTGAGCTGCGGCAGCCGGAAGCTGACCGGCTGGGTCTCCTTGCCCTTGTAGATCGCCGGGTAGAGATCGATAAAATGCCAGCCCGGCTCGCCGGTCGCCTGCATGAAAATCTCGATGTCGCCCTGGCTGTTGAAGGCGCACGCGTAGCCGGTATGGCCGTTGTCGTAGACCACGGTGTAGATGTTGGCGGTCTCGGTCCAGCCGACGCCTTTGAGATGGACCTTGAACGTGGTGCCGACCGGTCCGCGCGTGACATCGAGCGGCAGCGCGCTCGGTGCCACCCAATAGGTCCCCAGCGACTTGGTATCGCCCTTGTCGACCCAGAGCGTATGGTTGCCGCCGAGATCGTCGGGCACCGGGTAACGGAATTCCAGGCGGCCGGACGCATCGGACTTGGCTTCGGCGACCGTGCGGGAGTCTTCCTCCCAGTGGCCGATGATGCGATTGCCGGTGAGCGAGGTCCAATTGAGCTTGTAGGTCTTGCCGGGATCAAAGCCCGTGCCGACCGTCACCACCGGCCGATCGATCGGCGAGAAGGCAGGGGTGGTGACGAGATCACCCGGCGGCAGGCGCCAGCGGACAGCGGCCTGCAATTGCTGCTCGGGCGGCGGCGGCAATACCGGCGGCCCGGGCGTGATCGTGAAACTCATTTTGAAGCGCGGCCGGTCCGGCTGCGGCGATTGCTGCATGTTCCGGTAGATGGAACCGAAATCCGAGTTGAGAACCTCCAGAATATGCAGCCCGGCGCGGCCGACCGCGGGGATCGCGACGCGCGCGCTGCCGTGGGTCGTGATCGACGACATCCAGCCGGTGAACCGGTTGTCGTAGAGCAGCATCCAGCTGGCTTGCAGCTCGCGCCAGCCGATGCCCTTGACCTCAAGCTCGATCGGCGTGCCGACCGGGCCGCTCGCCGACTTGAGGTTCACCGTCATGTCGATGTTGAAAGCGGTCTGCGTCAGCAGGCGGCTGCCCTGCTGCGCCAGGATGTCATGCATGAAGCCGAAATCATCGGGCGCTACGAAAGTGGCCGAGAAGGCCCCCGTTTTGTCGCTCTGCACGGTCGCGATCCGGTAGGCAACCGGGTCGAAGCTGCGGCCATGGTACTCGCCGTCCGCGACCTTCCAGCTTCCATTGACGGTGGTCCAGAGAAGCTCGATGCCCTGCCCGGCCGGCATCCCCTGCCCGCTGATCGTGATCGGGGTTCCAACCGGGCCATGTTCGGGCGTGACTTTCAGTCGTCCGACATAGCCGCCGACAGGTTGTCCGATCGACACGGCGGCGCCGAGCTCGGCGGCAAGCGGCGCCGCCGCGGCGGCACCAGCCCAGGCCAATAGCAGCGCGGCCAGCCCGCACGCGACCGCGCCGAGCCGCCCGGGTCGGACGTCAGTCATCAGGCGCTCCTTGCGCGACCCTTACTGCTTAGGAGCCGCGGGCGGCGGCGGCGCGATCGTGATCGCCCCAGCCTGCACTTCCAGCTGCGTGGTGCTCCGGTTGAACGGCTCCCAGGTCGCCGAAGTGCCCTTCTGGTCAACCGCGGTGACCTTGTAGGTCAACGAGCCGTTGGGATAATCGGCCGGGATGATCCAGATCGCCGACCAGAAATGATCGGTGGCCGGCCCGTTCGGCGGATGCGGGCCGTAGCTCGCCTGCACCTTATCGCCATTGGACACTTCGACCATGACGGTCTTCAG
The DNA here is from genome assembly GCA_036502925.1 of Xanthobacteraceae bacterium. GTDB lineage: Bacteria > Pseudomonadota > Alphaproteobacteria > Rhizobiales > Xanthobacteraceae > VAZQ01. The sequence goes on from DASXXS010000133.1 coordinate 15,912, forward strand.
TCCCTTGTCGTCGAGCGGCTTGCCGTCGGCATCGCGCACTCGCATGCGCCACACCACCTTCTCGAGATGCTTGAATTGGTTGTTGAGCACGCAGGCCGGGCCGGGCGCGCCGCGTTGAGCACCGCGGACCATGTCGCCATCGATGAACAGCTTGCCCGCATTCTGGGCCTGCGCGATATTCGCAAAGCCAAAAACCGAAACCGCAATCGCCGCTACTGTCAGGATCTTCATGGGGTCCTCTCCTCCACGGGCTATATTTGGCGCCATCCTAGTCCGGCCCCGTGACGATTTGAAGGGGCCTCAATCAGGAATCGCACAGCGGCGGCGCACCGGCCATGACCCACGGAAATGACCTTGCAAGCGGCCTGCGACCCGCGCCGCGCGGCGGCGCGACGCCCGGCAGCGGGCTTCGGGTCATATCAGGTTACTTCGATCGGCCTGCGCAAGAGGTATTGCTGGCCGCGCTGCGCGAGGTCATGCGGGCCTCGCCCCTTTATACGCCGCGCATGCCCAAAAGCGGCCGCCCGCTTTCGGTGCGCATGACCAATTGCGGTCCGCTCGGCTGGATGACCGATGCGGGCGGCTACCGCTACCAGCGCCATCACCCGGAGACCGGCGCGCCGTGGCCGCCGATCCCGCAAATCCTGCTCGCCACATGGCAGGATTTGTCGAACTACCCGCATCCGCCGGAGGCCTGCCTGGTCAATGTCTACGGACCGGCCGCCCGCATGGGCCTGCATCAGGATCGCGACGAGGAGGACATGACCGCGCCTGTGATCTCGGTGTCGCTCGGCGACAGCTGCCTGTTTCGGATCGGAACGGACAGGCGCAATGATCGAACCCGCACGCTCCGCCTCGCCTCGGGCGATGCCGTGGTACTCGGCGGCCGCGCGCGGCTCGCGTTCCACGGCGTCGACCACGTCATTCCCGGCACGTCGACGCTGCTGCCGGAAGGCGGGCGGATCAATCTGACGCTGCGACGCGTGACACGGCCGCAGCCCTGAGGCAGGGTTCCGCCGCGCGACCAAGTTCCCGATCGGCGCCCTTGCCGTATTTTCACCGCTTGCGTCACGCAAGAGATGTCGTCATGGCTCGATGGTTCTGGATGCTGATCTTCGTGCTCGCGCTGGCGCTGCCGGCGAGCGCAGACGACGTCGTCTATCCGCCCGGCTCGCGCATCGGCATCGTTCCGCCGCCCGGGCTGCATGCCGGCACGAGCTTTCCGGGATTCGAGGACCGCGAGCGGAATGTCGCGGTCCTGCTCGGGGCGCTGCCGGCCGCGGCCTTTACGGAGTTCGAGCATTCGGACAGCGCCGAGGGGCTGAAGACGCTGGGCGCGACGCTGGAAAAGCGCGAGACGTTGATGTTGCCGACCGGCAAGGCCTTGCTGGTGATCGGCCGCCAGCAGAATCAAAGCATCTGGATGCTGGTGGCTTCGGCGTCCGGTTTGACCGCGATGATCACGATGCGAATCCCGGACTCCGCCAAGGACGCTTATTCAAACAGCGCCGTGCGCGCGGCGCTCGCGAGCCTCGCGGTCCGCCCGGAGGTCCCGGTCGAGGAGCAACTCGGCCTGTTGCCGTTCAAGATGGAGGCGCTGGCCGGCTTCAAGATCAGCTCGGTGCTGCCGGGACGCGGCATCCTCTTGACCGACGTCGCCACCGATCCGGCCAGCACCGCGATCGAACCGCGCATGATGGTCTACCTGATGCCGGGCGCAGCGGCCGAAGCCGGCGATCGCGGCGAGCTGGCGCGCCAGGTTTTCCGCAGCATTCCCAATCTCAAGGACGTGCGCATCACCGCCGCCGAGCCGCTGCGCATCGGCGGCCAGCAGGGCCACGAGATCATGGCCATCGCCAAGGACCCGGCGACCGGCGCCGACCTCTCGCTGGTGCAATGGCTGCGCTTCGGCGGCGGCGTGTTTCTGCATCTGGTCGGGACGGCGCCGACAGCGGCATGGACGCAGGCCTATGCGCGCTTTCGCTCGGTGCGCGACGGCATCGAGCCGCGCTGACGGTTGTTGGCGTTGGGGCGGACCCACCAGCCGGTAAAATCCGCCTGGTCGTGTTTCGGTCTTTTGTCCGATTGCTTTGGCTCGAGAGCTGATGCCGCAGCGGATAGCGCGGCGCCGCTCTCTCATTCGCCCGATTCGGCAGACGGTTCGGCATCCGCATTGTCGTTGGCAACCGGCTCCGGCGCCGCTTTCGGTCCGCCCTTGGCGACCGCGACCAGCGCCGGACGCAGCATGCGGTCGCCGATCATGTAGCCGGCTTGGACCACCTGGGCCACGGTCCCGGCCGGCAGCGCGGGATCCGGCACCTCGTACATGGCCTGATGCAGATTGGGATCGAATTTCTCGCCCTCCTGCGGCTCGAACTTCCGTACCCCATGCTTCTCCAGCACCTTGGAGAGCTCGCGCTCGGTCAGCTCGACGCCGTCGAGCAGGGCTTTGACGCCGGGATCCGCCTTCTCCTTGAGCTCGGCCCGCAGCGTCTGCAGGGCGCGCGCCATATTGTCGGCAATCGCCAAAATATCACGCGCGAATGACGCGACCCCATAGATCCGGCTCTCCGCAACCTCCCGTGCGGTCCGGCGGCGCAAGTTCTCCATCTCGGCGAGCGTGCGCAGGAGCTTGTCCCTGAGCTCGGCGGCCTCGCGCGCGAGCGTCTCCTCGGCCGGGGCCGCGGCCTCGCCGGCATCGGCGGGCGCCGCCTCCGCGGCAGGCTCGGCCGCATTGCGCTCGGCAGCGTTGCGTTCGGCGGTGTCGGGCTCGGCGGCGGTGCGGCGCGTGTCCGTCATCGTGTTGGTTCCGTTCTGCAATTCGATCAGGGGCTCGCCCCGCATATCAGGGCTTGAGCGGCAGAAATCAAGCGGCAAGGCCTATTCAGGCAAGCTCCAAATTGAAGCCGTCAACTTCCCACCAGCTTGCTCACCACCTTGGCGGTGTAATCCACCAGCGGGATGACCCGCGCATAGTTGAGCCTGGTCGGGCCGATCACCCCGATCACCCCGATGATGCGGCCGGCGCCGTCACGATACGGTGCCACGATGGTGGAGGAGCCCGACAGCGAGAACAGCTTGTTCTCCGAGCCGATGAAGATGCGCGCGCCCTCCGCCCGCTCGGCGCGGCCCAGCATATCGATCACGCCGCGCTTGGTCTCGAGATCATCGAACAGGAGGCGCACGCGCTCGAGATCCTCGAGCGCCTTGAGATCGTCGAGCAGATTGGCATGGCCGCGCACGATGAGCTTGCGCTCCTCGCTCTCGCCGCCCGACCAGCTCGCCAGCCCCGCCTCCACCACCTTCTGGGTCAATTGATCGAGCGCGGCCTTGCCGGCCTCGATCGCCTTTTCGAGCTCGGCCTTGGCCTCGGCCAGAGTCCGGCCGCGGCCATGGGCGTTGAGAAAGTTCGACGCTTCCGTGAGCGCGGAGGTCAACAGGCCGGCCGGAATGTTGATGATCCGGTTCTCGACCTGCCCATCGTCCGCGACCAGCACGACCAGGGCGCGTTCGGGCTCCAGGCGAACAAACTCGATATGCTTGAGGCGAACGTTGGACTTGGTGGTGAGCACGACCCCGGCCGAGTGAGTGAGGCCGGACAACATGCCGGATGCCTCGTTGAGCACCGCCTCGAGCGATTTGCCGGAGGCCGCGATCTTGGCCTCCATGGCGCGCCGATCGTCCTCCGCCAGGTCGCCGATCTCCATCAGGGCATCGACAAAGAAACGCAAGCCGAGCTCGGTCGGCAGGCGGCCCGCCGAGGTGTGCGGCGCATAGACGAGGCCGAGCTGCTCGAGATCGGACATCACGTTGCGCACCGAAGCCGGCGACAGCGGCGTCGTGATCAGGCGCGAAATATTGCGCGAGCCGACCGGCTCGCCGGTAGCGAGATAGCTTTCGACGATCTGGCGGAAGATTTCGCGGGAGCGCTCATTGAGCTGGGCGAGGCTTACCTGGGTGGCACCGATCGCAATATCGTGGGAAGCCAAGGCGGTCTCCGTTGCATCTGCCCCGATGAATTTTTCGCGGGGCTGCCGGCGTGCAGCTTACCTCAATCCGGCAACAGTATATCACACCGCGGCCTCTTGCCGCTTGCGTCCACCCTGCTTACAAAGCTCGCTTCATCAAAGCGATTCCGCTGCGGTCACAAAACGGCTATCGCCGCGATCCGGGATCGCCGGGACCACAGACGTTGCGAGGATCAGGACATGCGGCCGAGCCGCCGACAGCCCGACGAGTTGCGCGCCGTCTCGCTCGAGCGCGGCGTGGTGAAATACGCCGAAGGCTCGTGCTTCGTGCGCTTCGGCGACACCCATGTGCTGGTGACCGCAACGCTGGAGGACCGCGTGCCGCCCTGGCTCAAGGGCCAGGCGCGCGGCTGGATCACCGCCGAATACGGCATGCTGCCGCGCGCGACGCTCGAGCGCACCCGCCGGGAAGCCGCGGCCGGCAAGCAGACCGGCCGCAGCGTGGAAATCCAGCGGCTGATCGGGCGCAGCCTGCGCGCGGTCGTCAGTCTCGAGGCGCTCGGCGAACGGCAGATCACCGTGGACTGCGACGTGGTGCAGGCCGACGGCGGCACCCGCACGGCCGCCATCACCGGCGCCTGGGTGGCGCTCTACGACTGCCTGGGCTGGATGAAGAAGCGCGAGATGACCAAGAGCGATCCGCTGCGCGACCATGTGGCGGCGATCTCCTGCGGCATCTGCGCCGGCACCCCGGTGCTCGATCTCGACTATGCGGAAGATTCGGAAGCCGACACCGATGCCAATTTCGTCATGACGGGCGCCGGACGGATCGTGGAGGTGCAGGGCACGGCCGAGAAGGTGCCGTTCACCGAGGAGCAGCTGCTCGGCCTGCTGGGGCTGGCGCGCAAAGGCATCAACAAGCTGGTCGATCTGCAGAAGATGGCGGTGATGTGAGCGCGTCCAGCCCAGCCCATGCCGGCTCGCGCGTGACCGTGCATCGGCAGATCGCGGGCGAGCTGGTGATCGCGACCCATAATCCGGGCAAGCTCCGCGAGCTGCGCGAGCTCTTGGCCCCCTACGGGATCAAGGCCGCGTCGGCCGGCGAGCTTGGTCTTGCCGAGCCGGAAGAGACCGGCGCAGATTTTCGCGAGAATGCCCGCATCAAGGCTGCGGCCGCCGCCGCCACGGCGCAGCGTCCCGCCTTTGCGGATGATTCCGGGCTCGTGGTCGATGCGCTCGGCGGCGCTCCGGGGATTCACTCCGCGCGCTGGGCGGGGCCGGAAAAGGATTTTGCTGGCGCGATGCGGCGGATCGAGGACGCGCTCGCGGCCCGCGGCGCCGTGCGGCCGGTCCAGCGCAAGGCGCATTTCGTGTGCGCGCTGTGCGTGGCCTGGCCGGACCGCCATGCGGAGGAGTTCGCGGGCCGCATCGACGGCACGCTGGTATGGCCGCCGCGCGGAACAGCCGGCTTCGGCTATGATCCGATTTTCTTGCCGGACGGCCATGCCCGCACCTTCGGCGAGATGACGAGCGACGAGAAGCATGGCCTGCCGCCGGCGGGCCGCGGCCTGTCGCATCGCGCCCGCGCCTTCCGGCAACTCGCGGAGGCTTGCCTTGCACCGCAATGACGAGAGGGCTTCGCTCGCCGCCGGCCAGGCGGCTGAGCGCGGATCACGCCCTGGATCAAGCCATGGACCAGACCCTGCGCCGGCCTTCGGGGTCTATGTGCATTGGCCGTTCTGCCTGTCGAAGTGCCCCTACTGCGATTTCAACAGCCATGTCCGCCACGCCGCCATCGACGAGCCGCGGTTTCTGCGTGCTTTCCTCGCCGAGATCGCCACCAGCGCCGAGCGCGCGGCCGGCCGCACCGTGACGTCGATTTTCTTCGGCGGCGGCACGCCCTCTCTGATGCAGCCCGCAACCGTCGCGGCGATCCTCGATGCGGTGGGGCGTCACTGGCATGTCGCCCCCGACGTGGAGGTGACGCTCGAAGCCAATCCGACCAGCGTCGAGGCGACCCGCTTCCGCGGCTATCGGGCAGCCGGCGTCAACCGGGTGTCGCTCGGCGTGCAGGCGCTCGACGACGGCGCGCTCCGGCGGCTGGGCCGCACCCACACCGCCGCGGAGGCGCTCGCCGCCGTCGCCATCGCCCGCCAGGCGTTCGCCCGCTATTCGTTCGACCTGATCTATGCGCGGGAAGACCAGACTCCGCAGGCCTGGGCAGCCGAGCTCGAGCGGGCCATTGCGGAAGCCGCCGAGCATCTCTCGCTCTATCAGCTCACCATCGAGCAGGACACGCCGTTTGCGGCGCTGCGCGCCGCCGGCAAGCTCACCATTCCGGACGAGGATTGCGCGCGGCGCCTCTATGACCTGACGCAGGAGACCTGCGCCGGCGCCGGGCTGCCGGCTTACGAGGTCTCCAACCATGCCCGGCCGGGGGCGGAATGCCGTCACAATCTGGTTTATTGGCGCATGCAGGAATATGCCGGCATCGGGCCGGGCGCCCATGGGCGGCTCGACATCGATGCGCGGCGCCACGCCACCGCGACCGAGAAGCGGCCGGAAGCCTGGCTGATGCGGGTCGAATCGCTCGGCCATGGGCTCGTGACCGACGACATCCTCACCCGCGAGGAGATCGCCGACGAATTCTTGTTGATGGGCTTACGGCTGGCGGAAGGCATCGACCCGCGCGGCTACGCACGGATCGCCGGCCGGGACCTCGATCCGCGCCGGCTCGCCGCCCTCAAGCAGGAGGGCGCCGTGGAGATCACCACGGATGGACGCCTGCGCGTCACGCCGGCGGGATTTCCCGTGCTCGACGCGGTGGTGGCCGATCTCGCGGCATGAGACGGTATCGGTGCGGCTTTTCGTGCCTCACCTCGCCTGGCTCTGGTTAGCGAGCCGGGGATCGAGTCGGATGGCTTCGGCATAGTCTGTCCGAGCGCGCTCAAGATCGCCTATGGCGCGATACGCGAAGCTCCGTTGGAAAAAAATGGGGGCTAATTTGGGATCGAGCCGGATGGCCTCGGTGTAGTCCGCAATCGCACGGTCGTAGTCGTGTTTGACGTAGTACTCGAGGCCACGGTCACTGAAAGTGACGGCTACATTCGGATTGAGCCGGAGCGCCTCGGTGTAGTCGGCAATCGCACGATCGTGATCACCCTTGTAGTGGTACGCAAGGCCGCGGTTTCTGAAGGCTAGAACATATCCGGGGTCGAGCCGGATTGCCTAAGTGTAGTCCGCAATTGCACGATCGTAGTCGCCTTTGAAGCGATACGCGATGCCACGGCCGCTGAAAGCGCCCGCGAGGCTTGAATTGAGTTCAATTGCACGGTTGTAGTCGGCGATTGCTTGGTCGAATTGACCTCGGGCTTGATAGCCGTTACCGCGACAAAGATAACCGAGATAGCTCTCAGGATCGAGCTTGACCGCTTCGTCGTAATCAGCGATCGCTAGGTCAAGCTGTTTATTCTCCTGAAACGCGTTACCGCGACTGCAGTAGACATAGGATAACTTCACCGGCAAATCACCGGCGGCCTTTATGAGCTCCGAACACGCCAAATTCCGCTGATCAAAACTGACAGTGATTTCACCTGAGCACCGCTTCAAATTTTGCGACTGCTGTGCACGGGCGGGCGTTGCGACGGGCAATGAGGACGCGTTTAACCGTGCCTTTTTCCACGAGCGATCCAATTGAAATTGATGTCGATAAAAGCCCAGTCTGCCTAAAGCACACATGCATCGCAATAGGCGCGTCGTACGGCATGTGGAGCGTTCGGTCTTGCTGAATATGCGATAATCTCCAATTGCTAAATATTCCGCCGTCAGATGCCCGACGCGCCGAATGCCTTGGGGGGCGCGGCGATGACCTGCCCGCCGCTCGGCGATACGCGCAGCACCGCGAGACCGCGCTGGCTGGTGCCGTCCGGCTTGAAGCGGAACAGCCCGTCGATGCCGGTGAAGCCCGAGGGATTGGTCAGCACCTCCTCGGAGAAACGCTTCGCCCCTTGGGTCTTGATCAGCGCCGCCACCAGCGCCACCGCATCATAGGCAAGCGTCGCGGTGCGCACCGGATCCTGACCGTAGCGGCTGCGGTAGCGGGCCGAGAAATTGCGGAAGCCGGTCGAATCGGGTCCCGCATACCAGGCCCCTTCGAGCGCTGGCGTGGAGAAGATTTGCGCATCTTCCCAGAGCCCGGTGCCCAGGAGCTGCACCCGCTTGGTATCGATGCCGTTGCTGATCAGGGATTGAACGACGGTAGGGACCGCGTCGGCCCCGTCCGGGATGAAGATGGCATCGGCGCGGCTGGAGGCTTGCGCGACGGTGCGGGCCGGACCCTGCATCTGGGCCCGATCGAGCGGATAATGCTCGAAGGCGACGATCCGGCCGTTGTGGCGGCCGACCGCCTGCTTGAAGGCGCCCTCCACCACGGTCCCATAGGCGTTGTCCGGCACCAGCGCGGCAAACGATTTTTTGCCCTGGCCCGCCGCATAGCCGACGATGCGCTCGACGTCGGATTCCGGCAGGAAGCTCAGCAGATAGACCCCGCGCGCCGCCACATTGGCGTCGGTCGAAAAGGCGATCACCGGCACGTTGCGGGAGCGGGCGAGCTGTCCCACCGGCCCGACCGAGAGCGCAAACAGCGGGCCTAAGATGATCTCGGCGCCCTCATCGAGCGCCTGCTGGGCCGCCTGCTGGGCTCCGGGCGCGGTGCCGGCATCGTCCTTCACCAACAGCTGCAAGTCCGGATTGTTGAATTCGGCCAGCGCCATTTCGGCGGCGTTGCGCATGGATTGCGCCGCCACCGCGGCATTGCCGCTGCCCGACAGCGGCAGGACGAGGCCGACCTTGACGCGGCCGGCGCCGAGCGCGCTGGCCGGCTGGGCGGGAGGCTGGGCGGGGCCGGTGAGGCTCGAGAACAGATCGCTCGGCGTCGTGCCTCCGGTGCAGGCGGAGAGGACGGCGCCCGACAGGATAGCGCCCGAGATCGCCGCCAGCACGGCGAGCCAGCGGGGCACCGCGCCGGCGCGCGGTGACGTCCTCGCCTGCGATTGTGGAAACATGGGGCGCCGTTCTCCTTGACGCTGACCCTCCGGGCCGGCGTCACTCCACCACGGCAATTCGGCATTTTCTCGGTGAATGGTTAACTAAATGAAAAGGGTAGCGATTTCCAGCCCGCCGATGACGCGCCCGCGGCGCGCGGCTAAACCGATGATCGCCATGGGCAAAGGGCGCATCGAGCGCGGCCCGTTGGGCTCTGCCCGCGCCTGGCGCTACCTGAAGCGTCCCGGGATCGTCACGCTCGCCCGATCGTCACATTCGTCTGAAGTGCTTTCCCTGACCGACCAATCCTTGTTTGACCAGCCGGACGTGACGTTCCGGGTCGGCGACCGCATATCCGATCCGGTGCGCCGGTTTTCCCTCGCTGCTCAGGATCGACAGCGCGCGATCCGCATCGGCCGCCGCGACCACGGCGCAAAAACCGATTCCCATGTTGAAGACCGAATACATTTCCGTCTCGTCGACCTCTCCCAGTCGCCGTATCGTGGAGAATATGGGCGGCACCGCCGGCAAGGAGTCGATCACGTATCCAACGTCTGATCTGACGCGCGTCAGGTTCAAGAAACCATCGCTGGTGATATGGGCGAGCGCCTTGAGGGATTTCACCTGATCGATCAGCTTCAGGACTTCCCGCACGTAGATGTGAGTCGGTCTCAGCAACTCGGTGCCGAGGTCCGAGCTCAATTCGTCGAAGCGGTGCGAGAGCTTGTAACCATTGCGTTCAAAGAACACCTTGCGTGCGAGCGACAGTCCGTTGCTGTGTATGCCATTGCTCTCGACACCGATAAGGACGTCGCCCTCTCGTATGCCTTCCCCGACCAGGATTTTGTCCAGCGGCACGTGTCCGATGGCGGTGCCGGCCAGATCAAAGCCGTGAACCATGCCGCGGAGCTGGGCCGTCTCGCCGCCGGAGATCGAGATTCCAGCCAGTTTCGCTCCCTTGCAAAGTCCTACTGAAATTGCATCAAGGACGTCAGCTTCCACCTTCTCGATCGCAATATAGTCCACCATTGAAACCGGTTTCGCGCCGACGCAGATGATGTCATTGACGTTCATCGCGACACAATCGATGCCAACCGTGTCGTATTTCTCCAGCATGGTCGCGATCATGGCCTTGGAGCCGATCCCGTCCGTCGTGATGGCGATGCCGAGGCCGCCGATATCGATGACGTTGGCAAAGTACCCGATGTCGAGCTTGACCGCGCCCTCGGCATTTGATGGAGGCCACGTGTTCCTGATGCGCGCGGTCAGCCGCTTGAGGCCGGCATCGGCCTCGTCGGTATCGACGCCCGCGTCCCGATAGTCATCAAACACGGTCACGTTTGCTTTCGCCTGGGCCATAGCTTTTCCGGTCGCCGCTATTATAAGCGGGGAAAGTAGCGCCAGGACCTTTGCAAGTAAAGAAATTATCCCGCGAAATCAACAGCTTATTGGGTTCGAAATCGACTCTCTATTTCAATGGCATAGCGGTGTCCTGGCGCTGATCGTGACCAGCAGCGCCGATGACGCCGGCGCTGCGCGCAGCTAATCTGACGATCGTCATGGACAAACGACGCATCGACCGCGATCCGGCCGGCCCGCCCGGCGCCCCGCTGCCGGCCACGCGGCGCTATCTGCTCAAGGGTCAGGCGATCGAGGCGCCGGCGCTCGCGGGCGGCCTGCATGTGGTGGCAACCCCGATCGGCAATCTGCGCGACATCACGCTGCGGGCGCTCGAGACGCTGGCGGCCGCCGACCTGATCGCCTGCGAGGATACCCGCGTCACCCGCAAGCTGATCGATCACTACGGCATCACCACCCCGCTCACGCCCTATCACGAGCACAATGCGGCGCAGGCGCGGCCGAAAATCCTGGCGCGGCTGGCCGGCGGCGCCGCGGTCGCGCTGGTGTCCGATGCCGGCACGCCGCTCATTTCCGATCCGGGCTTCAAGCTTGCCCGCGAGGCGGGCGTGGCCGGCTACGCGGTGACGGCGCTGCCGGGCGCCTCCGCGGTGCTGGCGGCGCTGGCGGTCAGCGGGCTGCCGACCGACCGTTTCATGTTCGAGGGATTCCTGCCCGCCCGGGAAGGCCAGCGGCGCAAGCGCATCGACGAGATCAAGGGTGTTGCGGCCACGCTCGTGCTGTTCGAGACCGGTCCGCGCCTCGCGGCCGCGCTCGCCGATCTCGCGGCCGCGCTCGGGCCGCGCGCGGCCGCCATCTGTCGCGAGCTCACCAAGCTCTACGAGGAAGTCCGCCGCGGCGACCTGGCGAGCCTCGCGCGCGACTATGCGGAAATCCCGGAGCCGCGCGGGGAGATCGTCATCGTGGTCGCGCCGCCGGCCGCGCCGGCCGGCGAGGCCGCCGATCTCGACGTTCTGTTGCGGCAGGCCTTGGGGCGGACTTCGGTCAAGGAGGCGGTAGGGGAAATCGCCGCGGTGACGGGCCGGCCGCGGCGCGAGGTCTATCAGCGCGCGCTGGCGCTCACCCAGGATAGCGAAGGATGATCGCCGACATGAGACGCGCGCATGAATGACCAGCCCATTGACCGACCGTTTGGCCGCCCGCTGCGCGGCCCCAGGCGTGGCGCCGTGCGCACGCCGGCGCGCGAGCGGGTCCCGCAGCCGGAGCGCCAGGTCGCGTTTCGGCTGGGAATTTCGGCGGAAAGCCGGGCGGCGGCGTTTCTCATCGCCAAGGGCTTTCGCATCCTGGCGCGGCGCTGGCGGAGCCTGGCGGGCGAGATCGACATCATCGCGCGCCGCCGGCAGCTTCTGGTTTTTGTCGAGGTGAAGGCGCGCGACAAGTTCGACGATGCGGCCTGGTCGGTCACTGACCGACAAAGGCTGCGCATCGCCGCCGCCGCCGAGGCCTGGCTCGCCGGGCAGGGCGACCACGATTTCCGCGACATGCGCTTCGATGCCGTGCTGGTGGTGCCGGGCCGCATCCCGCGCCATATACCGGCGGCGTTCGATGCCGACCGGTAGGGCAAGCCAGCGGGCCGCGTGGCGGCGCGCGCGGATTTCACGTACAGCTTGATCGCGCCACACACCTGATTTTTCCGGGAAACCGATGCGCCTGAAAGTTGCCGTGCAGATGGACCCGATCGAGCGGATCAATATCCGCGGCGATTCCACTTTTGCGTTGCTGCTGGAGGCGCAGCGGCGCGGCCACGCCATCGCGTATTACACGCCCGACCGGCTGGCGCTCACCGGCGGGCACTTGTTCGCGAGCGTGCACGAGCTCAAGGTGCGCGACCAGGCCGGCGATCATTTCACGCTGGGCGAGCCGCGGCGCGCGGAGCTTGACGAGTTCGACGTGGTGCTGCTGCGGCAGGATCCGCCCTTCGACCTCGCCTACGTGACCACCACCTATCTGCTCGAGCGCATCATGGCGCATACGCTGGTGGTCAATGACCCCCGCGAGGTGCGCAACGCGCCGGAAAAGATGTTCGTGATGGAATTCCCCGACCTGATGCCGCCGACCCTGATCGCCCGCGACCTCGCCGAGATCAAGGCGTTCCGGGCCGAGCACGGCGACATCGTGATGAAGCCGCTCTACGGCAAGGGCGGCGAAGCGGTGTTCCGGCTGGCGCCGGAGGATCTCAATTTCGGCTCGCTCTACGATCTGTTCGCGGCGAACTTCCGCGAGCAATGGGTGGTGCAGAAATTTCTGCCGGCGGTGCGCGACGGCGACAAGCGCATCATCCTGGTGGACGGCGAGTTCGCGGGCGCGGTCAATAGAGTGCCGGCGCCCGATGACCTGCGCTCCAACATGGTGCGCGGCGGCGCCCCCAAGGCGACCGACCTCACGGCGGGCGAGCGCGACATCTGCGCCCGCATCGGGCCGTCGCTGCGCGAGCGCGGCCTCCTGTTCGTCGGCATCGACGTGATCGACGGCTTCCTGACCGAGATCAACGTTACCTCGCCGACCGGCATCCGCGCCATCAAGGCGCTCGGCGGCCCCGACGTGGCGGCGATGATCTGGGACAAGATCGAGGCGAAGCGGAGCTGAAGCTCGCGCTCCGTTCAAGCTGCCTTTCAGGATGCCTTTTGGAGAGTCCCATCCAGCTGCGGACCGGCATGCTGCGGCGAATTTTCCGGATCAGGACGGCCGCTGACATGGGCGGCCAGCCGGATGAACTGTTGCGCTACGCCGAGCAATTTAAGGCGTTCGGCGGGGTCCGTTAACCGGCCGGCGGCAAGGATGCACTCGAAGGCCTTTTTCTGGTAGCGGTCCGGTTCCATAATCCCTCGCTTAAATTTTGACGCGAAACCGCTGCCAATATCGCGCGGTTCCCTGAAATGTCCGTTAACCAGCGGATGGAGGCGCTGAAGTTCAATCGCCGCCGCCGCCGCTGCCGCCCGATTTCACCGCCGCGGTAAACAGATCGTTGCCGCTGATCCAGGTGTCCTTGTCGCGGATGATGGCCTGCACCGGCAGGCTCGCGGTCGCCGGGGTGGCGCCGCCGCGGCGCTTGACCGCCGTGCCGATGGCCATGAACTCAATCAGGCCGCCCAGTTCATGGACATGGGTGGTGATGCCGACCACGTCGTCGGCCCCGATGGCGTTGGCCTCGTCGCGGATGAGGCCGATGGCATGCTCGCGCGCGTCATAGATGAGCGTGGTCAATTCGCTGATCTCGCCGCGCACCATGCCTTTGAACATCGCCATCACGCCGCCCACGAAGCCGAGCGAATAGACCGCGGTGCCGAGCACGAGCTTGAGCGGCATGTAGCCGAGGCTCGCCAGGTTCCACAT
>DASXXS010000134.1:0-33554 GCA_036502925.1 Xanthobacteraceae bacterium
AGCGAGGAATCGCGTCCTCGCCGGACGGTGGACAAAGCGACGTGATTGGATAAATCTCGACAGAGCGCTCGCCGAGCCTGCATTTCGCGGTGCTACGCGCGTTTCGCACGGGAGAGCCCCATGCCGCCCCTGGTCGCCGAGACCCTCTCCGAAAGCAAGGTCAGCTATCGCGGGTTGCGCGGATGGGTCGACGAAGTCAGCCGGATGGGCGAATTGCTGCAGGTCAACGGCGCCCACTGGGACGTCGAGATGGGCGCCCTCACCCATATGCTGACAGAAAAGAGCAGCGGCACCGCGCCCGCCATCCTGTTCGACGAAATTCCGGGCTATCCGAAGGGTTTCCGGACCCTCTACGGACACTTCTCATCCATCCGCCGGGTAGCCCTCACGCTCGGGCTCCCGCTCAAGCAGGACCGCAAGGTCGATATCGTGCAGCGCTACCACAAGCGCATGCAGGACCTCAAACCGATCCCGCCCCGTTTCGTCAAGGACGGGCCGATCCTGCAGAATGTGCTGCAGGGCGACGCGGTCGACGTCCTCAAGTTTCCGGTCCCGCGCCATCACGAGCTCGATACCGCGCGGTTCATCGGCACCGCCGACTGCGTGATGACCCAGGATCCCGATGCCGGCTGGTTCAATCTGGGCGCCTATCGGGCGCAGGTCTATGACGGCAAGACCGTCGGCTGCCAGATCACCGAGGGCAAGCACGGCCGCATCCACCGCGACAAGTATTTCGAGCGCGGGCAGCCCATGAAGGTGGTGATCCTGTGCGGCCAGGACCCGCTGTTGTTTCTGCTGTCGTCGAGCCCGCTGCCTGAGATCAGCGAACTGGACATCGCGGGCGGGTTGCGCGGCGAGCCCATCGACGTGGTGCGCGGCCCCTTTACGGGTTTTCCGATCCCGGCCGATTGCGAGATCGCGCTCGAAGGCGAGACCGTGCCCGGACAGGTGCGGCCGGAAGGACCGTTCGGCGAATGGATGGGCTACTACTCGGACGACACGGTCCCGCGCCCCTATGTCAACGTGAAGACGATCCTCTATCGCAACGACCCGATTCTCTGCTGCGCGCCCCAGCACAAGCCGGTTGACGAAACCGGCCTCCTCAAAGGCATCGCCGGCGCGGCGCAAATCTGGCGCGCGCTCGACGCCTGCGGGGTCCCGGAGGTGCTCGGCGTCTGGAACCACGAAGCCGGGCCGGCGACGCGATTTACCGTCATCCAGATCCGCCAACGCTATCCCGGGCATGCGCGCCAGGCGCTGCATGTCGCGGCGTCCTGCCAGGGCGGCGCCTATGCGGGCAAATGGACCGTGGTGGTGGACGAGGATGTGGACGCCGGCGAGCTCGATCAGGTGCTGTGGGCGATGTGCACGCGGTTCGATCCCAAGACCGACATCGATCTCATTCAGAAGGCCTGGGCCTCCAAGCGCGACCCGCTCGTCCTGCCGGGCAACTTCAACAACCGCATCCTGATCGATGCCTGCATTCCCTATGACAAGAAGCTCGCCGGCACGTTCCCGGTGGTGGTCGACGTCAGCCATGATCTGCGCGGCAAGCTCAAAGCCAAGTTCCCGCACATCTTCGGGACGATGTGACAGCGCGGTTCGGATGATTGATTCTCCTGCTCCTCCGGGGTCGTCGCTGCGTAGGCAGGGACCCATACGCGCTGCCCTCTCGATCCTCCGGAGCGTATGGGTCCCGGCTCCGTCAGCGCGTTTACGCGCGTCTTCGACGCGCTATGGGCCGGGCCGACGAAGATGTGTCGCGTTCGCAGCCGCTCTGATTTTCGTGCTCGCAAAGTCCGTGCAACCCGGGACCGCCGCCGGCGTCGAGGATTTCTACAAGAGCCGCAACGTTTCGATCATCATCGGCTACAGCGTCGGCGGCGGCTACGATACTTATGGGCGGCTGCTGTCGCGGTATCTCGGCGACCACATTCCGGGCCGGCCCACGGTGGTGCCGCAGAACATGCCCGGCGCCGGCAGCATCAAGGCAGCCAACTACATCTACGGGGTGGCCGCAAAGGACGGGACCGCCATCGCCACTTTCGGCCGCACGGTTCCAGTCGCGCCGCTGCTCGCGGCCGCGGGCGCGTCGTTTGACGGAACGAAGTTCACCTGGCTCGGAAGCATTTCCAAGGATACCAGCCTTTGCGTCACCTCGGGCAAGTCCGAGATCAAGACCTGGGACGACTTTCTCGCCAAGCCATCCACGTTTGGCGGCGAGGGCGCCGGCGCGGATCCGGACGTGTTCGCCCGCCTGTACAAGAACGTCTTCGGCGCCAAGGTGAAGCTGGTCACCGGCTATCCGGGAACCAACGACGTCGCGCTTGCCATGGAGCGCGGAGAGATCGATGGATTCTGCGGACTGTCGTGGAGCACCTTGAAGAGCATCCATCCCGACTGGCTCAACAACAAGTCGATCAACGTCATCGTCCAGGCCGGGCTGAAGAAGGAGCCGCAGCTGGCCGATGTTCCGCTCGCCATCGACCTCGCCCGAACTCAGGAGCAGCTCCAGATCGTCAAGCTGGTGCTGGTGAGCCAGGAGATGGCGCGGCCGTTCGCGGCGCCACCGGGCCTGCCGGCGGACCGCCGGGCCGCCCTGCTCGCGGCCTTCGACCAGACCATGAACGATCGTGCTTTCCTGGCCGAGGCCAAGACGCAGGGCCTCGATGTCGATCCGGTGAGCGCCAAGGACATCGACGCCTTGCTGGCGGAGGTCTATGCGACGCCCAAGAACGTCACCGACAGGGCCGCCAAAGCCACGTCGGAATAACAACTCGTCCGATGGATCGGAAATTGAAATCATGCCATCGCTGATCGGATCGCGCGTTTCCCGGATCGAGGACGACGCCCTGCTGCGCGGGCGCGGGCGCTTCGTCGACGACATCGTGGTGGCTGGCGTTCTGCATGTGGCTTTCGTGCGCAGCCCGCATCCCCATGCAATCATCAGGTCAGTCGCGAAATCCGCCGCACTGGCGGCGCCGGGCGTCTGTGCCGTGCTCACGCTTGACGATTTGGCGCCGGTGCTGGCGCAGCGGCGCATGCTGCGGCACTCGAATTCCGGAACGCCGCTCGATCGGGTCTGGGCCTTCGCGCTCGCCGACGGCGAAGTCTCTTATGTGGGCGAGACCGTCGCGCTGGTGGTCGCCGACGACCGTTATCTCGCCGAGGACGCGGCCGCCCTGGTCGAGATCGATTACGAGACGCTCCCGGCGGCGGCGGATTGCCGCAAGGCCGCGCAGCCGGATGCGCCGGCGGTCCGCCGCGAGCTCAAATCCAATGTCATCGCTTCCTACCGGGTGGCCTACGGGGACGCCGAGGCCGCCTTCGGCAAGGCAGCGCATGTGTTTCACGAGGATTTCTGGCAGCATCGCGGCGCGGCGCATTCGATCGAGGGCCGCGGCATTCTGGTCGAGTTCCACAGCGCGGACGATTCGCTCACCGTCTGGGCGTCGACCCAGAAGGCGCACGACCTGCGCCAATCTCTCACCGTGCTGCTCGACATGGAGGAGTCCCGCCTGCGCGTGGCAGCTCCCGACATCGGCGGCGGCTTTGGTCCCAAGCTCTGCGTCTATCCGGAAGACGTCGCCGTGGTGGCGGCCGCCAGGTTGCTCAAGCGCTCGCTCAAATGGATCGAGGACCGGCGCGAGCATTTCACCAATGCGGCGCAGGAGCGCGATCAATATTGGTCGATCGACATCGCCGCCGATGCGCAAGGAAAGGTGCTTGGCATCCGCGGGCGCCTGCTGCACGATCTCGGCGCCTATGCGCTGCAGGACGTCAACCTGCCCTACAATTCGGCCTCCACGCTGACCGGCCCCTACATGGTTCCGGCACTGGCCATGGAAGTGACGGTCGCGGCAACGAACAAGACTCCGGTCTCCTCGGTGCGCGGCGCCGGCTATCCGCAGGCCGCATTCGCCATGGAGCGGCTGATGGACCGTCTCGCGCGCGAGCTTGATCTCGATCGCGCCGAGCTGCGCAGGCGCAACCTCATCCCGCCGGACAAGATGCCCTACAAGAAACCTCTGAAGACGCGCGCCGGCGCCAATGTGCAATATGACAGCGGCGACTATCCGGCCTGCCAGGCCGACGTGCTGGCGGCGGCCGGCTGGGCCGATTTCCGGCGCCGGCAAGGCGAGGCGCGCGCGCGCGGGCGCCACATCGGCATGGGCCTGTCCCATGGCCTCAAAGGCACCGGGCGCGGCCCGTTCGAATCGGGCGTGGTGCGCGTGTCGCCGACCGGCCGGGTGAGCGTCTTCACCGGCGCCGCCGCGATCGGCCAGGGGCTGTGCACCGCGCTCGCGCAAATCTGCGCAAGCGAGCTTGGCATCCGGACCGAGGATGTGACCGTCATGCCGGGGGACACTTCCGGCGTGTCGCTCGGGCTCGGCGCCTTCGCCAGCCGACAGACCGTTACGGCCGGCAATTCCGTGCTGCTGGCGGCGCGCGCAGTGGCCGACAAGGCCAAGAAGCTCGCCAGCCATGTGCTTGAAGCCGCCGAGCACGATCTCGAGATCGCCGACGGCGAGGTGCGGGTGATCGGTGCCCGCCAGCTTTCGGTCAAGCTCGGCGAGCTCTCGCGCATCTTGCGCGGAGCGCCCGGTTACGGCTTCCCGCCCGGGATCGAGCCGGGGCTGGAGGCGAGCCGGCAATTCCGCATCGACGACCTGGCCTATGCGAATGGCTGTCACGTGGCCGAGGTGGATGTCGATGTCGAGACCGGCGAGGTCCGCCTCATCAAATATTACGCGCTGCAGGATTCAGGCCGGCTGATCAATCCGATGATCGTGGACGGCCAAATCCATGGCGGCATCGCGCACGGGATCGGCAACGCATTGTTTGAATGGATGGGCTACGACGACGGCGGGCAGCCGCTGACCACCACTTTCGCCGACTATCTGCTGCCGACCGCAACCGAGCTGCCTACGCTGACGACGCTCTATCGGGAAACCCCCTCGCCGCTGAATCCGCTGGGCGTGAAGGGCGTAGGCGAGGTCGGCACCATCCCGGCGGCGGCGGCGATCATCTCCGCGGTCGAGGACGCGCTTTCACCGTTTGGCGTGCACATCGCCCAGGTCCCCATCACCCCGCCCAAGCTGGTCGAGCTGATCGCAGCTGCGCGCCAAGCGGGCGGGCATTGATTCAACATCTGAACTGGCGCAACTAATTTGTCATTGCCGGGCTTGTCCCGGCAATCTCGGCAAGGGGCGTACTGACGTGCAAACCTAAGCGAGATGGCCGGGACAAGCCCGGCCATGACCCGGAGAGGTTGTCGAGTTTTCGGAAGACACAAGGAATCGGAATGGGTGAATTCGCTATCGGGCAAGGCGTTCCTCGCTTTGAGGATCCGCGGCTGGTCAGAGGAGAAGGACGCTATGTGGGCGACATCGCGCTGCCCGGCATGGTGTTCGGCCATGTGCTGCGTTCGCCGCACGCTCATGCGCGCATTCGCACCATCGATGTGAGCCGCGCCAAGACCGCGCCCGGCGTGCTGGCGGTGCTGACCGGGGCGGATTGGCAGGCGTCCGGGTTCGGCGACCTGCCGGTTCCGGGCGGCTTGAAGCGGCGCGACGGCTCGCCGCTCTACCGGCCGTTCTTTCCGGCGCTGGTCAGGGATCGGGTGCGGTGGGTGGGCGATTATGTGGCCTTCGTGGTCGGCGAGACCATCCATCAGGCCATGGACGCAGCCGAGCTGATCACGGTCGACTACGAGGTGCTTCCAGCCATCACTTCGGCCGCCGACGCGGTGGCGCCCGGCGCGCCGCTGGTCTTCGACGACTGCCCCGACAATATCTGCTTCGTACAGCTGGAGGGCGACAAGACCGCGACCGACGCCGCCTTCGCGCGCGCCGACCACGTGATCAAGCATCGGCTGGTGATCAATCGCGTCACCGCCGCCAGCATGGAGCCGCGTGGCTCCATCGGGGTCTATCACCCCGCCGACGGCCGCTACACCATCTACACCACCCTGCAGCGCGCGCATACGTTTCGCGAAGAGCTGTCGAAGTTCGTGCTGCGCGTTCCGGAAAACAAGCTTCGCGTCGTCGCCGGCGACATCGGCGGCAGCTTCGGCATGAAATCGGCGGTCTACAACGAAGTCGGTCTCGTACTGCTGGCCGCCAGACTCACGGGTCGGCCGGTCAAGTGGATCAGCACGCGCTCAGAGGCCTTCCTCGGCGACGCGCAGGCGCGCGACAATGTCACCGATGCCGAGCTCGCGCTCGACCGGGACGGCAACTTCCTGGCCGTGCGCGCCAAGACCATCGCCAATCTCGGCGCCTATCTTCAGGTCGGCGGCCAATCCTTCATCACCAATATCGGCACGCTGGCGGGCGTCTACCGCACGCCGGCGCTGCATGCCGATATCACGGCGGTGTTCACCCATACCAATCCGGTCCGCCCCTATCGCGGCAATGGGCGTCCCGAAGCCGCCTACGTGATCGAACGACTGGTTGATCTCGCGGCCGATCAATTGGGCTTTGATCCGGTGGAGCTGCGTCGGCGCAATACGATACCGCCGCAGGCCATGCCGTTCCGCACCGGGCTGACCTTCACCTACGACAGCGGCGCGTTCGCGCAGAACATGGACATGGCGCTCGAACTCGCCGACTTCGTGGGTTTTGCGGCGCGGCGCGCGGAGTCGCGCCGGCGCGGCAAGCTGCGCGGCATCGGGATTTCCAACACCATCGAGAAGGCCGCCGCGCCGAGCTTCGAGGGCGCCGAGATCAGGTTCGACCGATCCGGCGCCGTCACCTTGCTGTCCGGCACCGTCACTCACGGCCAGGGCCACGAAACCGCGTTCAAGCAGATCGTCTGCGACCGGCTCGGGCTTGATCCGCGCGAGGTTCAATATCTGCAGGGGGATACGGATCAGGTATTTTTCGGCGAAGGCACCGGCGGCTCGCGCTCGGCCACGATCGGCGGATCGGCGTTCGTGCTGGCGACCGAGAAAATCCTGGTCAAGGCCGGGGCGCTCGCCGCCCATCTGCTGAAAGTCCCGCCCGACGCCACCAAATTCGCCGACGGCATCTTCTCGAGCGCGAAGACCAATCAGACCGTCACCATCAACGAGGTCGCCAAAGCCGCCGCCGTTCCGGCCAGGCTGCCCAAGGGAATGGAGCCTAGTCTGGTCGCCACCGCGGTGTTCAACCTGGAGGTCGAGAATTTTCCCAACGGCTGCCATGTCTGCGAACTAGAGATCGATCCCGATACCGGCCGTGTCGAGATCATGCGCTACAGCGTGGTCGACGATGTCGGTACCGTGATCAATCCGTTGCTGGTGCACGGCCAGATCGTCGGCGGGATCGCCCAGGGGGCGGGCCAGATCCTGATGGAGGATATCCGCTTCGACGCCGATTCGGGCCAGCTCATCAGCGGCTCTTTCATGGATTACGCCATGCCCCGCGCCGACGACTTGAGCGGCGTCCAGGTCAAGAGCAATCCGGTGCCGACCCCGACCAACCCGCTCGGCGTCAAGGGCTGCGGCGAGGCCGGCTGCGTCGGCGCCATGCCGGCGGTCGCCAATGCGATCGTGGATGCGCTGTCGCCTCTCGGCATCCGGCACATCGAGATGCCCGCAACGCCGGAGCGCATCTGGCGGGCGATCAATAATTCAGGACATCCGGGCCATGCTTGATGTGAGATTGGAGCCAACCCGTCATGCCGCGGCGAGACTCATGGCCTCCGACAGATCGAGGATGCGCGCCTTTTGTCCATCGAAATAAACCAGACGCAGCCGCTTGCGGCGCGAGACCATGCGGGCCGGGAGCGGGTCGTAGCGAAACGAGGCGCCGCCGAGGTGGGGCGTGATCGATCCGACGTCGACGACGCTGTCGACCTCGACGCGCAGCAGCACAAGCTTCGTCCCGTCGGCGGCCGTCCCTTCGAATGGCACCCTGGCCAGCCGCAGAAAGCTCGTCGTATCGCCGGCGACGAGAAATCCCTCGACGAACGCGGCCTCGATGAGATCGAGATCGGTCTCGGCCCGCGGACGCGCCTCCCCGCCCGCGGGAGCACCGTCGCGGTGCGGCGTCTGCCATTGCACCGGCCGCCCCGGCTCACTCGGCCGATTATGGCCGATCCCCGCCGCCATGCCGGCGGGCGCGCCGCCCCCGCTACCATTCGAACGAACGCTGAAACGATCGTGCTCGTGTCCGCCATGCATGGCCGTCACCTCAATAGGATACCGGTTTGTCGATCAGGTGCTTATGCGAGCCCAGCTTGCCATGCGCCACCATGGATCCGAGCGCCTCGACGACGACGCGCACCCCTACCAGCGCGGTGATGTCGGACGTATCGTAGGGTGGCGAGACCTCGACCACTTCGAGGCCGCAAAGGCCCTGCGCGGCCACCAGGCCCAGCAGCTTCAAGGCCTCGCGCGGCAGGAAGCCTCCGGGCTCCGGCCAACCGGTGCCCGGCACGAACCCGCAATCGAGCGAATCCACATCGAACGAAATGTAGACCGCGTCGGCATCCTTCCAAGCCAGCTCAAGCGCGATCTCGGCCGACTTTTCCAGGCCGAGCTTCTCGATGTCCTCGATGGTCAGCACATTGGTGCCGCGTTTACGCGCTTCCTGCACGCCGTAACGCGGCACCTGCCAGCCGCCGATGCCGAGCTGCACCAGATTGGAAGCCGGTACATTCGGCAGATTGGTCGCCCAATACCAGGGCGTGGTGTGCATCCGCTCGTCCAGATCCTTTTCCTGGATGTCGATATGCCGGTCGAAATGAATGATGCCGATCCGTTTCGAGGTGCATTGCGCAATTCCGCGCATGCAGGGAAACCCGATCGAGTGATCGCCGCCGAGCATTACGGGGAGCGCGCCGGAGGAAAACACATGGGCGACGCCGCGCGAGATCTGGTCGAAGCTCTTCTCGAGATTGGCCGGAATGGTGAACACGTCGCCGGCATCGCACAGCGTCATCTGCTCGCGCAGGTCGACGCCGAGCTCATAGTTGTAGGGCGTGTACAACGCCGAGATGCGACGGATACCCTGCGGACCGAAGCGCGTGCCGGGCCGGTAGGTGGTGCCGGAATCGAACGGAATGCCAATCACGGCGGCGTCGTACTTGCACACGTCGCGCACATTCTCGACGTAAGGCGCCTTGAGGAACGTGTTGATGCCGGCAAAGTGCGGCAGCTCGCCGCGCGAGAAGGTCGGGATGGACTTGTCGGTCAGGCACTCGGCGCCGGGCAGGCCCATGTCGAGCGCCCATTTCTGCTCCTTGCGCCAGCCCTGCTCGGAGAGCTTGCCTTCGGCATCGGCCGCCTTCCAACCCTGTGTTGCCTGCCGATCGAAGTCGGGATGATGGCGGCGGACCCGCGCGGGCGGCAGCTTGAGCCCGGCCTTGCGCGAATTTTGCATGAAATGATGGAAGATCATGAAGCCGCTCCTTGTGCTGGCTTGGCGCCATCGATGAAGGGGTGTACCTGCGGAATCACCGCCGCGATCAGATGCATCTTGCCTGAGGTAATGCCGCGGCGGGACGTCATCTCGTCGGCGATCATCTGCAGCTTGCGCGCCGGGCCCTGGACCAGGATCACCTCCATGGTCTGGTTATGCATGAGATGGACGTGCAACGAGCTGATCACCTCGTCGATATATTGGAACTGCAGATCGGCAAGCTGCTTCTGCAAGCCAGGGACCGAGTTCTTGTAGAACAGCGCAACGATGCCGACCATGACGTCGTCGCCTCGATCACATTTGTGCTCCAGCAGGAACTGATGGAGCATGTCGTTGACCGCCTGCGAGCGGGTTTCAAAGCCGCGCACTTCGACCATGCGGTCGAGATCGCTCAACAAATCCTCGGGCAGCGATATGCTGATCCTGCTGACCGGCCGGCTTCGGGTAGCGACGTGCATGGTCACCTCCTGGCTAATCCACATTGTCGGAGACGTCGGTGAGACGCGCCACCATGGCGTAGCTCTCGGCCTCCTCGTCTTCGCCCGAGCCGGATTGATGGAGGATCAATTCCTCGAGCCTGGCCTTGGTGGCGAGGAAGGCCGGCGATATCAGTTGCGCGACGTTGCGCGGCCGCGGCACCGGCACCTCGATCAATTCCCGCACCTCGCCCGGATGCGCCGACAGCACCAGAATGCGATCGGCGAGGGAGATCGCCTCGTCGAGATCGTGGGTGATGAACACGATGGTTATATCGATCTTGCGCCAGATTTCGAGCAGATGCGCCTGCATCCGGCAGCGCGTCTGCGCGTCGAGTGCGCCGAACGGCTCATCCATCAAGAGGATGCGAGGCTGATTGGCGAGCGCGCGCACGATTGCCACGCGCTGCTTCATGCCGCCCGACAACTGGTGCGGATAGGCATGGGCAAACCGCTCGAGCCCGATCAGCTGCAGCCATTGCAGCGCCTGCCGCTCGGCCTCGTGCCTCCCGTGACCATTGACCTCGAGACCGAACATCACGTTCTTCTTGACCGTCAGCCACGGAAACAGCGTGTAGCCCTGGAACACCATGCCGCGGTCGCTGCCCGGTTCGGTCACCGCCTTGCCCTGCAACATGACCTGCCCCGAGGTTTTCTCTTCGAGACCCGCCAGGATACGAACGAGCGTGGTCTTGCCGCAGCCGGAAGGTCCGACGATGCAAAGGAACTCGCGTCGATGGGTGCGGAAATTGATGTCGTTGAGCGCCCTGGTCAGTCGCGCCCCCGACCCGAAGAGCTTGTTCAGTTGCTGCACCTCCAGAATGACCTCGCGTGCCTTCAGGCGCTCGAAACGCGCGCGGACCTCCGCGGTCTGCTCGAGATAGGACGGTAGGGACGCTGAAGATGTGAACTGATCCATCAACCTGCTCGATCCCTCAACGGCTCTTCGACAGGGAGCGGTCCCACGGGAAGAACCGGCGGCCGAGCAGTGCCAGGGTCATGTCGGTTCCCACCCCGATAATGCCGATGATGATGATCGCGGCGTACACATTGGCGAAATGCTGGTAGCGCGCCTGCAGCGTGATAAACCAGGTGATGCCCGATGTCGTGCCGATGAGCTCTGCGACGATCAGGTAGGTCCACGCCCAGCCAAGCAAGATTCGCTGGTCGCGATAGAGATCGGGGAGGATACCCGGAATGACGACGCGGGTGAGCAGCTTGGCGTTTTTGGTTCCGAGCGTGAGCGCCGCCTCCACCAGCGCGACGTCGAGCTTTCGGGTCGTATTGGCGATGATCAGAACCTGCTGAAACAAGGTGCCGATGACGATGATGGTGATTTTCGGCCGATCGTAAATGCCGAGGATGGCGACCGCGAGCGCCCCAAAGGCCGGCGCCGGCAAATAGCGGAAGAACTCGATGAAGGGCTCGTTCAGGCGGGAGAACACGCCGTAGGTCCCGCACAGCACGCCGAGCGGCACACCGATGATCGAGGAGATCACAAATCCCCAAAAGATGATCTGGATGCTGTGCCAGAGGCTTTGATGAAGCCATTGGCCGTCCTGCGAGACCGGCGGAGCGGTGAAGGAAGCGTAGAGCGCGACCGCCACCTCATGAGGCGCCGGCAGGTAGATGGGATTGGCCGGGTAACCTTCCGGGGGCGGCTTGCCGTCATTGCGGGCATCCGCCACCTCGTCTTCGAAGGCCTCTCGGTCCATCCGCATGCCGGGCTCGAGATATTCGACCGAGCCCGGCCTGGTGATCAGGACTTGCGGATGCCACACGGCCGGGACGTAGCTCACCAAACACCACAACAGGATCGGCAGCACGAAGGAAAGGCATCCCAGCACTCGACGCGCGCGCGGCGACAGCGGCTTGAGAACTTGAAGCCACCGTGTCTTCATGGCGCGGTTTTGCCTCGCGGGCTGCGTCCGGCCGTAATGGACTATTGAGCATTGGTCAGCGAGGGATCGATGTAGCTGTTGATGTCCTGTGCCTTTTTGTAGACGTCGTTGGCGACATTGAACTCGTCGGCGATCTTGGATGAGCCGTAGAGGGATGACAGGCCATCGGCCTTCTTGAAGGTCTTCTTGCCCTCGGCCACGTCGATCAAGTGCGTGCCCTGGAGCAGAGGCTTGAAGACCTCCGGCGTCAACTCGACACGCGCGGCCATGATCTTGACGGCATCGTCCTGGGTCGCCGAATCGTTGATATAGTGCACCACCTTGTCCCAGACGCCGATGAGCTTCATCCAGTCGGCGCGGTGGGCGTTCAAGCTGGCCGGGCTGACCGCCAGCACGTCATAGATCAGGCCTGGCGCCTGCGTCGATGTGTAGATGGGGTGCGACCCGGGCGAGCCCTTCATGGCCTGGCCGGAAATGGGTTGCCAGGCGCCGATCGCCGAGACTTGGCCGGAGGCGAGAACTTGCGGCGTCTCGTTGGTCTTTGCGTTTACCAGCTTGACATCCTTCTCCTTCATCCCGGCGCCTTGCAGGCCGTGGAGCAGCAGCAGGTGCTCGACCAGACCGACCTCGATGCCGATCTTCTTGCCCTTGAGGTCCTTCAGGCTCTTGATGCCGGGCTTGGCGACGATCATGTCGTTGCCGTTCGAATAGTCGGTCAGCATGATCATGATGCCCTTGCCGCCGCCGGCGCCGGTGACCAAGGTGTCGCCGTTGGTCATCAGGTTGGCATCGAGCTTGCCAGCCGAAAAGGCGTCCATCGAGGCCGAGTAGTCGAACCATTGGAACGTCAGGTCGAGGCCGGCTTCCTTGATCCAGCCCTTGTCGATGCCGACCTGCCAAGCGACCCAGCCCGGCCAATCGCTGTAACCGACCGTGAGCGGTGCCGCCGAAACAGGTCGCACCGCGATCGATGCGAGGCCCAGCACGACGCCCATTGTCCACGCAAAATTCACTTTGCGGCTCATCGCAGTCTCCTGGTTTGAGTAATACGAAGTGTAAAAGCCGTATTACTCAAAGCAAAGCCTATGCCACGATAAGGCGCAGCCGATTCCCGCGGAAATTCAATGTTGACCGCGGAAATCTCCAGCTTTGGCCGCTGCGGCTGCTCGCAAAGCAAGCGGCCGGCGCGCCGCTTCGCCCAATCGGTGCCCACGCGCATGGGGGGAGCTCAAGCCGGGGACTGAAGCGCAGCGACGCTCGCGGCCGCGCACCGAGCACACCGCCGATGATCGAGATTGCATCAACACATCGGCCCGAGCGGTCGGGAAAGCGGGACCAATTTATACAACCGTTATCTTTCTGCACAAAATTCAGGCAAGCGGCTGCCATCATAGGCTAAGCCCGCGCCGCTTCAATGAGCAATTCGCGGATGGATTTGCGATCCGCGCCCGCCACCAAACACTTACGGCCGGTCGCGGCTTGGCACGGTCTTTGCGACTTTTGAGCGATGCGAGCCGGCGCGGGGCCGGTCGCGGGGCGTCGAAACAGTCAAAACACAAGAGGGTACTGCGATGTTTGCATCGATACGGGCGGTCGGCCAGCGACCGCGGTTTCACCCTTGGTTAGCGGCCACGGCCGCCCTGGTGCTGGGCGCGGCGGCGGCAGCCCCGGCCAAAGCGCAGGAAGGCACGATCAAGATCGGCATTCTGCATTCGCTGTCCGGCACTATGGCGATCAGCGAGACCACGCTCAAGGACGTGATGCTAATGCTGATCGACGAGCAGAACAAGAAGGGCGGCGTGCTCGGCAAGAAGCTCGAGGCGGTGGTGGTCGACCCGGCCTCGGACTGGCCCAAATTCGCCGAGAAGGCGCGCGAGCTCATCACCAAGGACAAGGTGGCGGTGGTGTTTGGCTGCTGGACCTCGGTGTCGCGCAAGTCGGTGCTGCCGGTGTTCAAGGAGCTCGACAGCATCCTGTTCTATCCGGTGCAGTATGAGGGCGAGGAGAGCGAGCGCAACGTCTTCTACACCGGCGCCGCCCCCAACCAGCAGGCGATCCCGGCGGTCGACTACCTGATGAGGGAAGAGAAGGTGAAGCGCTGGGTGCTGGCCGGCACCGACTACGTCTATCCGCAGACCACCAATAAGATCCTCCACGCCTACCTCAACCAGAAGGGGGTCAAGGACGAGGACATTATGATCAACTACACGCCGTTCGGGCATTCCGACTGGCAGACCATCGTGTCGGACATCAAGAAGTTCGGCTCGGCCGGCAAGAAGACCTCGGTGGTGTCGACCATCAACGGCGACGCCAATGTGCCGTTCTACAAGGAGCTGGGCAACCAGGGCATCAAGGCGACCGCCATTCCGGTGGTGGCGTTCTCGGTCGGCGAGGAGGAGCTGGCCGGTCTCGACACCAAGCCGCTGCTCGGCCATCTGGCGGCCTGGAACTATTTCGAGTCGATCAAGTCGCCGCTCAATGCCGCGTTCATCAAGGACTGGCACGCCTTCATCAAGAACGACAAGCGCACCACCAACGATCCGATGGAGGCGCATTTCATCGGCTTCAACATGTGGGTGAAGGCGGTCGAGAAAGCGAAGTCGACCGAAGCCGACAAGGTGATTGAAGCGCTGCCCGGCATCCAGGCCCCCAACCTGACCGGCGGCACCTCGACCATGCTGCCCAACCACCACATCACCAAGCCGGTCTATATCGGCGAGGTGCGCGGCGACGGCCAGTTCAACGTGGTCTACAAGACCCCCGACCTGGTGCCGGGCGCGGCCTGGTCGCCCTATCTGGAAGGCTCCAAGGACCTGGTCGCCGACTGGGTGACGCTCAAATGCGGCAACTACAACAAGGTGACCAAGAAGTGCGGCGGCACCTGAGCGCGCCCGCCACATGACACCATCGCGGAGGCGGCGCAACGCCGCCTCCGGCCTTGCCCATGCCGGGACTCACAATGCCAGGCTTCTGTCATCGCTTGCTGGCGCCTGCATTCGCTTTGGGGATGCTCGCCGGCCTGGCGACCGGCGCGCATGCCGGACCCTACGAGGACGCGCTTTCCCGCTTTGTCACCGATGACTTCGACGATACCACCGAGGCCATCAACGGGGTCGCGGCCAGCGGACATCCGCTCGCCGCAGTGGTGATCGAAGCCCTTGGGGACGGGCGGCTGCTGTTCAGCGCCGAGGCCAAGACGGTCTTCTTCCGCGACGGCTCCGACCAGCTGATCGACGCCGTCACGGGCCAGCCGGTCACCGCGGGCGCGCCCGCCGATCTCGAGCCGGTGCAGATCAACAATCGATTGCGGCGCGTGATCGAAGCAGCGCTCGGCGCCTTGACCCTGATGGTAGGCGAGCCGGACAAGCGGCTCGAAGCCGCCCAGGCAGTGTTCCAGTCGCGCGATGCAAGCGCATTGCCGGCGCTCGATCAGGCCATCGCCAAGGAGACCGACTCGCGCGTCAAGCGGGCGTTGAGCGAGGCGCACGCCGCTGTCGTGCTCAATCTCGACGATGCGTCCGATGCCGACAAGATCGAAGCCATCCGCGTGATCCGCAGTCGCGGCGACCAGGACGCCGTGGCGTTGTTGGCGGATATGCCGGCGAACAGTTCGCCCGCCGTGAAGAAAGCCGCGACGGACGCGATGGCCTCGATGCAGGCCGGGCTGGCGCTCTGGAGCGCCCTGCAGAACGCCTGGTATGGGCTCTCGCTCGGCTCCGTGCTGGCGCTTGCCGCCATCGGCCTGGCAATCACGTTCGGAGTCATGGGCGTGATCAACATGGCGCATGGCGAGATGGTCATGCTCGGCGCCTACACGACCTTCGTGGTGCAGGAGCTGATCCGCGCGAGGAACCCGGCGCTGTTCAACTATTCGCTCGCGATCGCCATTCCGCTCGCCTTTCTGGTCTCGGGCTTCGTCGGCATTTTGGTCGAGCGCTGCATCATCCGCTTCCTCTACGGCCGGCCGCTCGATTCGCTGCTCGCCACCTGGGGCCTTTCGCTGATCCTGCAGCAGGCGGTGCGCACCGGCTTCGGCGCCAACAACCGCGAGGTCGGCGCTCCCGCGTGGATGAGCGGCGCCTTCGAGGTCGGGCACATGACCATTACCTACAACCGGCTTTGGATCATCGTCTTTACCCTGCTGGTGTTCGTCGCGCTGCTCGGACTGCTGCGGCTCACGCGGCTGGGGCTCGAGATGCGAGCCGTCACCCAGAACCGCTCGATGGCCGCCGCCATGGGCATCCCCACCGGCCGGATCGATGCGCTCACCTTTGGTCTCGGCTCCGGCATCGCCGGCATCGCCGGCGTCGCGCTATCGCAGATCGACAATGTCAGCCCCAATCTGGGGCAGGGCTACATCATCGACTCGTTCATGGTGGTGGTTTTCGGCGGCGTCGGAAATCTGTGGGGTACGCTGGTCGGCGCATTTACGCTCGGCATCGCCAACAAGTTCCTGGAACCGTTCGCCGGCGCGGTGCTCGGCAAGATCACGATTCTCGTGCTCATCATCCTGTTCATCCAGAAGCGTCCGCGCGGGCTGTTCGCCCTCAAGGGCCGGGCGGTGGAAGCGTGACGCCGTTCCCGCTCATCCGCGCGATGGACCGAGGCGCCATGGCTTTCATCGTCGTGCTGGGGGCCATCGCCGTGCTGGTCCCGGTGCTCAATCTCGCGGTGCCGCCGACCTCGCCGTTCAACGTACCGACCTATTTCATGGCGCTGTTCGGAAAATACATCTGCTACGCGCTGCTGGCCTTGGCGCTTGATCTGATCTGGGGCTATTGCGGCATCCTTTCGCTCGGTCACGGCGCATTCTTCGCGCTCGGCGGCTATGCGATGGGCATGTACATGATGCGGCAGATCGGCACGCGCGGCGTCTACGCCGACCCGATCCTGCCGGACTTCATGGTCTTCCTGAATTGGAAGGAGCTGCCGGTCTATTGGTACGGCTTCCAGCACTTTCCCTACGCGATGCTGATGGTCGTGCTGGCGCCGGGCGTGCTGGCCTTCGTGTTCGGCTGGTTCGCTTTCCGCTCGCGCGTCACCGGCGTGTATCTGTCGATCATCACGCAGACCCTCACCTTCGCCCTGCTGCTCGGGTTCTTCCGCAACAATTTCGGCTTCGGCGGCAACAACGGACTGACCGACTTCAAGGACATCCTCGGCTTCAATGTGCAGGCGCAGGGAACCCGCGCGGCTTTGTTCGCCATATCGACGCTTGCGCTGATGATCGGCTTCGTCATCTGCCGGGCCATCGTGGAATCGAAATTCGGCAAGGTGCTGATTGCGATCCGCGATGCCGAATCGCGCACGCGCTTTCTCGGATATCGGGTCGAGTCCTACAAGCTCTGCGTCTTCACGCTGTCGGCCTGCATGGCCGGGATCGCGGGCGCGCTCTACGTGCCGCAGGTCGGAATCATCAATCCCAGCGAATTTTCGCCGGCCAATTCGATCGAAGCGGTGATCTGGGTCGCGGTCGGCGGCCGCGGCACCCTGATCGGCGCGGCGTTGGGCGCGGTACTGGTCAACTACGCCAAGACCTACTTCACCTCCGGCGTGCTCGCGCCCTATTGGCTGTTCATGCTGGGCGGACTGTTTATCGCGGTAACGGTGCTGCTGCCGCGCGGCATCGTGGGTTCGGTCCGCCAATGGGCGGCGGAGCTGCGGGAGCGCAGGGCAGCGATCGGATCAGCGCCCGCCGCGGCGGCGCCGCGGGCGGCGGAATAACGGGGCGCGCGATGGCCGAACGCATCACCACCTCGATGCTCTATCTCGACGGGATCACGGTGTCGTTCGACGGCTTTCGGGCGCTCAACAATCTTTCGTTTGCGGTCGAGCCCGGCGAGATGCGCGCCATCATCGGCCCCAACGGCGCCGGCAAGACCACCATGATGGACGTGGTGACCGGCAAGACCAGGCCGGATGGCGGCGACGTCATATTCGACGGCAGCCATGACCTCACCAAGCTCGACGAGAGCGAGATCGCCGAGCTCGGCATCGGGCGCAAATTTCAAAAGCCGACGGTGTTCGAGATGCACACGGTCGAGGACAATATCCTGCTCGCGCTCAAGAGCGACCGCCGGCCGCGCGCCACCCTGTTCTGGCGCGACACCCCCGAGTCGGACAGCCGCATCGAAGGCATTCTCAAGATCACCCGGCTCGCCGCCGTGCGCGATCGCGTCGCCGGCGGCCTGTCGCACGGTCAGAAGCAATGGCTCGAAATCGGCATGCTGCTGGCGCAGGAGCCCAAGCTCCTGCTGGTCGACGAGCCGGTCGCCGGCATGACCGACGCCGAGACCCGAGCGACCGCCGAGCTGCTCAAGCAGATCAACCGCGAACGCACGGTCGTGGTGGTGGAGCACGACATGGCCTTCGTGCGCGAGCTCGGCGTCAAGGTCACGGTATTGCACGAAGGCGGCGTCATCGCGGAAGGATCGATCGACCAGGTGTCGGAGAACGAACGGGTGATCGAGGTCTATTTGGGACGGTGAAGAAGAGGCAGTGAGTGGTGAGTGGTGAGTAGAGAATGGCCTGGGCCGCACTACTCACTATTTTCCACTCACTACTCACTTGCCAAGGAAACAACATGCTCGACGTTACATCGATCGACCTGCATTATGGCGCCGCGCAGGCGTTACGTGCCGTGTCGCTGACCGCGGCGGCCGGCGAGGTGACCTGCGTGCTGGGCCGCAACGGCGTCGGCAAGACCAGCCTCTTGCGCGCGCTGATCGGACAGCACCCGATCAGCAAGGGCGCCATCGTCTTCGACGGCCATGACATCACCAGGCTCCGGCCGTTCGAGCGCGCCCGCGGGGGCATCGCCTATGTGCCGCAGGGCCGCGAAATCTTTCCGCTGCTCACGGTCGAAGAGAATCT
The DNA here is from genome assembly GCA_036502925.1 of Xanthobacteraceae bacterium. Lineage (GTDB taxonomy): Bacteria > Pseudomonadota > Alphaproteobacteria > Rhizobiales > Xanthobacteraceae > VAZQ01. The sequence continues at coordinate 18,658 of DASXXS010000134.1, forward strand.
CAAGACCGGATTTGCGCCGCTTAAGCGCGACCAGCGTTCGGTCCCCGACGACGTGTTCTCGTTGTTCCCGGTGTTGGGCGATATGCTCGGCCGGCGCGGCGGCGATCTCTCGGGCGGCCAGCAGCAGCAGCTCGCCATCGGTCGGGCGCTGGTCATGCGGCCGCGGCTGTTGCTGCTGGACGAGCCGACCGAGGGCATCCAGCCGTCGATCATCAAGGATATCGGCCGCGCCATCGCGTATCTGCGCGGGCTCAAGCAGATGGCGATCGTGCTGGTCGAGCAATATCTCGATTTTGCCCGCGAGCTCGGCGACCAATTTGTCGTGATGGACCGCGGCTCGATCGTCTATTCCTGCAATCGTGCCGGCATGGAGGAGGCAAAGCTCAAGCGTGCGCTGGCGATCTGAACGCCGACCCGCTGAGCACGCGGGAAGAAAAAAGCTACCAAAAGGCAGTGGCGGCGTGGCAAACACGGGTGGCGTAGCAAATACTTCGGCGCTGCAAACACAATGCTCTTGGACACAAGCGACAGGATCTTCGCCGCCAACCGGGCGATCGCGCGCGTCGCCCTGAGCGCCAAATGGGCGGAGGGTGCGACGCGGCGCGGGCGCGTGCACGAGCAGGGCGCCTTGCGGGTGCGCTGCCCCGGCCCGCCCGCGCCGGAGCTCGAAGCCATGATCGTCAATACGGCGGGCGGCATGGCGGGCGGCGACCGGTTCGAGCTCGATTTCGCGGTCGGGCCGGGCGCGCACCTCTTGGTCAGCAGCGCGGCGGCGGAGAAAGTCTATCGGACGCTCGGTGCCGAGACCATCATCACGGCGAAGCTCGATGTCGCGGCCGGCGGCGGGCTGGCGTGGCTGCCGCAGGAAACGATCCTGTTCGATCGGGCGCGGCTGCGGCGCACGATCGAGGTCGATCTCGCTGCCGATGCCCGCCTGCTGCTGGCCGAAGCGGTGATCTTCGGCCGCTCCGGCATGGGCGAGACCGTCGCGGAGGGTTTCTGGCTCGACCGCTGGCGCGTGCGCCGCGGCGGTCGGCTGCTCCATGCCGAGACCGTGCGGCTCGACGGCAATGTGGCGGCGAAGCTTGCGCAATCGGCAGTCGCCAAGGGCGGCGTCGCCATGGCGACCGTCCTGGTGGTCCCGGGCGACGAAGCGATCGTGGCGGCGGTGCGCGCAATAAGCCGGCAATGTCGCGGCGAGGTCGGGGCTTCCGCCTGGAGCGGCGTTGCGGTCGTGCGCCAGGTGGCGGCCGACGGTGCGGCCCTCCGCCACGACTTGGCTTGTGTTCTTACCACCATCCGCGGCGGGCGGCTGCCGCGGCTCTGGCTCCATTGAGGTAACGGTTGAGGACATGAACCTGACTCCGCGGGAGAAGGACAAGTTGTTGGTCGCCATGGCGGCCATGGTGGCGCGCCGCCGCCTCGAGCGCGGCGTCAAGCTCAACCATCCGGAGGCGGTCGCCCTCATCACCGACTTCATCCTCGAAGGCGCGCGCGATGGCCGTACCGTCGCCGAGCTGATGGAGGCCGGCGCCGCCGTCCTCACGCGCTCGCAGGTGATGCAGGGAATCCCCGAGATGATCCACGAAATTCAGGTCGAGGCGACTTTCCCGGACGGCACCAAGCTCGTCACGGTGCATGAGCCGATCAGATAGGAGCCAGCCATGATTCCGGGCGAGATCATCACCAAGGATGGCGACATTACGCTCAATGCGGGCCGCAAGACCGTGACGGTCGCGGTCACCAATACGGGCGACCGGCCGGTCCAGGTCGGCAGCCATTACCATTTCTTCGAGACCAATCCGGCCTTGAAGTTCGAGCGCAAGAAGACGCGCGGCATGCGCCTCGATATCCCGGCCGGCACGGCGGTGCGCTTCGAGCCGGGTCAGACCCGCGAGGTGACGCTGATCCCCTTCGCAGGCGCGCGCAAAGTCTTCGGCTTCCGCGCCGCCGTGATGGGCAAGCTGTAAGAGGATCACCATGTCGTTCAAGATCGAGCGCCGCGCCTATGTGGACATGTTCGGTCCCACCACCGGCGACTGGGTGCGGCTCGCCGACACCGATCTCATCATCGAGGTCGAGAAGGATTTCACCACCTACGGAGAGGAGGTGAAATTCGGCGGCGGCAAGGTGATCCGCGACGGCATGGGCCAGAGCCAGGTCACCAACCGGCAGGGCGCGCTCGACACCGTCATCACCAATGCGCTGATCCTCGACCACTGGGGGGTCGTAAAGGCCGATGTCGGCATCAAGGACGGCAAGATCGCCGGCATCGGCAAGGCCGGCAATCCGGACATCCAGCCCGGCGTCACGCTCGTGATCGGTCCCGGCACCGAGGCGATCGCCGGCGAGGGCAAGATCCTCACCGCCGGCGGCTTCGATACGCATATTCATTTCATCTGCCCGCAGCAGATCGAGGAAGCGTTGATGTCGGGCGTCACTTCGATGCTCGGCGGCGGCACCGGGCCGGCGGCCGGCACCAATGCCACCACCTGCACGCCGGGACCCTGGCACATCGCGCGCATGATCCAGGCGGCCGATGCCTTCCCGGTCAATCTCGGCTTTGCCGGCAAGGGCAACGCGTCGCGGCCGGCGGCGCTGGAGGAAATGGTCAAGGCCGGCGCCTGCGCCCTCAAGCTGCACGAGGATTGGGGCACCACGCCCGCCGCGATCGATTGCTGCCTGTCGGTCGCCGACGACCACGACATCCAGGTGATGATCCACACCGATACGCTCAACGAATCGGGCTTCGTGGAGGACACCATCAAGGCGTTCAAGGGCCGCACCATTCATGCCTTCCATACCGAGGGCGCCGGCGGCGGCCATGCGCCCGACATCATCAAGGTGGCGGGCCTGCCCAATGTGCTGCCGTCATCCACCAACCCGACCCGGCCGTTCACCCGCAACACCATCGACGAGCATCTCGACATGCTGATGGTGTGCCATCACCTCGATCCGTCGATCGCGGAGGATCTGGCCTTCGCGGAGAGCCGCATCCGCAAGGAGACCATCGCGGCCGAGGACATCCTGCACGACATCGGCGCGCTCTCCATGATGTCGTCCGACAGCCAGGCCATGGGCCGGCTCGGCGAGGTCATCATCCGCACCTGGCAGACCGCGGACAAGATGAAGAAGCAGCGCGGCCGGCTCAAGGAGGACAAGGGCGACAACGACAATGCCCGCGCCAAGCGCTACATCGCGAAATACACCATCAACCCCGCCATCGCGCACGGCGTTTCGCGGCTCATCGGCTCGATCGAGAAGGGCAAGCTCGCCGATCTGGTGCTGTGGTCGCCGGCCTTCTTCGGCGTCAAGCCGGACATGATCATCAAGGGCGGCTCGATCGTCGCCGCCCAGATGGGCGATCCCAATGCCTCGATCCCGACCCCGCAGCCGGTGCATTACCGGCCCATGTTCGGCGCCTTCGGGGGCGCCCGCACCGCATCTTCGGTGGTGTTCGCCTCGAAAGCGGCGGTGCGCGGGGGACTCGGCAAGAAGCTCGGCATCGCCAAGACGCTGGTCGCGGTCGAGAATACGCGCGGCGGCATCTCGAAGAAGAGCATGATCCACAACGGCGCGACGCCCAGGATCGAGGTCGATCCCGAGACCTACGAGGTCAAGGCCGACGGCGAGCTCTTGACCTGCGCGCCCGCCGAGGTGCTACCAATGGCGCAACGGTATTTCCTGTTCTGATGGATCGATGACAGGCTGAGGGTTCGAGAAATGCGGCGAGCGTGCGCGGTGCGGCAAGCAGGACAGTGGGACAATGCCGCGGCTATCGATCGCGTCGTGCTCGATGCGAGCGAGCGGCATCGGCGTCGTGTCATGCTCACGGGCGAGCGCGGCACAGAGCTGCTGCTCGATCTGCCGCATGCGACCGCACTCAAGGACGGCGACGGGCTGGTGCTCGACGACGGCGCGGTGGTGCGGGTCATCGGCAAGCCGGAGCCGCTGCTTGAGATCGCGGCCGCTGATGCCTGCGAGCTGGCGCGGCTCGCCTGGCACCTCGGCAACCGACATGCCGACGTCCAGGTGGTCGGCGACCGCCTGCGCATTCGCCGCGATCATGTCTTGGCGCGGATGCTGGAACGTTTGGGCGCGCAGGTGACGGCCATCGAAGCGCCGTTCGATCCGGAAACCGGCGCGTACAGCTCCCACCACCACGAGCCTGATCGTGGCGCATAAGCGACAAGCGGTTCGGGGCGGAGATTCCGATCAAACGCCAGAGCCCCCTCACCCCAACCCTCTCCCAGCGAGATCGGGTTTACCCGATCTCGCCACTAAACATGGCCGAAGTCGGATAGATCCGACTTCGGCTGGGGCAAGGGAGTTCGCCCAGTTCGGGGAAAGGGTGCCGGATACTACATCGCCGGGGCCGGCGGCGCTTTACCGGTTGATGGCTTGGCTGTCGCCGGCCTATCCGGTCGGCGCCTTCTCTTATTCGGGCGGGCTCGAATGGGCGGTCGAGGCTGGCGATGTCACTGACGCGGCGAGCCTGGCGCGCTGGCTTTCCGTGATGATCCGCGATGGCAGCGGGTTTTGCGACGCGGTGTTTCTCGTGCACGCCCATCGGGCCGCGGCCGCAAGCGATGACGCAGCACTGGCCGCGGCGGCCGAGCTGGCCGCCGCCTTGGCGCCGGGCCGGGAGCGCTTTCTGGAGACCACCGCGCAGGGACGCGCTTTTTTCGAGACGACACGCGCGGCCTGGGGATGCGCGGCGCTCGATCGGCTCGCCGCCGCGTGGGATGGTCCCCTCGCCTATCCGATCGCAGTGGGCGTTGCGAGCGCCGGGCACGGCATCGCGCTCGAGGCAGCGCTCGGAGCCTTTCTGCAGGCCATCGCGGGCAATCTCGTCTCGGCCGGATTGCGGCTCATTCCGCTCGGGCAGACCGACGGCCAGCGCGTGCTGGCCGGCCTCGAGCCGCTCATTGCCGCATGCGCGCAACGGGCGCTCGCCTGTCCGCTCGACGAAGTCGGCGGCGCGGCGTTCCGTGTCGACCTATCGAGCCTACGGCACGAGACCCAATATACGCGATTGTTCCGCAGCTGATCGTGCCCCGGAGCCGCCACATGGAGCATACGCATGGCCCGCTGCGCGTCGGTATCGGCGGCCCGGTCGGCTCCGGCAAGACCGCGCTGATGGACGCCTTGTGCAAGCGCATGCGCGACCGCTGCGAGATCGCCGCCATCACCAACGACATCTACACCAAATGGGACGCCGACTATCTGGTGCGCTCCGGCGCGCTCGCGCCCGAGCGCATCATGGGGGTCGAGACCGGCGGCTGCCCGCACACCGCCATTCGCGAGGACGCCTCGATCAACCTCGCCGCGGTTGCCGACATGCGGGCGCGCTTTCCGCAGCTCGACCTCATCCTGATCGAATCGGGCGGCGACAACCTGGCCGCCACGTTCTCACCCGAGCTTGCCGACCTCACCATCTATGTCATCGATGTCGCGGCCGGCGACAAGATTCCATCCAAGGGCGGCCCCGGCATCACCCGCTCGGATCTCCTGGTCATCAACAAGGTCGATCTGGCGCCGCATGTGGGCGCCTCGCTTGAGCTGATGGAGCGCGAAGCCAAACGCATGCGCGGCGCGCGTCCGTTCGTGTTCAGCAACCTGCACACCGGTCAAGGCGTCGACACGATCATCCGATTCGTCGAGGACACCGGTGGGCTTGGGGTATCGCGAATGTAGGGGCTGCCCTTGTGGCCGCCCTCTTTGCCGCCTCTGTGGTAACCGCATCAGGGGCGCCCACGAGGGGCGCCCCTACGCGTGTGCATCCATCCGCGCGAATCTGGCGTCACGCTTACGACGGACGCGCCGCGCCCAGATCCACCGGAATCACATCGACCGACACTTCGAGGTGCTGTCCGCCGGCGCCGAACACGACGCCGGCGATCGGCGCGATGTCGGAATAGTCGCGGCCGACTGCGAGGGTCACATGGTCGTCGCCGACCAGGATGGCGTTGGTGGGATCAAAACCCCACCAGCCGGCGCCGGCGCCGCACCAGACCATGACCCAGGCATGCATCGCATCGGCGCCCTCGAGCCGGGCGCGGCCCTCTTTCGGCACCGTGCGCAGATAGCCGCTCACATAGGCGGCCGGCAACCCGATGCCGCGCAGGCCGGAAATCATAATATGGGCGAAATCCTGGCAGACGCCGCGCCGCAGCTTGTAGGCCGCCGAAGGCGTGGTGGCGACGCTGGTGGCGCCGATCTCGTAGACGAAATCGGCCTTGATGCGCTCCATCAGATCGGACGCGCCGGCGAAGACGGGCCGTGCCGGGGAGAAGCTTTCCCGTGCATAATCGGCAATCTCGGGATCGAGCGATACCTGGCGGCTGGGAAACAGAAAATGCGCCGGCGAGGTCGCCCCGATGTCGTTCGTCATCATCACGGCGGCGCGCACCTCTTCCCAGGGAGGCGTCTCCAGCGGCGCGGGCTCGAGCGGCGCCTCGACGGCGACGCGCGCCGCGACCTTGATCGAGAGGCTGTCATGGGCCTCCTCCAGCCCGATCCAGGTCACGTGATTGCCGAAGAAATCGAAACCTTCGCGCCGTTCGACCGGTACCGGGAAGATTTCCAGCGCGGCGGCATGGACACGCTGGCGCGGACGATTGATCGGCATCAGGTGCAGCACGTGATGCGCAAAGGCGACCTTGGAAGCATAGGCATAGGTCGTGGTCTGGCGAATGTCGTAGATCATGCGAGCGCCTCCCACCCGGCTTCCGACCGCTCACTGTGCGTGAGGTGCGAGGAGTCGATCGTTTCCGAAAGCTTCATCAGCGCGCTGGCGCTGCCGAGGATCAAGGCGGCATCGATCTTTCCGGCATCCGCGGTGCGCAAGCCGGTTGCGATCGAGGCCGCGATCTGCTGCGGCGGCGACAGGCGGCCATCGGCGACCTGCCTGGGCAGCGCGGCAAGGTGGGTCTCGATGCGGTCGAGCTGGTAGATCACCGAACGGGGATTGTTGGGATCGAGCATCACCAGATCGATCACCGGAGTCCGCGCCGCGAGCATGACGTAGCGCTGCCGATAGGTCATCTGGCTGTCGCAAAGCTCGAGCAGCACATCGAGCGCGCCGTCCGGCGCCAGCGCGTCGGCAAGCTCGCGGACAAACCGACAGGTCAGAATGGCGCGCTCAATGCGGCGTCCGAGCTCGAGAAACCGCCATCCGGCCAGCCGCGTCATGTTCTCCTGCGCCAGGCCGGAGAACGACGAGATGATGCGCAGCGCCGTCTCGACCCGATCGAGCATGACGCTCTCTGACGACCCCACCGGCAGCGGCGCATCGATGGCCGCCACCAGATCGTTGAGCGCTCGCCAGGCATCGGGGGACAAGCGGTCGCGGATCACCGAGGCGGCCGAGCGCGCGCCGGCGACCAGCCGCGGCAGCGAACCTTCGCAGTCGCGGCGCGTGAGCGCGGCTTGCGCGATCAGGCCCGGCTTGGCCTGGGGTATGTCGTTGGGGCCGGCACTCCAGGCTTCGAGTATGGCGCGCACGCGCGCCGTGATCGGGGCCGCCGCCGCGCCGGCTTCGGTGATCCGATTGATGAGCGCGCGCACCAGCCGCAGCGTGGCCTCGGCCCGCTCCACATAGCGGCCGAGCCAGAACAGGTTGTAGGCGGCCCGGCTCGGCAGCACACCGCTGGCGCGCTGGATCACGATCCGCTCCGGCGCCGGCAGCAGCGTCGTCTCGGCAACCGGACCTTCCGACAGCACGCAGGCATCGGCGGTGCGCCCGCCTTTTTGCAGGCTGACCGCGTGGGCATCGATGCCGTCGGCGATGCGAACGAAGCCGCCCGGCATGACCGCCCAGCCATCGCCGACGCGGGCGAGATACAGCCGCAGAATGAACGGGCGCGGCTCGAAGCCGCCCTCATGCCAGACCGGCATGGTGGACAGCGTCACGGCCTCCTGCAGAACGAAGTCGATCCCCCGGTCGGTGATCGCCTGCTCGATGTGCGCGCGCTGATCCGCATCGAGCGTCGCACCGAGCGCGGCTGCGCCGATGCTGCGGCCCGGCAGAGTATCGGTGAAGGCCGAGGCGATCACCATCTTGTCGAGCTTGCCGACCATCTCGTCGCGGGCGCGCGCGTGACCAAGCCACCAGGTCGCGATGTTGGGGATGGCGAGCTCGGCGCCGAGCAGGACCGGCGCCAGCGCCGGCAGAAACGCCAGCATCGAGCGCGCCTCCACCAGCCCGGCCCCGAGCGAATTGGCGATGACGACCTTGCCGTCGCGCACCGTCTGCACCAATCCGGTGACGCCGAGACGCGAGCGCGCATTGAGCTCCAACGGATCGCAGAAATCGGCATCGAGGCGGCGCAGCAGCACTTCGGCTCGCTTCAGGCCGGAGACCGTGCGGATGAAGACTCCGTCGTCGCGCGCGGTCAGGTCCTCGCCTTCGACCAGGAGCAGCCCGAGATATCTGGCAAGGTAGGCGTGCTCGAAATAGGCCTCGTTCATCGGCCCCGGCGTGAGCAGGCAGACGCGTGAATCGTCCTGGCGATTGAGCCCCGACAGCGCGGACTGGAAAGCCTGGAAAAAGGCTGCCAGGCGCTCGACCCCGATGGCGCGGTAGACTTCCGGGATAGCGCGCTGCAATGCGAGCCGGCTCTCGAGCACGAAGCCGGCGCCCGAAGGCGCCTGCGTGCGGTCGCCCAGCACCCACCAGCGGCCGTCGGCGCCGCGTCCGACATCGACCGCATAGAAGCGCAGATGCGCGCCGCCGGCCGGCGCCACGCCGACCAGCGGCCGGAGAAATTCCGGATTGCCGGCGATCAGCACGGCGGGAAGCAGGCCGTCGCGCACGATCGCGGCCGCCCCGTAGGCGTCCGCCAGTACCAGCTCAAGCAGCTCCGCGCGCTGGACAAGCCCGCGCTTGAGCTCGGCCCACTCGGCCGCATCGATGATGAGCGGCAGATGGCTGAGCGGCCACGGCCGCTCGGCGCCGGCCGGGTCCCCATAGACGCGGTAGAACACGCCGGAATCCTGCAAGTAGCGATCCGCGACGGCGAAGCGCCGGTTGATCTCCTCGCCGCCGAGCGACGCGAGCATCGTGAGGAACGGCCGCCAATGGGGACGGACCTGTCCATCCCGATCCATCATCTCGTCGAAGATGCCGGCGAGCGGCCGGTAGCCCGACAGCAGGCGCTCCAGGCCATTGCCGTTCAATACGTTGCTGTTCAGGCCATTGCCGGGCGCGTCGAGCGGCGTGTCGGAGCGGGCGGCCATTGCGGCAAACGGGCCTTCAGGTCGCGCTTCTGAGATCGAGCGTGAGGGGATACTCGATCGAGCGTTGGAGCGCGGGCAGGCCGGTGATTCGGCCCGGCGTGTGACCATGATCCTGAAATCGCGCGCGCCGGCGAGCCTCCGCTTCATACGAATTCACAGGAAAAGTGTCGTAGCTGCGCCCGCCCGGATGCGCCACATGGTAGACGCAGCCGCCGAGCGAGCGGTCGCTCCATCCGTCGATGATGTCGAAGGTGAGTGGCGCGTGGGTGTCGATGGTGGGATGCAGCGACGACGGCAGCTTCCAGGCCTTGAAGCGAACCCCGGCGACGAATTCTCCGAACCGTCCGGACGAAGTGAGCGGCAGGCGCCGGCCGTTGCAGGTGACGATGTGGCGGCCGTCGGTCATCCCTTCGGCCTTGACCTGCAGCCGTTCGACCGAGGAATCGACGAAGCGCGTGGTGGCGCCGGCGGCAGTCTCCTCGCCCAGCACGTGCCACGGCTCCAGTGCGTGCCGAAGCTCCAGCTGCACGCCGCCGTAATCGACCGTGCCGTAACGCGGGAAGCGGAACTCGCGCTGCGCCGCGAACCAGGTGGGGTCGAACCGATAGCCGGCGCGCGCGAGGTCGTCGAGCACTTCGAGGAAGTCCTGCCAGACGAAGTGCTCCAGCATGAAGCGGTCATGCAGCGCGGTGCCCCAGCGAACCGGCTTGCCGTCGAGCGGGCTGCGCCACAGCCAGGCGACCAGCGCGCGCAACAGCAATTGCTGGGCGAGACTCATGCGCGCGTCGGGCGGCATTTCGAACGAGCGGAACTCGACCAGGCCGAGCCGCCCGGTCGGCCCGTCGGGCGAGAACAGTTTGTCGATGCACAGCTCCGCCCGATGGGTGTTGCCGCTCACGTCCACCAGAAGGTTGCGGAACAGGCGATCGACGAGCCAAGGCCGCGGCGGCTCGCCGGCACCCGGCAGCGGCACCATCGCCAGCGCGATCTCGAGCTCGTACAGCATGTCCTGCCGCGCTTCGTCGATGCGCGGCGCCTGGCTGGTCGGACCGATGAACAGACCGGAGAAGAAATAGGAGAGCGAAGGGCGCCGCTGCCAGTAGAGCACCAGGCTCTTGAGCAGATCGGGCCGCCGCAGGAACGGGCTGTCGGCCGGCGCCATTCCGCCCAGCACCACATGATTACCGCCGCCGGTTCCGGTGTGGCGGCCGTCGATCATGAACTTGTCGGTGCCGAGCCGGGTGAGACGCGCATCCTCATAGAGCGCGCTCGTGGTCTCGACCGCTTCGCGCCAGGAGGCAGCAGGGTGGACATTGACCTCGATCACTCCCGGGTCGGGCGTTACCTTGATGACGCTGATCCGCGGGTCGGGCGGCGGCGGATAGCCCTCCAGGCGGATTGGAATTCCAAGCTCCGCGGCCGTCGCATCGGCGGCACTGATGAGATCGAGATAATCCTCGAGCCGCTCGACCGGCGGCATGAAGACGCAAAGCTTGCCGTCGCGGGGCTCGACCGCCAAGGCGGTGCGGACCGGGAGGCCGGCGGGCGGCAGCGGCGGCGGCGCCGGCCTGGCTTGCAGCACCGGACGATCGGACGCGAGCGCGCCCGCGCCCGTTCCGTTCCCCGCAGGCCCGGGAGGGTTAGGGTGGGGGTCGGACAATGCCGGGCGCGACGCGAACGGATCGGCGGGCACCAGATGCGGATAGTCGGTCGGCGCCAAAGCGGGCAGTGAGCTGAGCGGCAGGCGCAGACCGATGGGCGAATCGCCCGGCGCCAGGAACAAACGGCCGCGGCGCAGCTGCCACAGCTCGCTGACCCAGCCGGGTTTCGCCTGCGCGGCCCATCGCTGCAGCGGCAATACATAGCCGGCCGGCTTGCCCAGGTGGCGCTCGAACGCGCGCATGATGGCGGCGCGCTCGTTCAAATCATCGATCTTGGGATTGCTCGGATCGATGTTCGCGGGCAGCTGGCCCTCCTTGAGCATGCGGTCGGCCGGATCCTCGAAGGCGGGCTGCACGAACTCGGACGCAATGCCCAGCCGCGCTGCCATGCCTTGCGCGAAGCGCCTGGCTTCGTCGTCCGATGGCGGGCGCGTGCTGGCTTCGCTGGCGAGCAATCCGAAATGGCGCCACAGCGGCACGCCGTCCCGGCGCCAGAACAGCGAGAAGGCCCAGCGCGGCAGCGGCTCGCCCGGATACCATTTTCCCTCGCCGTAATGCAGCAGGCCGCCCGGCGCGAAGCGCTCGCGCAGACGCCGGATGAGCTCGTCGGCCCGCAGGCGCTTGGTCGGGCCGAGCGCATCCGTGTTCCATTCGGCCGATTGATAGTCATCGATCGAGACGAATGTCGGCTCGCCCCCCATGGTGAGCCGCACATCGTGGGCGGCGAGGTCGGCATCCACGCGCTCGCCGAGTGCGTCGAGCGCGGTCCACGATTCGTCGGAGAACGGCAACGTGACCCGCGGCTGCTCGGCGATCCGCGTCAGGCTCATGTCGAACGAGAAGGCCACCTCGGCAGGCCCGACCAGGCCGCTGATCGGCGCCGCCCCTCCATAATGCGGGCTCGCCGCGAGCGGCAGATGGCCTTCGCCGCACAGCAAGCCGGAGGTTGGATCGAAGCCGACCCAGCCGGCCCCCGGCAGATAGACCTCGGTCCATGCATGCAGATCGGTGAAATCCTGCGATGCGCCGGCAGGTCCATCGAGCGGCTTGATGTCGGGCTTGAGCTGAATGAGATAACCGGACACGAAGCGTGCCGCGAGGCCGAGCTGACGCAGGATCTGCACCAGCAGCCAGGCCGTATCCCGGCAGGATCCCTGCGAAGCCGCGAGGGTCTCCTCGACGCTCTGGACGCCGTGCTCCATTCGGATCAGGTAGCGAATCCGCTGCTGTAAGCTGCGGTTGAGATCGACCAGAAAGTCGATGGTCTTGCGCGGCTTGAGCGGAAGCGCGGCGAGGAACGCCTTGAGATGCGTGCCGGCCGCTTCCGGCTCGAGGCAGGCGGCAAGCTCCGGACGCAAATCAGGCGGATAGACGAAGGGAAACGTCTCGGCGCAAGGCTCGATGAAGAAATCAAACGGATTTATGACTTCGAGATCGGCGACCAGATCGACCGTGACGCAGAATTCGCTCGTCATCTCCGGAAAGACGAAGCGGGCGACGCGATTGCCATTGGGATCGTGCTGCCAGTTCACGAAATGCTGCGACGGCGTCACCTTCAGGGAATAGCTCGACACGCGCGTGCGGGCGTGCGGCGCCGGACACAGCCTGATGACTTGCGGCCCGAGATTGACCGGTCGGTCGTACTGGTAGCGCGTGACGTGGTGAAGGCCGGCGCGGACTGACATCAGGCTGGTGTCTCCCAGAGCAAAAGAGCCCTTAAATATGCAATTTCCGGGCCGCAATAAAATCAGATAGTTCGCCGAATCCGGGGCCGAGCGCTCGTCACCTCTCCCCTTCAGGGGAGAGGTCGGAGCGCGCATTTGCCCGATCCGGGTGAGGGGGAGTGCAACGGACTCAAGCGCTTGCGGCCCGCCCCCTCACCCGTCTCGCTTCGCGCGTCGACCTCTCCCCTGAACGGGAGAGGTGAAGAGCACCATACCGGCATCTACCCGTTTTCGGGCGATCCGACCGGGCGCTTGAGGCTCGCCACGATGGCCCGGATGGTGCTCGTCCCGGTGGCGCGGGCCGTCGGGTGGCTGCGCGTCTCGATCAGCCGATGCACGAAGGCAAGCTTGACGATGACGGGCGGCGCCAGCACGAACGGATAGAGGTCCGGCAAGCCCATGCTGCGATTGATCGAGTTGACGGCGAACGTGAGCGGCAGCCAGGCCTCGATGATGCGATCCAATGCCGCGTGATGCGGATCGAAATCGATCGTGGCCGCCAACTCGACTCCTTTGGCGACTTTCGGCCATAGGCTGAGGCCGAACCCGCCCGCGGTCTCCACGGTATCGACCATATGAAAATAGTGCGCCCAGGTCTCCGCGAAATCCTCCCACGGGTGGACACTGGCATAGGCAGTCACGAAATGCTCCGGCCAGTCCTGCGGCGGGCCTTCCGCATAGTGCTGCTGCAGCGCCGTCACATAGTTCCTTCGCTCGTCGCCGAAGGTATTGCGAAATTCCTGCAGGTGCGATGACCGCGCCACCAGGCGCGCCCAATAGTAATGCGCAACCTCGTGACGGAAATGCCCGAGCAGCGTGCGATAGGCTTCGCCCATCTCGAAGCGTTGCCGCTCGCGCTCGGGGTCGTCCGCTTCGGCTAGATTGATGGTGATGAGGCCGCTGTCGTGGCCGGTCATGACCGATGTGTGATGACCGTCCACCTCACGATCGGCAATGAAATCGAAGGCCAGTCCCTCCGTATCCTCCGCCCTGGTCGTCAGCGGCAGATGCAGCTTGAGCAGCGTGTAGAGCAGCCGATGCTTGGCGACCTCGATCTTCCGCCAGCGGGCCAGATTGTGCGGCTGCGACAGATCGGGAATCGTGCGGTTGTGACGGCAGGCCGCACAAAACTGCTCAGGATGATCGAGCGGCAGCAGCCAGTTGCAGACGCCGTGCTCGGCGTTGGCGCAGTAGCGATACCTTCCTTTCGGGTCCGCCAGCGCCTGCAGGCTGCCGTTCCCGGCCTGCAGCGCCGAGACGGTTTCGCGGGACGGCAAATATCCGAGCTGGCGCCCGCAGCTCTCGCAGCGCGTGTTCTCGAAATAAAGCGGCTGCCGGCAGTTTTGGCATTCAAAAAGCTTCATCGCGTCTCGATACTAACCACAGGCGGCCGCGGGAGGCTTCCCCTTCGGCGCAGGAGGCTTCGCGGCGAGCTTGAACTTCGTCAGGACCGCGGGATCAAGCTGAGCATAGCAGGCGTCAGGCAGTCGCTTCCAATATTGGTCCTTGCCCAGAAAGGCGACGCCGAGGAAGCCGCGCACGGTCAGGTCCTGACCATCGGGACTGAGCTTCATCAAGGCGCTCCATTCCTGGCCATAGCGCGGATCCAGAATGGTTCCGTGCTCGTAATCCAGGCCCTTGCGCTCCATGCCCTTGATGATGGTCAGGCCGAGCCACGGTGCATTCTGCTGATCGCCCACGCACTTGTCGCAGACCGGATTGAGGGGCTCGCCGGGCTTCATGAACATTTTCACGATGGCACCCTCATAGGCGCCATTGCGCTCGGAGATGAGGAACCACCCGTTGGACTTGCCGGTTTCGGGGTCGATCTGCTGCCACAGCCCGGCAGCGCTGGGCTCCTGCGCATCGACCGGCCGCGCGCCGAGGCACAGGCTCGACAGAGCCATGATGGTAAGGGCTGCAAGATGCCTTCGCATTCGAAAATCCCCGCCTGCTGTTCGGTGCCAGCCGCCCGAACGAACCCTCGTCGCTCCTGAATATGGTAATTTCGCGAAGCTGTTGAAGAAAGGGCCATTTTATGACATTTGCATTGCAACGGCTGCAACCCGCGGATGGGCGGGGATGTGCGGGGTTCGCGCTTCTGTGATGGAATCCGTGGCCGCCGCGTACCCATTCTTACTTACCTCCCCCGGCAAGGGGGAGGATCCGCAAAGCGGTCGGGCGGGGGTCCCGCCTCTCAACAAACTCCGAATCCGCGGAGATGCGGGACCCTCTCCCGGCGCCTTTCGGCGCCACCCTCCCCCTTGCAGGG
>DASXXS010000135.1:0-31083 GCA_036502925.1 Xanthobacteraceae bacterium
ACCTCGGGTAGCAGGTCCGAGCGCTTCGTGCTGGTCACCGCAAGTGCACGCAGCTTACCGGCCTTGATATAGGGGACTGTCGAGATCGTGGGCTCGAACATCACCTGCACTTGTCCGGCGATGAGATCGACCAGCGCCGGCGCACCGCCCCGATAGGCCACCGTCACAAGATCGACACCGGCCATCTGCTTGAACAGCTCGCCGGACATGTGCGGAGTCGTCCCAATGCCGGCCGTGGCCATGTTGATCTTGCCTGGATTGGCCTTCGCGTAGGCGATGAATTCGGGAACGGTCTTGGCCAGAACGGTGGGATTGACCACCATGACATTTGGCACCCGCATGATGGATGCGACCGGCACGATATCGTGGAGGAAATCGAAGCTGGAATTGGCGTACAGCGTGACATTGACTGCTTGCGCCGAGGTTTCCAGGAGAAGCGTGTAGCCGTCCGCCGGCGCGCGCACCACCGCCTCTGTGCCGATGTTGCCGCCGGCCCCCGTTCGATTCTCGATGATGAATTGCTGGCCGATCCGATCGGACAGCCATTGGCCGATGAGGCGCGCGACCGTATCGTTGGGCCCACCGGCCGCGACCCCGACAATGATATGGACCGGCCGCGTCGGATAGGCCTGCGCTCTCGCGTTGCGCGTCACAGCGGGAAGCGCGGCAGCGCCCGCTGCCAGATGCAGGAATTGCCGGCGCGGAAGTTTCATGATGGCCCTCCAACCAGAACGGTCAGCAAACGCAACGTAGCATTCTGGGGTAGGTAGTGCCAAGAACACGCGAATTATCATCGGCGGTCTTGACGCGATGGCGGCGACGACATCGCGCCCTACGTCGTATCTCGTGCCCGCCTTACGCCGCGATCGTCTCGTCCTCGTCAGGCTCGCGCGGCCGGCGCGGCCGGGTGCGGCAGACGCAGGCCGGCAGGCGGCAGAGATCGTCGAGCAAGCCGGAGAAACGCTGTCCGCGCGCGAGCGCGCGGTCGAGCGCCGACATGGTGCGGGCGAGACCCGGATCGTCGTCACGCAGCCAGGTGCGCAGCACCGAGGCGAACAGCAGCGCCAGTCCCTGCGCGCGCAACGCGCCGCCCGGACCGGAAGCCGGAATGTCGGCCGCCGTCAGCATCCATTGCTGCGAACGCACCGCAAATCCGTTGAGGGCAAGCGCCAGGCCCGGATTGCGCGCGGCGGAATGCAGCAGCGAGCGCACGGCGGCCTTGTGGGGGCTGAGCACGTCGATCCGGCGCATCAGCACATCGAACAGGCGTTCGCGCGGCGGCTCTTCGGCCATATCGGCGTCGATGCCGGCGAGCACCCGGCGATCGATCTCCTTCTGGTGGGCGGCCAGGATCGCGAGCTTCGAGCCGAACACGTTTCGCAGCTCGGCAAGCGAGACGCCGGCGCGCGCCGCGATCGCGGTAAAGCCGATCTCTTCGATCGGCTGCTCGCCGAGCAGGGCCATGAACGCCTCGACGACCCGCTCCCGCGCGGACTTTCCGTTGGTGGATTGTGGCGGCCGAGATGGCGGCTGTCGCGGTGAGCGGGCCATGGCGGCCTCCTGGTGGTTGCGGGTTCAACTGAATCTAGGACGGCGGAGCGGGTGGTTCCAGGGCTGCAGAGTCGTTTAAAGCCGCGGAGCCATTCATCCGCCGAGCTGGCGGGAGCGTTGCGTCGCCGCCGCTACCGCCCGCTCCATCAATTCGCCGAGCCCATCGGGTCCCGACAGCACCTCGAGCGCGGCCGCGGTCGTGCCTCCCGGCGAGGTGACGTTCTGCCGCAAGCTCGCGGGATCGAGCGGCGAGCGCTGCAGCAGCTCGCCGGATCCCGCGACCGTCGCGCGCGCCAGCCTGGCGGCGAGGTCGGCCGGCAGCCCGGCCGCGGCGCCGGCCTGCGCCAGCGCTTCGACCAGGAGAAACACATAGGCCGGCCCGGATCCGGAGACCGCCGTCACCGCATCCATCAGGGCCTCGTCGGCGATCCATTCGACCGCCCCGGTCGCCGACAACAGCGCGTGCACGAGCTCGCGTTGCCGCTCCGAGACCCGCGCATTGGGAACCGCGACCGTGATGCCGCGTCCGATGGCGGCCGGCGTGTTCGGCATCGCGCGCACCAGAGCGGCGCGCTGCGACAGCGCCTGCGCGAGGAAACCAAGGGTCTGTCCGGCCATGATCGAAACCACCACGGTGCCGGCCCCGACATAGGGGGCCAGCGCCGGCACGACCTCGGACGCGACCTGCGGCTTGACTGCGATGATGATCGCCGCGGTGTCGCCGACGGCGCTCGCCGCCGGATTGAGCCGCAGCCCGCGTCCGGCCAGCGCCGTCAGCTCGCGCGAGGGCTGCGGCTCCAGCACCGCGGCGTATTGCGGATCAAGCCCGAGGGCGAGCCAGCCCTCCAGCATGGCGCCGCCCATTTTTCCCGCCCCGACGAGCAGGAGCGTCCTGGACAGATGGGCGAGCGTGCGTGCGCCCGTCATTGTCATCATCGCAGTGTGATCGCATCGTCGGCAAGCATCAAGCCTCGCCCGCGGTCTCGAACATGGCGGCGTCGAGCGCCTCGCGCGCGCCCTTGCCGGCCCAGACCACGAACTGGAAAGCCGGGAAATAGCGCTCGCAGGAATCGAGCGCGGTCCCCAGCAGCGCCTCGCATTGCCGGCCCGAGGCTTCCACGCCGCCGGCCAATACCAGCGCGTGCCGATACATCACGATGCCATCCTGGGTCCACAGATCGAAATGCCCGACCCACATCTGCTCGTTGATCAGCGAGATCAGCTGCGCCACCGTCGGGCAACAGCGCTCGGGCACCTTGAGCTCGAACGCGCAGGCGAGGTGCAAGGCCTCGATATCGAACATCCAGGTGAAGGAGACCTGATAATCGGCCCACTTCCCGCGCACCAGGATGGTGATCTCGTCTTCGCCGGCGCGCTCGAACGACCAGTCGTGCGACGCGGCCACGCGCTCCACGACCTCGAGGGGATTGGCGCGCGATTGATCGCTCATATCGATTAGGGACATGCCGTCTCCACGCGGCGCTCGGAAGTGGGATGCGCACGCCACCACGACCCGATGCAACCGTTCGCAACTGGCCAGAGCGAGGCAATCGTGACGCGCCTGCTCGCCTGTCAAAGCCGGATTGACCGCCGCGGCGAATCACCTAGCGACTCGAATATAAACGCTCGATTCCAGCCGCCAAAGCGCTATTGGCGGCGCCGGCCCGCAACGATTCGTGGATATCCCGTTCTATTTGCCGGCTTCGTCCACAGCCTGGCGGCGGAGCGGACTCCAACGGCCTTTTGGGGGGATGCGGCGGCCTTTTCAATCAAACAGGCTCGAGACCGACTCCTCGGCGGCCGTCCGCCCGATCGCCTCGCCGATCAGGGTGGCCACCGACAGGGTGCGGATGTTGCCGGCCGTCTTGACGGCCCGGGTGGGCTGGATCGAGTCGGTAATGACCAGCTCCTTGAGCCGCGAGGCGGCAATGCGCGCCACCGCTCCGCCCGACAGCACCCCGTGGGTGATATAGGCGTAGACTTCGGTGGCGCCTTGCTCGAGCAAGGCGTCGGCCGCGTTCACCACGGTGCCGCCGGAATCGATGATGTCGTCGACCAGGATGCAGGTATGGCCGTCGACCTCGCCGATCACGTTCATCACCTCCGATTCGCCGGCGCGCTCGCGCCGCTTGTCCACGATCGCGAGCGGCGCGTTGATGCGCTTGGCGAGGCCGCGGGCGCGCGCGACGCCGCCGACATCGGGCGAAACCACCATGATCTTCGCCAGATCGAAGCGCTCCTTGATGTCGCGCACCATCATGGGCGCCGCATAGAGGTTGTCGGTGGGAATATCGAAGAAGCCCTGGATCTGCCCGGCGTGCAGATCGAGCGTCAGCACGCGGTCGGCCCCCGCATTGGTGATGAGATTGGCGACGAGCTTGGCCGAGATCGGCGTGCGCGGCCCGGGTTTGCGGTCCTGCCGGGCATAGCCGAAATAGGGGATCACCGCGGTGATGCGCCGGCCCGAGGCGCGGCGCAGCGCATCGATGATGATCAGCAATTCCATCAGGTGGTCATTGGCCGGGAACGAGGTCGACTGGATGACGAAGACGTCGGTGCCGCGCACGTTTTCCTGGATTTCGACGAAGATTTCCATGTCGGCGAAGCGCCGCACCACCGCCTTGGTCAGCGACGTCGCGAGATAGTCCGCAATCGCTTGCGCCAGCGCAGGATTGGAGTTGCCGGCGACGAGCTTGATCGCTCCGTTCTTGGCCGCCATTCTTGCCCTCCCGCGACCGGCGCCCGCGCTCTGGCCGCGGGCGGCCCGGCTCCGCATCCACCGGAAACCGGCATCAGACCTGTGCCGCGCGCGGCCCTGATAACAAGGACGCGGCGAGCCTGGCAATACAAGCGGATTTGTTGTCCCGGATTTTCGGCGGCGGCCTTAACGCCCGGAAGCCGCATCGGCGAGCCGGGTGGTGCCGCTCAAGCCCGCCAGCGCCGGCCGGCGCTGCGGCAACGGAACCGAGCGGGGCTCGGCGCCGAAGGAGGCGACGGCCGCCGACGGAAGGTTGTCGCGGCCGGCCACCACTTCCGAACCGTTGCGCGGCGGCGGCGGGGCTGGCGGAGCGGCCGGCGCGGGCGCCGCCGCCATGAAGCCTGCAAGCTGCTCCATCCCGGCACGGGCGATTGCGCGCAGCAGCGCTTCATCGGCCGCAGCCCAGCCCCGGCCCTCGGGGCTTCTGCCCGCGTCCCTGCCGGCCGCCGGGCCGGCCCGTTCTTCGCCGCTCAGGCGAAAGGCGCGGTGCAGCTCGGCATCATAGACGTCCCATGCCCAGGCGATCGATGTGGTGGCGCCCTGCGCATGGGTCGCCAGATAGCCGCGCATGCGGTAGGCGGCCGCGTGGCCGGCCGGGACGACGGCAATGCGAAGCGCCGCCGCCTCCTCGTTGAGATCGCGGATGAGCCGTTGCGAAAGCTCGCGTGGTGGGCCGTCGATCGACTCGAAGGCGATGCTGGCGTCGCGGGCCGGCCCCGCTGGTGCAAGCGCCTGGCCGATCGAGGCGCAACCCGCCGCCATCAGGCAGACCGCGAGGCACATGACCGGTTTGATCGGCTTGCCGACACCGCCGGGCAGGCAGCCGCGCGGGCCAGGCTCGACCCCGCCCGCCATGCGCCGGCTTCCGTCGCTCTGCATCGACACCCCCGCAGGCCGGCAGAGATTATGGGCGAGACTGTTGCCTTATCGGCATTTCCGGACCCCGCGCGGGCCCGGGCTCGCCGGCCATTCACGAATTCCGTAGCCGCAAACCGTGGCGAGGTCCAGGCAGGTCACGGCAGCTCACGGTTGCTCGCCAGCGCGATCGCATTGACGTGGCGGCCGTAGTCGGGCTCGCCGCGGTGGGTCGAGCCGCGATAGCTGAAGAATTCCAGCGGCGACCCATAGGTGCAGCGGCCGGTATCCTCGATCTGTGCGATGCCGCAGCCGCGCAGCCTGGCCGCGATGTAGCCGGCAAGGTCGAACAGAGCGTGGCCGGGGCGCGCCGACCCCTGGAAGAAGCGTTCGTTGGCGGCCGCCGCTGTCGTGAAGGCGGCAACGAATTCGGGACCGACCTCATAGTTGGGCTGGCGGATCATCGGACCGAGCGCCGCCACCACGCGGCTGCGATCGGCCCCGCAGCGTTCCAGCGCCTCGATCGCGGCCTCCAGTATGCCATGCAAGGCGCCGCGCCAGCCGGCATGCGCCGCCCCGATGACGCCCGCCTGCGCGTCCGCGAACAGGACCGGCCCGCAATCCGCGGTGGTCACCCCGATCGCCAGTCCGCGCGCGCGGGTCACGATGGCGTCGGCGCGCGGGCGGGCATCGGGACTCCAGGGAATCTCTGCCGCGACCACGTCGGCCGAATGGGTCTGATAGGCGGTGATGAGCCGCTCCGGCTGCACCGCCAGCGCGGCCGCTATGCGGGCGCGGTTCTCGGCTACCTTGGCGGGCGCGTCGTGCGAGCCGATGCCGCCGTTGAGGCTCGCATAGATTCCTGTGGAGACGCCGCCCGCGCGGGTGAAGAAGCCGTGACGGATGCCGGGAAGGCCGGCGAGGCCGGCGGCCTGGATCATGCCCGGGGAATTCATCGCCGTCATGCCGTCTCAGGGCTCGAAGCCGGGCAGCGGCCCGAGCCGGGGATGGGCGAAACCCATCGCCTTGAACAGCGCTCCCATGTTGCGTCCGCCCGCGCCGGTGAGCCGCGCCAGCGCGCCCTCGATCTCCACCACCTTGCTCGGCGGCGCCGTGGTCTTGAGCGCGATCGCGCGCGACTCGATGCCGAGGCGGCGCAGGAATTCGCCCTGGTCGACCGGTCCATAGGCGCGCGCCCCCATGCTCTCGGCCGCCTCCGCCAGCGCCTGGAAATCCACATGGGCGGTCAGATCGACCAGCCCGGGCGTCGCCAGCGGATCGACATATTGGTGCTTGCCGAGGGCCTGCAGCGTTTCGCCGGGGCCACTCTTGGCGTGCCCATAGTCGATCACCAGGGCGGCGCCCTCCGAGCGCCGCACCCGGCGGCCGACCTCGAGCGCGGTCTGGTCGGCACGCCACTCGAAGATTTCGCCGATCTGCGCGCGCATCCCCCGCGGCAGCAGCTGGTCGAACAGCGGAATCGGATCCCTGGCGATGCTGAAGCGAAGCTTCTGCTCCTCGTCGATCTTGATGACGCGCTCGTGCCAGCCGTCGGCGCACATCACGGCCTGATGGACCGGCAGCGAATCGAAGAATTCATTGGCCAGGATGATCATCGGCCCGTCCGGCACCTCGTCGAGCGACTTGTGCCAGGCGAACGGCACGCCGACGCCGCCGAGGAATTCGCGCTGGCGCTGCTCCAAGAGCGGGCTGACCTCGACGAAATGAACCGCAACGGCGGCGCGGAATTCAGGCATCACATGCGCCGCGCGCAGCGCGTCCTGCATCATGCTGCCGCGGCCGGGGCCAAGCTCCACCAGGAGGATTTGCTGCGGCGAGCCCATCTGGCGCCAGACTGAGCCCGCCCACAAGCCGATGAGCTCGCCGAACATCTGGCTGATCTCGGGCGCGGTGATGAAATCGCCGCCGGCCCCGAACGGATCGTTGGCCACATAGTAGCCGAGCGAAGGATGGGTGAGGCACAGCGTCATGTAATGCATGACCGGCATCGGGCCGGCGATGGCGATGCGCCGCCGAATCTCGGTTTCCAGCGGTGGAAATTTGTCGGTCATGCGGTCGAACGTGCCGGCGGGCGCCGCCGCGCCGCCACGATGAAGGCGATGCCGGCGAGCATCAGCGGCAGCGAGAGCAGCATTCCCATGGTGAGGCCTTGCCACAAAAATCCGAGCTGCGCATCGGGTTCCCGGAACAGCTCGCAGAACACGCGGATCAACCCGTAGCCGAGCGCGAACGCGCCGATGATCGTGCCCGGCCGCTTCAGCGCGCCGGCGCGCACCAGCACGAACAGCACCGCGAACAGCACAACGCCCTCCAGGGCGGCCTCGTAGAGCTGGCTCGGGTGGCGCGGCAGCGGCCCGCCGTTGGGGAATACCATGGCCCAAGGAACGTCGCTCGGGCGCCCCCACAGCTCGCCATTGATGAAATTGGCGATGCGGCCGAGGAACAGCCCGATCGGACCGGCCGCGCAGGTCACGTCGCCGAGCGACAGAATGGGCAGGCCGCGGTACCGCGCGAACAGGATGACGGCGAGCACGCAGCCCAGAAAGCCGCCGTGAAACGACATGCCGCCTTTCCACAGCTCGAGCATCTCGGCCGGGTGGGCGGCGAAATAGCCGGCATTATAGAACAGCACATAGCCGATGCGTCCGCCCAGGATGATGCCGAGCGTCACCCACAGAACGAAATCGTCGAAATCCGTCACCGTCATCGGGGCCGGGCCCCCCCAATACTTCTCGGTGCGAATGATGTGGCGGGCATAGAGCCAGCCCGCCAGGATCCCCACGATATAGGCCAGCGCGTACCAGCGAATGGCGAGCGGCCCCAGGCGCAACAGCACCGGGTCGAAGGCCGGAAAGGGAATGACGTACAGCATGACAGAGGACAGACGACAGAGGACAGAGGACGGACGGCGGCAGCCCGGATGACAGAGCACTCCGTTGAATTGCGCGCAAGCCGGCCCTGAGGCAACCTCCGCTCCACAGCTCTCCTCTGTCCTCTGTCGTCCGTCCTCCGTCCTCCGTCCTCTTGCGGCCGTCGGCCGCAATCGCCATTGTTTCGCTGCCGCGGTGCCCCCGCGGCCGGAGCCCGCACATGACCCAGACCAGCAATCGGTTCTTCGACGAGATCGCGCGGCTGATGAACGATGCCGCCGGCGTCGCGCAAGGCGTGCGGCGCGAGTTCGAGACGCTGTTCCGCACCCAGGCGGAGCGCTGGTTGCATGATCTCGATCTGGTCAAGCGCGAGGAGTTCGAAGCCGTCAAGGACATGGCGCGGCTCGCCCGCGAGGAGAACGAGGCCTTGAAGGCGCGCGTGGCCGCGCTCGAGGCCAGGCTGGGGCAGGCTGCGCCGCCGCCGGGCGTGTAGCCCGGATGGAGGCGCCACTAGGGCGTTTACGCCCGTCTTCGACGAGCTATGGCGCCGCAATCCCGGACCGCCGTCCCGCATTTCGCTGAGTTTATCATCGGGCGGCGCTTCGCGCCGACCCGTTGGCTCCGTGCGGGCTACAGGGCTAAATCCGGGCACCGCCGGTTTCCTTGTCAATTCAGCCGGGTGCCGTTATAAGCCGGCGCAATCGCGGCTCCCGCAGGCGTGGCGGCAGGCCGCCGCCGGATGGCCGCAGGAGCGGCCTTTTCCATTGCGGCAGACGCAAGCCAAGCTTGCGCTCCAAGCCTGCGCTGCAGGGATGCGCTGAAGAGGATACGAGGTCATGGCGACGGTCAGAGAGATGAAGGCGATGGCGCGTCCGCGCGCCGGCAAGGGCGCGGCGCGGACTGAGCGCCGGGCCGGGCGCGTGCCCGGCGTCATCTATGGCGACAACCAGCCGCCGCTGACCATCTCGATCGAGCATGAGGAGCTGCGGCGCCGCATCTATGCGGGGCGCTTCCTCACCACGATCTACGAGCTCGACATCGACGGCACCAAGCATCGGGTCATCCCGCGTGATTTCCAGCTCGATCCGGTGAAGTACCTGCCGGTGCACGTGGACTTCCTGCGGCTGGGAGTGGGGGCGCAGATCCGCGTGCGCATTCCGGTGCACGTGCTCAATACCGACAAATCGCCGGGCGTGAAGCGGGGCGGCGCCATCAATCTCGTCACCCACACGGTCGAGGTGCAGTGCTCGGCCGACGCCATACCGGAATCGATCGACGTCGACATCAGCGAGCTCGAGATCAACTATTCAAAGCACCTGAACGAGGTCGAGCTGCCCCCGCATGTGCGCGTGATCGGCCGCGCCGATCAGACCCTGGTCACGATCGTGCCGCCGTCGGGCTATGCGGAAGAGATGAAGGCGGCAGCGGAAGCCGCAGCGGCAGCCGCGGCAGCCGCGGCTGCAGCGGCTGCAGCCGGCACGCCGCCGGCCGAGGGCGGGGCGGCGCCGGGCGCCGCTCCGGGTGCAGCACCGGCGGCAGCGGCCGCGCCGGCCGCCGCGGCGCCGGCACCGGGGAAGAAGTAAGCTTGCGGCCAGTCTGAAATCGCGCGCCGGGTCATCATCCTTGCCGATCATCCTTCGCGGCGGCTTCGCCGGCATTCAGGATGACGAAGAATGTCCATGCTGCTCATCGTGGGGCTCGGCAATCCCGGTTCCGGCTACGCCGGCAACCGTCACAATATCGGCTTCATGATGGTCGACGCGATCGCCAAGCGCCACGGCTTCGGCGCCTGGCGGCGGCGTTTTCAGGGCGTGGCGACGGAAGGGCCGCTCGCCGGCGAGCGGGTCCTGCTGCTGCTGCCCGGAACCTATATGAATGAGTCCGGCCGCGCGGTGGCGGAGGCGGCGAACTTCTACAAGCTCGGCGCGCCCGACATCGTGGTGTTCCACGACGAGATCGATCTTGCGCCCGGGAAGTTGCGGGTCAAAACCGGCGGCGGCAACGCCGGCCATAACGGACTGCGCTCGATTTCCTCCCATATCGGCAACGACTATCGCCGGGTGCGCATCGGGGTCGGCCATCCGGGCGACAAGGAACTGGTGCATGGCTATGTGCTGAGCGACTTCGCCAAGAGCGAGCGCGGATGGGTCGAGGCCCTGGGCGGGGTCGTCGCCGACAATGCCGCGCTGCTGGCCAAAGGCGAGGACGCGAGTTTTCAGAACAAGGTGCATCTCGCCATGCAGGCCAAGGGCTTCCTCGATCCGAAGAACGGCGATGCCGGGGGTGGTTGAAGGCGAATGCCATCGCCGGGCTTCGTTGGTCCGGCGATCTCGATAAGCAAACGAACTCTTGTCCCGGCCCCGAGCCGGGACCGTTCCAATCTCCGAGGTTGGTACGGTCCCGGGTCAAGCCCGGGACAAGGGTTGGAACAATCCCGGGTCAAGCCCGGGACAAGCAATTCAACACGGGCAACTTCATGGGATTCAAATGTGGCATCGTCGGCCTGTCGAATGTCGGCAAGTCGACGCTCTTCAACGCGCTGACCCAGACCGCCGCCGCGCAGGCCGCGAATTACGCGTTCAGCACCATCGAGCCCAATATCGGCGAGGTGGCGGTGCCGGATCCGCGGCTCGACAAGCTCGCGGTGCTCGCCAAGTCAGCCACGATCGTGCCCACGCGGCTCAGCTTCGTGGACATTGCCGGCCTGGTGCGCGGCGCCTCCCGCGGCGAAGGCCTCGGCAACCAGTTCCTCGGCCATATCCGCGAGGTCGACGCCATCTTGAATGTGGTGCGTTGCTTCGAGGACCCCGACGTGGCTCACGTCGAAAACCGGATCGATCCGATTGCCGACATCGAGACGATCGAGACCGAGCTGATGCTGGCCGACCTCGACAGCCTGGAGCGGCGCGTGGACGGACTGGAGAAGAAAGCCAAGGGCAGCGACAAGGACGCGGCGGACGCCAGGGACACGCTTGTTCTCGTCAATCGCGCCCTCGCTTTGCTGCGCGAAGGCAAGCCGGCCCGCCTGGCTGAACGCAAGCCGGAGGAGGAGCGGGCGCTTCATATGCTGGGCCTCCTGACCTCGATGCCCATGCTCTATGTCTGCAATGTCGACGAGGCGGCCGCCGCAACCGGCAATGCCTTGTCGCGCCGGGTCGAAGAACGCGCGCAGGCGGAAGGGGCCGGATGCGTCGTCATCTCGGCGAAGATCGAGGCCGAGATCGCCATGCTGTCGAGCGAAGAGCGCGCGGAATTCCTCGCCGCGATGGGGCTCGGGGAACCCGGCCTCGATCGCCTCATCCGCGCCGGCTACGCGCTGCTCGATCTCGTCACCTTTTTCACCGCCGGGCCCAAGGAGGCAAAGGCCTGGACGGTGGCGCGCGGCGCCCGCGCTCCGCAAGCGGCCCGCGTCATCCACAGCGACTTCGAGCGCGGCTTCATCCGCGCCGAGACCATTGCGTATGACGACTATGTGAGGTTCGGCGGCGAAGCCGGCGCGCGCGACGCCGGCAAGTTCAGGCTCGAAGGCAAGGACTATGTGGTCGCCGACGGCGACGTCCTGCATTTCCGCTTCGCGCTGTAACAGGGATCAGTAATCAGTAATCAGTAGTCAGTAATCAGAGGCGAAGCGTTTCTGATTACTGACTACTGATTACTGACCCCCTGATACTTACATCTGTCCCCGGTTGCGGATCGCGCCGAGATGCTCGTTGATGCGGAACGCGATCAGCACGAATTCCGAGAGGATGCGCGCGAAGATCACGCCGGCCAGCGTGCCGAGCACGCTGGCGATGACCAGGAACAGCCCGCCGAGCGGCTGCAGCATCATCACCGCCAGCCCCGACAGGATCCCGGACAGGCCGAACAAGACCGTGATGATGACCGCGAGCAAATAGAACACCTTGATGATCGAAGGCGTGATGAAGCGTTCCCACTGAAAGAGGTCGCGGAAATCGAACATGTGTTCTCCCCTCCTCGGCTCCCGGCAATCCGGCCAGAGGTCCGCGCGGACGTTGGTGCGCCACGCTGTCATTTCGCGCCGCTGGCGGGCGGAGACTGCCCTGTCGGCCTGCGCCGGTCAATCGATCGCGCGCTTCGTGGATCAATGCGTCGGCGGCGTGCGCTGCGCCGCAGCGCGCCCGCCTCGGCTCACCCGCGGCGCCGCCGATTCAGCTCGCCCTAACCATGCCCGGTCACATGGCCGTAACCATGCAACCGATGGCCGCCCTGCGCATTAACGATCCGGGAGGAGTCGCGCTCTAGCCTTGAGACCTGATCCGAGGAGAGATGACGATGCCACCCGTGTTGCCGCGAGCCCCGTTGGCGCGACTGCGATCGAAGCGCGCCGCTGTCCTGGTCGGGCTTGCGGGCCTGTGTCTTGCCTGGGCGATCGTGCTCGGCGCCGGCCGCATCGCTTCGCCGAGGGGAAATTGGCTGGCGCTCGCGGCACCGCAGCGGGGCGACATCACCGGCACCACCGGTAGCGGCAGCATCAGCGCAGCCGGCAGCGCCCGCGCCTTGCTGTTGAGCGACGAGCAGCGCGGCCACATCTTCGACGGCATCATGAAGCTTGACGACGCACCGGTTGCCGATCTGCCGGCGCCGGCCGCCGCCGTGCCGCGCTCGGTGCCGCTGCAGGAATTGCCGGCCGGCGTGACGCGCGAAATACCGCTGCTGCAGGGCTACAAATTCGTCAAGCTCGACGACCGCATATTGTTGGTCAGCCCGGTCGACCGCGCCGTGGTCGCCGAGATGCCGCGCTACCGGACCCTGCTGGACTGAACCCGCGCAAACTGTAGGGGCGGCCCTCGTGGCCGCCCGCCCTGGGCGCCCACGAGGGGCGCCCCCACGCGATCACGCGGCGCGGCGTCAACCGGTCGACCGCGTCATCCAAGCCGCGTCAACCGCGCGAGCGCGCGGCGCCCTCGCTTTTCCACTTGGCCAGGCTCTCGCTGATGATCTTGGTCGATTGCATCGCCGACTGGCTCAGATGGGCATATTCGGTGATCTCGCGCTGGACCCGCGCACCCTCGCTTTGCAGCATTTCGCGCAGCGTGTGCAGCTCCGCCATCAAGCGGTCGATCTCCTGCACCGAGGACCCGGCCACCCGCTGCAGCAGCGTGCTGATATTGTTGGCCACCACCTCGCTGTCGGCCTCCGGGGTCCGGCGCAGCGTGGCGACGTCCCGGCGAACGAATTCGCGAATTTCCCCTTCCACCGCACTCTCCATCGACTTGTCCGGTTCAACAGGCTCTCTTGCTTTGATCACTGTCATGACGATCCCCGTTCTGGCGCCGCGGCGCAGATCCACGCTGCGATTGCGACACGCGAATGTGACCGCTTCGCGGCCATCGGGTGGCGCTAGGCCGCCTGGGCCAGGGGGCTTGCCGGTATTTTCGTACCGAATGGTAAATAACGGTAGCAAATAGCGAATCGCGGACCGAGAACCCGCAACCCCTGTTCACTACTCCCTATTCGCCACTCGCTTCCTTTCAATACGCGACGATGATCTCGCCCACGATGGGCTTGGCGGCGCGGATCGCGGGGTCGCTGGAAGCGAACTCCTTGTCGCTGCTCACGGCTTCGAGCGCACCGGCCGGTGCCTTCGGGTCGGGCTTGAACTGGACCCCCATCTTGCAGCCGTCGGTCAGCAGGCCGAGCGCGCCGCCGTTCCAATCGCTGACGATGGCCATGCCGCCCTTCTCGAAGCCCATGAGCTTGAACGGCTTGCCGTTCACCTTCTCCAGCGCCGCCAGCGGCAGGCCGAGATGGACCCCCTTCTGGGCCGTCCAGGCGGACTGGCCCGCGATCACGATCAACCTGACCCCGGAGCGCTGGGCATCGTCGTCCCACAGCACCTCCAGGCGGCGTTTCGGATCCTTGGGGAACAGCACCGAGGCCATCAGGGCCGAGCCGTCGTCGCCGCTCACTTCCATGAAATCCACATTGTGCACGCCGTAGGCCTGGGCGAGCCTGAGGTGGTCGGAATTCCTCCCGAACGCCCCGCTGCTGCAGACCACGGCGCGCCCCGGCTCCGCCGGCTTCGGCGGCGCTGCCGGCTTGACGGCCGGCAGCGGATTGTCCGTCTCCGGGTCTGCCGCGGCCGGCACCGGCTTTGGCGCCGCCGGCTTGGCGGCCGCCTTCGGCTTTGCGGGCAGGGGCGGCGGCGGCACGATCTGCGACGGCATGATCTGCTCGTCGTCGCGCAGGTGCGGCTGCTGCAGTCCCGGCGACTGGCGCGGGCCGGACGCTTGCGCCCACGCGGTGACCGGCAGTGCGGCCACCAGCAGCGCCGCCATGCCGGCGACGGCCGGCCAGCAGAACCAGCGATGACTCATTCAACCCCTCCGGCTTGATTTCAGCGGCCCCCTTGCCGTTTGCGCCATATTAACCCCGACGCGGCTCTGCCACAATCTGAACCGCGAGCGCACGGCGGTCTCCTTCTCCCCGAGTGCCATCAGGGCGTTTACGCCAAAGCCCGCGAAGACGGGCGTAAACGCCCTGATGCTCTGCGACGGGCTATGGAGAAGGTCGGGAT
The DNA here is from genome assembly GCA_036502925.1 of Xanthobacteraceae bacterium. Taxonomy (GTDB): domain Bacteria; phylum Pseudomonadota; class Alphaproteobacteria; order Rhizobiales; family Xanthobacteraceae; genus VAZQ01. Next base: position 14,594 of record DASXXS010000135.1, read on the forward strand.
GAGGGGGCGCTTCCGCGAGTCTGAGCTTGTGGAAGCGCCCCCTCACCAAGCCGAAATCTGGTTTTCCTCAGTGCCGTGCGGCCCTCTCCCCGCAAGCGGGGCGAGGGAAGCCTCACTGCTCGGCAATCGCAGCAAGTGTCAGAGACATTACACTTGCCGCTTGATCACCACCAAGCCACGTTGATAATTCCTCGACCGGAGCCGGGAAGAGGATCGTCAACATGCGCACGTTCTTGCTCGCCTGCGTCGCCGCCGCCGTCATCGCGACCGGCGCCGCCGTCATCCTGTATCCCCTGCAGGAGCCGGCCGCGGTCGCGTTCTCGACCTCGGCCGTACGCCTCTGAAATCGAGGCCCGGTTAGGTTATTCGGCAGGGGCCATGCGGCCTTGCGGTGGCGGCGGAGTCGCATGTCCGCTGGCGATCTCCCGCTCGAGCCAGGCGCTGTGGTGCTGCTTTGCCCAGTTGACGTCGACCGTGCCGTCCCACATCCCCTCGAACGCCCCCTGCATGCCGATGGTGCCGATATAGGCATGGGCGATCATGACGGCGACGAACAGCACCGCCGCGATCCCGTGCACCATCTGGACCAATTGCATGCCGGCGATCGCGGTGCCGTAGAACGGGAACATCAGCAGATAGCCGCTGGCCGCGACGGTGCCGCCGCCGATCACGACGATCCAATAGATGGCCTTCTGGCCGGCATTGAAGCGGCCGGCGGGCGGATGTTTGTGCCCGACAATGCCGCCGCCTTCCTCGATCCACTCGAGGTCCATCCGGTCGGGGATGTTCCACGCCACCCACATCAGCAGGATCACGATCACGCCGAGCGTGAACGGAAAGCTCACATAGTTGTGGGCGAGCTTCGCCCACTCCGACCACGTGGCGAACGCCTCGGGCCCGGTCAACGGCAGCAGCAGGCGCTTGCCGAACGTGATGTTGAGGCCGGAAAGCGCCAGCGCGACAAAGCTGGTGGCCGTCGTCCAGTGCACGAAACGCTCGAAGCCGCTGAAGCGCACCAGCCTGCGCCCGGATCGGCCGGCTTCGATGCGAACCATGCCGCGGATCAGGTAGAACAGCACCAGCAAGGCCAGCATGCCGAGGATCGCGGCGGCGCCGAGCCACGGCAGCCAGACCTCGTGGAACTGCCGCCAATCGCGCCCGGCCGGCTGCTCGATATTGTAGGACTTGATGTCCGGGATGCTGCCGCGGCCGCTGATGATGCGGTTCTCGCGCAACAGCTGCTGCTCCTTCACCGAGCTCGCGGTCGGGTTGGGGGAGCCGTCGGGATTGAGCTGCTGCGCGCTCGCCGGCCCCACGAGCGGGAAGGAGAGCAGCAAGCAGAGCAGGATGGCGCCGACCGCGAAACGATTGCGCGGCCGAACCTCGCGGTGCAACCGCGTGGGCAAAATTGCGCGACGCCGCGCAGTCAGGATCGCGGTGCCAGGCAATTTTGCCCACCCTGCGCCGATTGGTCTCATTGAATCGCTCCTCTAGGACTCGAGCGTCTCCCGATAGGCCGTCAGCCAGCCCCAGGCGCCGGAGCCGTAACCGCGCTGCGCCACCCGTTGCTTGTAGATATCGCCCACCACCTCGCTCTCGCCGGCGAGCAGCGACTTGGTCGAGCACATCTCGGCACACAGCGGCAGCTTGCCTTCGGCCAGCCGGTTGGCGCCGTATTTCGCGTATTCCTCCGGCGAGCCGTCCGGTTCCGGGCCGCCGGCGCAATACGTGCACTTGTCCATCTTGCCGCGCGAGCCGAAATTGCTCACTTGCGGATATTGCGGGGCGCCGAACGGGCAGGCGTAGAAGCAGTAGCCGCAGCCGATGCACAGGTCCTTGGAATGCAGCACGACGCCGTCGGCGGTCGTGTAGATCGCCTTGGTCGGGCACACCGCCTGGCAGGGCGCATCGGTGCAATGCATGCAGGCCATCGAGACCGACCGCTCGCCCGGCAAGCCGTCATTGATGGTGACGACGCGCCGGCGGTTGATGCCCCACGGCACCTCGTTCTCGTTCTTGCAGGCGGTGACGCAGGCGTTGCATTCGATGCAACGATCGGCGTCGCAGAGAAATTTCATCCGCGCCATGGTGCCGCCTCTCTCACGCCGCTCTGATCTGGCAGAGCGTGGCCTTGGGTTCCTGCATGCCGGTCACCGGATCAAAGCCGTAGGTCGTTATCGCATTCACGCTTTCGCCGATCACGATCGGATCGCATCCGGGCGGATATTTGCCGCGCTGATCGACGGTCTGGAATATGCCGGCATAGTGGAACGGCATCCAGGCCACGCCCCTGCCGACCCGTTCGGTCACCAGCGCCTTCATGCGCGTGACCTTGCCGCTCACCATTTCGGGGCCCCAGACCAGCACGAAGGCGCCGTCCTTGACGCCGCGCTCGGCCGCGTCCGCCGGATTGATCTCCACGAACATGTCCTGCTGCAGCTCGGCGAGCCACTTGTTGGAGCGCGTCTCCTCGCCGCCGCCTTCGAACTCGACCAGCCGGCCGGAGCTCAGGATGAGCGGAAACTGCTTGGCGATGCCGCGCTCGACCGCCGATTTCTGCACCGTGAAGCCGATATTGGGGACGCGGAACTGCCGCTCGTCCGGCCGGGTCGGATATTTGGCGACCAGGTCCGGGCGCGGCGTATAGATCGGCTCGCGATGCACCGGGATCGGATCCGGCAAGGTCCAGGCATTGGCGCGCGCCTTGCCGTTGCCGAACGGGATGCAGCCGTGCTCGAGCGCCACGCGCTGGATGCCGCCCGAGAGATCGAGCGCCCAGGAGACGACGTCGGGATTGCTGCCGCCGACCCGCTCGATCGCGGCCTTCTCGGCGGCGGTGAGATCGGCGTCCCAGCCGAGCTTCTTGAGCACCCCGTAGGTGAATTCCGGATAGCCGTCCTTGATCTCGGAGCCGAGCGAGTAGGAGCCCTCGGCCAGCAGGTTGACCTTCACGGTGCTGCCGTCGGGGAGCTTCTCCTCGCGCTCGACGCCGAAGCGGGCGCGGAACGTGCCGCCGCCGTCCTTCACATGCAGATGCGTGTTGTAGAGCGTGTGGGTGCCGGGATGCCGGTACTCCGGCGTGCCCCAGCACGGCCACGGCAGGCCGTAATAGTCGCCCTTGACGGGACCGTCCATGGCCCGCAGCGTCACCAGGTCGAAATCCTTCTGGTTGGCCATGTGCAGCTTGAGGCGCTCGGGCGACTGGCCGCAATAGCCGGTCGACCAGCCGCCGCGATTGATCTCGCGCAGGATGTCCTCGGATGACGGCTGCGTGCCCGCGACCTTGATGTTCTTGAACATCCGGTCGGCAAAGCCGAGCTTCCTGGCCAGCAGATACATGGCCTCGTAGTCGTCCTTGGACTGGAAGATCGGCTTGACGATCTGCTCGCCCCACTGCAGCGAGCGGTTGGAGGCGGTGCGCGAGCCCGAGGTCTCGAACTGCGTGCAGATCGGCAGCAGGTAGGTGTTGTCCTTGCGCTCGGCGAGCACCGACCAGGTGGTCGGATGCGGGTCGGCGACCACCAGCAATTCGAGCTCCGCCAGGCCCTTGGCGGCCTCCGGCATGCGGGTGACGGTGTTGCCGCCGTGGCCGAACACCATCATCGCCTTCACGTTGTCTTTCTGCGAGACCTGATCCTTCGGCAGCATGGTGGCGTCGAACCAGCGGGTCGAGGGAATGCCCGAGGTTTCCATCATCTTGACCGGCTTGCCGTCGGGGCCGGTCTGTACGTCGAAGCGCGACGCCATCCAGTCGTAGTCGACCTCCCAGACGCGACCCCAGTGCCGCCAGGCCCCCTCGGCCAGTCCGTAGTAGAGCGGCAGCGAGGTGACATCGAGGCCGAGATCGGTGGCGCCCTGCACGTTGCAGTGGCCGCGAAAGATGTTGGCGCCGTTGCCGAAGTTGCCGACATTGCCGGTCGCCAGCAGCAGGATGCAGCTGGCGCGCACATTGGCGGTGCCGACCGAGAACTGGGTCTGGCCCATAGCCCAGATCAGCGTCGCCGGCTTGTCCTTGCAGATCATCTCGGCGACCCGGCGCAGCTGCGCGCCTGGAACGCCGGTGACGTTCTCGACCTCCTGCGGATTCCACTTCTCGACTTCCTTGCGCACGTCGTCCATGCCGTAGACGCGCTGCGCGATGAACTCCTTGTCCTCCCAGCCGTTCTGGAAGACGTGCCAGAGGATGCCGTAGATGGTCGCGATATGGGTGCCGCCGCGCACCCGCACATATTCGGTGGCATGCGCGGCGGTGCGGGTGAGGCGGGGATCGATGACGACGAAGTTCGCCCGGTTGAGCTCCTTGCCTTCCAGCAAATGCTGCAGCGAGACCGGATGCGCTTCCGCCGGGTTGCCGCCCATGATGACCAGCGTCTTGGAATTGCGGATGTCGTTGTAGCTGTTGGTCATGGCGCCGTAGCCCCAGGTATTGGCGACGCCGGCGACGGTGGTCGAATGGCAGATGCGGGCCTGGTGGTCGACGTTGTTGGTGCCCCAGAACGCGGCCAGCTTGCGCAACAGATAGGCGCCTTCGTTCGAGAACTTGGCGGAGCCGAGCCAGAACACCGAATCGGGGCCCGACTTCTCGCGGATGGCGATGAGCTTGTCGCTGATCTCGTCGATCGCCTGATCCCAGGACAGCTGCGTCCACTGCCCGTTCACGAGTTTCATCGGATATTTCAGCCGGCGGTCGCCATGCACCAGCTCGCGCACCGAGGCGCCCTTGGCGCAATGGGAGCCGCGGTTGATCGGGCTGTCGAAGCTCGGCTCCTGCCCGATCCACACCCCGTTGGCAACCTCGGCGGTGACGGTGCAGCCGACCGAGCAGTGGGTGCAGATGTTCTTGCGCACGGCGACCTGCGCGCCGGCGGGCGGCGGCGGACCGGCCTGCGCCCGGCGGACGCCGGTCAGCGGCAAGGCGCCGAGCGCCGCGAGGCTGCCGGCAACCAGGCCCGAGCCGCGCAGGAAGCCGCGCCGGTCGAGACCTCCATTCGATGGGCCCGGCAACGCGGCGGCGCGCGCGCCGCGCCGCGGCTCGAGCTCGCTCCTCCTGATCAGCATCGCGCCTCTCCTTACTTCGGCGGGTACCGGTTGACCCGGTAATAGGTCTTCACGTGCTCGCTTTCGCGGTACCGCGGCTTGCGCTTCTCGCTGTCGGTCTCGTTATCGGCGCGCGCTTCGCCGGCGAGCGGTCCGGCGCCGGCCACCGCCGCCGAGGCACCGGCACCCAGCGCGCGCAGGAACTCACGACGGCCGACCTTGGCGTGGCGCTGTTGTTTCATGCCGTCACTCCCTCGATGGGCAATCCTACGGTCATCCGTTTCATGGAATCGATCCCGTGCGCGCGAAGGCTTCGCTTTCTATTTGCATGAACACCCGGCCGAGCATGCCGACGCCGCGATAGAATGCCGCCGCTTGTGCGCGTTCCAGGTCTGTGAAGAACCGCGCCAGCCAGGGCGCCAGATGCGCTTCGAACAGCTCGCGCTCGGCGCCCGGCGGCGCCGGCCATTCCCGGCCGGCGAGCCCGGCCATGATCTCGCACAGGATCGCCGCATGATCTTCCGGCTCGCTCTGGCCGGGCGCGCGCTCGATGCCCAGGCGGACCAGATCCTGGCGCAGCCGCGCCAGCGGACGCTCGTGCAGAAACCCGGTCAGATAATACGAGCCGTAGGGCAGCAGCTCGCCGCGGCCGAGCCCGATGAAGAGCTCGAAGAATTCGCGGCCGACGCGCTCTTCGCTGGCGCCGTCTGCCGCCTGCGCGAGCGCCGCATGGGCAACGCCGAGCGGGCTCGCATCGCCCTCGATCCGCGCCAGGCGCTGCAGCAGATCGGCATCGGGGGCGCGCGCGAGCAGCACCGACAGCAACGCATATTCGCGCGCGCGCGCGGCATCGACCTCATCGATGTCGCGCGCCCTATCGCTTGGTTGGGCAAGGTGATCGGTTCGAGGCGCCGCGCGATCGCTGACCGTCGCCGATCGGTTCGCTGCATCGAGGGCCATGTCCGGCATCAGGCCGTCTCCGAGCAGTAGAAAGATACCCGAGCCGCAGCCTTGCGCGCTTGCGCGCGCGCGTCAATAGCCATGCTGTCGCTGGTGTTCCGCTTCCGAGATTACTGGGTGCCCGCCTTCGGGCCCATGAAGCTCCGTCGCGGGGCACGACACTGTGGAATGTCAGAAACACAACACTTGTGACCTCACGACTCCGGCAGCGCCCCGCCATGCCGGCGGCGCGCCGCGGATTGGACGTCCTCCGGCTTCGCCGGCGCTTGTTGCGCGGCATCTTGGCGCTCAGGCTGCGTCGCTTCGCCGCCCGCCCGCGCGCCGGCGGTTTTCTGCGGCCGCTCATCCTCGGTGCTGATTTGGCTTGCCTGCTCGGGCCGCTCGTCGGCCGAATCGGCTGGCGCGCGTGCCGCCGGCTGGGCGCCCAGACCTTGATCCGGCACCTCGGCGGCGGTGACCGGGCCGAGCCGGTGCGCCAGCTGGGCGCGCAACGCCTCGGCCCCCTCCAGCGGCCCAAAGCCCGCCATCGAGCCCGGCGCGTTGAAGTCCCAGTCGTAGTCCGCGAGCCCGACGAAATCCCGAATCTTGGGATCTGAAGTCCAGACCCGGCGCAGCGCGGCGCGGGTCAATTCGGCCGGCACGCCGGCCGCGAAGAAGCCGCGGATGTCGGTCGCGGCCGTGATCGATTCGATCGACGGCAGGCTCGACGGATCGAACGCTGCCACGCCCGATTCGGGCGCACGAGATTCCGCCGCCGGCTCCGCGGCGGCCGCGCCCTCGGGCTGCGGCGGCGGCTTTGCCGGCTCGGCGGCAAGCGCTGCCTGCTTGCGGCGCGACCAGCGCGACAGGAAGCCTTCGCTCATCGGCCGCGATCCTTCGGGTCGGGGTTCTTGCCGCTCGGGGGGCGGCGCGCCAGCGACTGCGGATCGGCGCGATCGCGCTTGCGCTTGTGGAACACCTGCTCGACATGGTGCTCGGCCACGAACGCTTCGACGATCTCGCGCACCGGGGCCGGCATCGGCACCGCCCCGACCAGGTCGTCGCCGACCTGGGTGAAGGCTTCGCCCTCGCTCGGATCGGCCGTGACCGCCAGCAGGTCGAAAGGCGGCTCGGCGCCGGTCGGCCGCAGCGCGACCCAGAGCGAAGGCGCGCCCGAGGCGAGGTTGTCGCGGTAGCGGCCGGTCTCGGTCCGGTAGAGCGCGATCTCGGTGGCGCCGGCATAAAAAGTGACCGTCCCGGCCGCGCTTGCCAGGACCGTCCACGGCGCCGCCTCCGGCCGGCCCGGCAGCACCGTGGCGGGACGCCAGGTGAAATCGATCCAGCGGCTCGCGGCCCGCTGCCGCTCGATCACGACCCCGACCGCGATCCGCATCAGCGGCGGCGCGAGGCTCATGCGCCCGTCCCGGCCGGCGGCGGCTTCACGCGCGTGGCCCTCCGGTTTCCGGATCGAGCCAGGACGGCACGGCGAGCGCCGCGATGAAGGAGCGCCGCCCGACCTTGCCGCCGCCCAGCGGCCGCAGCAGCAGGTCGCCATTCTCGTCGATGTCCCGGCGCAGCCCCCGGGCGGGCGCGAGCCGCGCCAGATAGCGCTTGGCCACCGCGCCGAATCCGGTCTCCCGGCAGTCATCCACCGTGGCCATGAGATGGCGCGCGAAGCCCTCGACCAGCCGGCCGGAATCCGGATTATCGAAGCCTTCCTGCTCGAGCGCCGCCGCAAGCGACCGCAGGCCTGGCTCGCCGTCATCCATGGCGACCAGGCGGATCATGGCGCCGAACACAAGCCATGCCGGCGGTTCATCCTCGTCCGCCCCCGCCGGCCAGGCGAGACGCACGCCGCCGACCAGCCCGCCATCGACCCGGATGGCATCGGGCCAATCGAAGCTGATCGGCTTTTCGGGCGGCGCCAGCGCCGCCAGCGCATCGCTGAGCGCGCACAGCCCGATATAGAGGGCGCGCCGCGCGCTCCGCAGCGGCTCCTCGGGCTCGAGCACCACCGCGAGCTCGGCGAGGTCGAAGCGGTCCACATGCACCAGGGTGCCGGCTCCCTCCGCCGCGGCGATTTCCTGCGCATACGCGAAGGCATCGCCGGCCTCGCGCAGCGCCACCGGACGGAACAGCGGCGGCAGATCGAGCCCCGGCCTCGATTCGGCGCGCACGCGGCGTTTGGTCTCGACCGGCATCGCCCCTCCCGGACTCGCGATTTCGGCTTACTCCACCTATAACAGCTATGACCTTGCCCGCACCCGCGCCAGTGCCCTTAGGTGCTAGTGCCGAACCGCGAGGGGCTTCAAGATGGCGGATCGCCCTCGCAATATCCTGATCTGCTCGTGCGAAGACACGATGCCGCTCGATCCGGCGGCGGTCCGGCGCGGCTGCGGCGGCAGCCAGGTCACCACCGCGCGCCAGCTCTGCCGCGCCGAGCTCGACCGCTTTCGCGCCGCCGTGGCGGCGGGCGACGCGCTCATCGTCGGCTGCACCCAGGAGGCGCCGCTTTTTTCCGAGGTCGCCGCCGCCGGCGGCGAGGCCGCTATCGGCTACGCCAATATCCGCGAGACGGCGGGCTGGTCGGCCGATGCCGAGGAGGCCGGGCCCAAGATGGCGGCCTTGCTGGCGCTGGCGGCCGAGCCTGCGCCCGCGGTTCCGCTCATCACCCTGAGCAGCGAAGGCGTGATCCTCGTTTACGGCCGCGACGAGCAGGCGATCGAGGCCGCCGAGCTCATCAAGGATCATCTCGACGTGACGGTTCTGATCACGCCGCCCGCCGCCGTGACCCCCAAGCGGGTCACCGATTTTCCGGTGGTGAAGGGCAGCATCCGCCTGGCCAAGGGCCAGCTCGGCGCCTTCGAGCTGACCATCGACGGCTATGCGCAACCGGTGCCGTCCTCGCGCGGTGCGCTGGCTTTCGGCCCGGACCGCGATGGCGCCGTGTCGCTCTGCGACATCGTGCTCGATATTTCGGGCCACGCGCCGCTGTTCGCGGCCGCCGACCTGCGCGACGGCTATCTGCGCGCCGATCCGGGCGATGCCGCCGCCGTGCTCAAGGCGGTGCTCAAGGCGCGCGACCTGGTCGGCGCGTTCGACAAGCCGCGTTACATCACCTTCAGCGAAGACCTCTGCGCCCATTCGCGCTCCCGCATCACCGGCTGCACCCGCTGCCTCGATCTCTGCCCGGCCGGCGCCATCGCGCCGGCCGGCGATCATGTGGCGATCGATGCGCGCATCTGCGCCGGCTGCGGCCAGTGCGCCGCCGTCTGCCCGACCGGCGCCGCCGCCTATGCGATGCCGCCCGCCGATGCGCTGATGCGCCGGTTGCGCCGGCTCCTGACCGCCTATCGGGACGCCGGCGGCGAGCGCGCGATCGTGCTGCTGCACGACGACCCCCATGGCGCGCCGCTGATCGATGCGCTGGCCCGCTTCGGCGACGGGCTGCCGGCGCATGTGCTGCCGCTGGCCGTGAACGAGGTCACCCAGGTCGGCCTCGAAGCCGTCGCGGCCGCCTTCGCCTACGGCGCCTCGGCCCTCGTGTTCCTGCTGCGCGCGAAGCCGCGTCACGACGTGCTCGGCCTGGACCGGACGCTGGCGCTGGCGGAGCCGATCCTGCTGGGCCTGGGATTCGGCTCCGGCCGGGTGAGCAGGATCGAGACCGATGATCCGGATGTTCTCGGCGAGCGGCTGCGAACGATGAGCGCGCCGGCGGGAGCGCCGCGCCCCTCCGGTTTCCTGCCCGCCGGCCCCAAGCCCGAGGTGCTGCGGCTGGCGCTGCGCGAATTGCACGCCGCCGCGCCGGCGCCGGCGGACCTCATCGCCTTGCCGGCCGGCGCGCCGTTCGGCGCGGTCGAGGTCGATGCGCCATCCTGCACGCTCTGCCTCGCCTGCGTGTCGGCCTGTCCGACCGGCGCGCTGCTCGACGATCCCGAGCGGCCGATGCTGCGCTTCGTCGAGGACGCCTGCGTGCAGTGCGGATTGTGCAAGGCCACCTGTCCGGAAAAGGTGATCACCCTGAGGCCGCAGCTCGACTTCCGCGCCGCCACGGCGCCGGCGCGCGTCCTCAATGAGCAGGAGCCGTTCTGCTGCGTCCGCTGCGGCAAGCCGTTCGGGGTCAAGAGCACGATCGAGCGCGTGGTGGCGGCGCTCGCCGGCAAGCACTGGATGTATCAGGGTGGCGACCGCCGGCTCGACGCCATCAAGATGTGCGCCGACTGCCGCGTGATCGCCGTGACCGAAGCGGAGTTCGCCGCCGCCGGCGGAACTCCGCGCGCCAATGCGCGCACCACCGACGATTATTTGCGCGAGCGCGGCGACAAATAGCCCGTAGCCCGTAGCCCGGATGGAGCGCAGCGTAATCCGGGACCGCCCGTCCCGCATTACGCGCGCCGAAGTGCGCACCACTGAGGATTATTTGCGCGAACGCCGCCCGTAGCCCGGATGGAGCGCTAGCGTAATCCGGGACCGCCCGTCCCGCATTACGCTAGCGCTCCATGCGGGCTACACGCTACACGCGCGACAAGGGCCGGAACCGGGCCGCCCGCGCGGCGTTGGGGCATAGCTTGGCCAGAACAGGGAGGCTTTGCGATGAGACCCATTGGCACAATCGCCGTCGGCTTGGCGCTGGTTTCGGGAGCCGCGGCAGCCCACGCCCAGACCGCTATCAGCCGCCAGATCACCAGCGAGCCGGTCGAGACCGTCGTCACCCAGGGCCCGAACGGGACCACGGTGACCCGGCGCATCCTCACGCCCGAGCCGGGCGTCACCACCTATGCGCCGCCATTCTATGCGCCGCCATTGGGTCTCGCGCCGCCGGCCTATCCGTATCCGCCGGTGGCCGGCGAGGCGGTCGAGGCGCAATATGTGGAACCCGCCGCCCCGGCGCGGATCACCCGGCGGGTGACCACCAGCCGCCCCGCCGCCGCCGCCACCAGCCGTCCCACCACCGTCGGCGTGAGCACGCGCGCGCCCGAGCGCACCCGGACGGAAACGACCCGACGGGTCGTCGAACGGCCGGTCCGCAGCGTGACCCGCAACGTCGCGGTGCCGCCGCCGCCCGATCAGGCGCTGGCGCTGACCCTGGCGCAGCGCCAGGTCATCTATCGCAGCGTCGCGCAGCGCGAATACTATCCGGCGCCGGTTCCGCCGGCCCCGGTGGTTGCGCCGGCTGACGTCTATGCGCCGCCGCCCGTCGCGGGCTATCCGCTGCGCACGGTCTATCCGGCGGACGAGGCCTACCGCGATTACGCTTACGACCCCTACCACGACCGCTACTACGACCGGGATTATCGCGACCCGTATCACAGCGACTACCGCTGGGACGGCGTCCAGCTCGTGGTCGGCGCGCGCATCCCGCAAAGCGTGCCGCTCTACGCGGTCCCCGAGCCGGTGGCGTTCCGCATCCCGGCCGCCCGGCCCTACAGCTACGCGGTAATCGAGGACCGGGTCTATCTGGTCGACCCGGCCACCGGTGTGATCGTGGCGGAGATCACGCCCTGAGCCGGGGGCCCTGCGGGCTCTCGGCTTCAACAACAACAAATCGTCATGCCCGGCGCGCGCCGGGCATGCCGTAGGGTGGGCAAAATTGCCCGGCACTGCGCCCACGATTTGCGCGGCGTCGCGCAATTTTGCCCACGCGGCCGCCCTGCGAATTTGCACAGGCAGCGCGCGCTTGCCCACGAGTTCACCTGCCTCTTTCCGGCCCTGAACATTTCGCGCTTCCGCCACCGCGCATCCGCGATCTTGACCCATCCATCTTGACCTATTGCATCTGATTCTGTGGAGGGCTCGCGTCGGGCTTCAATGCTTCCATGTGCGGCACATGCGGCGGGGTTGGCCGCGACCCGCAACGGGGTAATTGCCACGGTTGATGGAATCCAGCGTCCTCATTGTGGGGAAGACATCGAGGACGCGGATGGCGGAGCTTGAGCCTGCTCGGGCTCCGACCGATGCGACGGCCGCAGGCCGGGGGCGATTTCCCGGCTTGCGGCCGCAGCCTTGGCGAGCCCTGCGAGTCATGGCCGGACTTGTTCCGGCCACCCACGTCTTGCTTTCCTCGCCGGATATTGGGCCCGCTAGCATCCAAATCGGGCCTTTCCGCATTCAAGCATCCCCGGAAACGAGCCGTAGCTCGGGTAGACCGCGACTTGCGGCCACGCGCACCGCCAGCATGGCATCAAGGGCAGTTTGGAACACGGTCGGCGACTGGGGGCGAGGGCGATTTCCGGCGGCGAGTGTCCAGCCCCCGCGAACCTTTGACCCCGATTTCATGTTGCCGGAACCCGACAAAGGCTCACGCGTTGCCCCTATGTCAAAGGACGTCGGTGGGGAGACTACGACAGCGCCAGGAGTGCGCCATGCGACCTGCCGACCTGCCCCTCGAGCGCGCGCTCGCCTGCTTCCTCCTGGCCGACGAGCTGCCCACCGTGCGCGAGCGGGAGGTCCTGCGCGAGCTGGCCCTGCAGTGGCTCCGCCTGGCCGAGCGCCAGGACGACTACTGGCGCCACGCTGCCCCGCCGCAGCGCCGGGATGGACGGAAGGGGTTTCATTAGATAGCGCGAAAAAGAGACAGCTCGCCGAGAGGCGCGATTTTCGATTTTCGGTCATCGCCGGGCTTGTCCCGGCGATCTTGATAAGGAGAGCACCGGGCGCCCCGCATCGAGATGGCCGGATCATGTGTGGCATGCACGAGAGCGGCTAGGACGAGCCCGGCCGATATGACCAATACTCACGCTTGATAGGAGGGGCCAAATCAGCGTAAGGGTCGATCGACAATCCAAGCACGAGACGGTTTCGCCGCCATGCCCGACATCGACGATGACCTCGTTTCGTATGTCGGACGCCGCAAGTTCGCTACCATCCTGGCCGATCCGCCCTGGCAGTTCGTCAATCGCACCGGCAAGATCGCGCCCGAGCACGGCCGGCTGACGCGCTATCCGACTCTCAAGGTCGAGGAGATCGCCGCCTTGCCGGTGGAGAAAATCGCAGCGGCGACCGCGCATCTTTATCTGTGGTGCCCGAACGCGCTGCTGCCGGACGGGTTCGCGGTGATGAAGGCATGGGGCTTCACCTACAAATCGAACATCGTCTGGCACAAGGTACGCAAGGACGGCGGCTCTGATGGGCGCGGCGTTGGATTCTATTTCCGCAACGTGACCGAGCTGCTGCTGTTCGGCGTGCGCGGCAAGAACGCACGGACGCTGGCACCAGGCCGTCGGCAGGTAAATCTGCTGGCAACCCGCAAGCGCGAGCATTCACGCAAGCCGGACGAGCAATACGCCATCATCGAGGCGTGCAGCCCCGGCCCCTTCCTGGAATTGTTTGCCCGCGGGACCCGCAAGGGCTGGACCAGTTGGGGAAACCAGGCCGGCGAGAAGTATGCGCCGACCTGGAAAACATATGCATACAATTCTCTCGTGGCGGCAGAGTGAGAGGAGCCGCGAGGCAGAGCGCGATCCGAGAAGCCAAGGTCGCGTTTCGTCGCGGGGTTTGCAAGCATCCTTCCACAAGCAGCTTTCCGGTGATAGAAGCGGCGCGCGGCACCAGGCCGCTTTTTTTAATGGAGGTGTGTCATGCGCAAGCACCGCGATTTCGAAGACCTCCGTTGCTTTCGAGGTCACCCGTAAGCGGCGGAAGTCGTTCCCCTCGGAAACCCGGGTGAAGCGCGGCCGGCGCTTCGTTCATGGCGATGTCGAGCTCACCGAGAAGCTCGGGCGCAACGATCTGTGCCCGTGCGGCTCCGGACGGAGATTTCAAGGCGTGCTGCCTCGACTCCGGCCGCCACGACGGCGCCAACCGGCATCACTACTTTCAGGGAGTGACCGTTCGTACCCGGATGGAGGCGCGGAGCGCCGCAATCCGGGAGCGGGGGTCCCGGATTTCGCTGGCGCTCCATCCGGGCTGCGAATGTGCTTGACACGGTGGGGCGACTCAGTGGAGTCAGGAAATTGAAACTGAAGAACTGTGCGCCGATCCCGGGCCGGCCCGCGATCGGCTTTTTATGCGTCACTCGGTTGCGCCCGGCCCGGGAAATCCGTGCCGGGTTTTTCATGTGCGGCATGGAGGTAGGAGCGGTTAAACCCCGCCTGCGATGCGAGATGACGCGTTGTGGCTTGCTGCAGCCACATGGTGCGTGCGCGCGCGAGGCCAGCCATCTCATAACCAGGATTACTTGTTTTTTTTCTGCAAATAACAGCTAACAAGCGTCCGCTGCGGCGCGGCAGAAATCACCGGTCCTCCGGATTCTGCATGGCTCTGGCGCCACGCTGGCGGCGGGCCATTGTTTACGGATTGTATTTTTCAATGAGCCGCGCTCTAGAGCTATGCGTTTCCGCTTGGTGCATACTTGCCCCGGGCTTGACCTGGGGCCGTTCCAGGCGGCGGAGTTTGGAACGGTCCCGGCTCGAGGCCGGGACAAGCAAGACAACCCGTCGGCAGGCGAAGCACGGCACCGCGCAAGATGAGGCGTACTTGCCCCAGGCTTGACCCGGGGCCGTTCCAGCTGTCGGAGTTTGGAACGGTCCCGGCTCGAGGCCGGGACAAGAAAGACAACCCATCGGCAGGCGGGCGCAGCGCCGCGCAAGATGATGCGTGCTTGCCCCGGGCTTGACCCGGGGCCGTTCCAGGTGCCGGAGTTTGGAACGGTCCCGGCTCAAGGCCGGGACAAGTAGGACAACCGCGCGATCGGTCATCCTGGATGTCGCTGACGCTCGTCCGGGTGCGAACTGCTGGAACCTTTTTCTCCGCGACGAGTTAAAGGGCGCGCCGTCAGTCGGGACCGCGCGCATTCACCCACAGGATCGCGCCATGACCCTGCTTCTCTTGATCATCATCATCGTTCTTCTGTTCGGCGGCGGTGGCGGCTACTACGGATATCGCCGTGGTTACTACGGGCGTCGCAGTCACAGCGTGATATGGCTGATCCTGGTCATCCTTCTTCTTGTCGTGTTGTTCGGGCATTCCGGCGTCCGCGTGTAGGTCTTGCCGCGGCCGGGCTTATCGCGCCGTTGGCGAGTGCCAGGGTAGCCTGTCACCTCCGTTTTGGCAGAACGAACTCGATTTTCTTGAATGGAATCAGCTGGTGTCAAAACGGCGCCGCAAGGAAACGCAGGCTCAGCGCCCGCGCCGCTTGAAGCCGCCGCGCATGCCGGGGCGGCCGGAGGTGGAGCGCGGGCCGCGATAGGGCTTTGATTCCGGTCCCGGTCCCATTTCGTCGAGGGTCGGCTTGCGCGGGGCGTCGCGTTTCTCGCCTTTGGCGCCGGGACGGTGCGGCAGGGTCTCGTGATAGAGCGCGATGCCCATCTCGTCGAGCGCCGGCTTGTGGACGCGGCTCGGGCCGCCGCGGCTTTGCCGAGCACGCGGCGAGGGAGCGCGCAGCGCGCGTGGCGAGTCCGTGCCCGGCCGCTTCGCGGTCGGATCGTCCACCACCGCCAGCTCGGTGGCGCGCAGGCGCTTGATCTCGTCGCGCAGGCGGGCGGCCTCCTCGAAATCGAGATCGGCGGCGGCCGCGCGCATGCGGGTCTCGAGGTCGGCGATCACGGCCTCGAAATTGTGCCCGATGGTGGCGGCCGCCTCGAACTCGCCGCCCCCGCCGGCCCCCGTCGCGATCAGCACATGGTCGCGCTCGTAGACGCTGTCCAAGATGTCGTTGATGCGGGTGCGGATGCTTTCGGGCGTGATGCCGTTCTCGGTGTTATACTCCACCTGCTTCTCGCGCCGGCGCCCGGTCTCCGCCATGGCGCGCTCCATCGAGCCGGTCACGTGGTCGGCATAGAGGATGACGCGGCCGTCGATGTTGCGGGCGGCGCGCCCGATGGTCTGGATCAGCGAGGTCTCGCTGCGCAGGAAGCCTTCCTTGTCGGCGTCGAGGATGGCGACCAGCGCGCATTCCGGAATGTCGAGGCCCTCGCGCAGCAGATTGATGCCGACCAGCGCGTCGAAGGCGCCGAGCCGCAGGTCGCGGATGATCTCGATGCGCTCGATGGTGTCGATGTCGGAATGCATGTAGCGCACCCGGATGCCCTGTTCGTGCAGGTATTCGGTCAGATCCTCGGCCATGCGCTTGGTCAGCACCGTGATCAGCGCCCGATAGCCTTTCGCCGCCACCTGCCGCACCTCGCCTACCAGATCGTCGACCTGGGTGCGGGCTGGGCGGATGTCGACCGGTGGATCGATCAAGCCGGTCGGGCGGATCACCTGCTCCACGAACACGCCGCCGGATTGGTCGAGGTCCCACGGGCCCGGCGTCGCCGAGACGCAGACCGTTGGGGGCCGCATGGCGTCCCATTCCTCGAAGCGCAGCGGTCGGTTGTCCATGCACGACGGCAGCCGGAAGCCGTATTCCGCCAGCGTCGCCTTGCGTCGGAAGTCGCCTTTGAACATGCCGCCGAACTGCGGCACCGTGACGTGACTCTCGTCGGCGAACACCAGCGCGTTGTCGGGCACATATTCGAACAGCGTCGGCGGCGGTTCGCCGGGGCGGCGTCCGGTCAGATAGCGCGAATAGTTCT
>DASXXS010000136.1:0-25245 GCA_036502925.1 Xanthobacteraceae bacterium
CTGCACCGTTGCCTCGACGAGATCGCTCGACAGCGCGCGCTTGGGCAGCGCGATTACCATGGTGCCCGCGATCAGGTCGCCGCCGCGCATGCGATCGCGGTTGATGGCGGGGAGCAGCGCAAAGAACAGCATCCAGATCGCCAGCGAAAGCTGCTCCCAGTCGACGCCGCCTTCGGCAGCCCTGCCCCCCGACAGGAGGATTCCGAGCGGCAGGAACATCTCGACCTCGCGCGTGAGGTTGCGCGCGATGACCGCGGTGGGCAGCAACGGCCCGCCGTGACGGTCGATCACCCGCAGCCCCACCGCGCGCTTGCCCGGCGTCGCGCCCCGCCAGGCGATCTCGAAGAAGATGAAGTACATGTTGCGGATGAGGAAGTAGATGAACAGCACGAGCGCGATCCCGATTCGAGCTGTCAGAACGCTTGCGCTGTCGGCCTTGCTGGCCACGGCGACGACCAACAGGACGATGACGATAATCGCCGCCAACTGAAGCACAAAGTCGAGGAAGAAAGCGCTAAGCCGCTCGCCGTAGTCGGCAAGCTCGACCGGGATTGCTGCGCCCTCCGGCGTGACAATCTCGCGCCGCCGCCGGCGCACGCCTTCGAAGAACTGCGAGGTCCGCTCGTGGGCCAGCGTCATGTCGGCCGCCTCTGTCCGCAGAGGCTGAAATAGGCAATCCACAGGGCGCCCATGCCGAGGCCGATGGCAAAGCGCGCAGGCGTGCTCGCGACCAGTTGCCGGAAGCCGCCCTCCAGGATCGCGGCCACGAACAACATCAGCACCGCGCCGACCGCAAGCTGGGCGGCTCGGCGGCCGTGCAAGGCCAGGCTCTCGATGCGCCCATAGCGGCCGGGAAACAGTATCTTCTCGGCGATCAGCAGGCCGCCGGCCGCCAGCAGCACCAGCGCGCCGAGCTCAGTCGTTCCGTGGATGGAGATCCAGCCGAGGAAATCCAGGGTCAGGTCGCGGTTGTAATGCAAGCCCAGGAAGGCGCCGAGCACGAGACCCTGATACACATTGAGCATGATGGTCGGCACGCCGACAGCGAGCCCGAGCCCAAACGTCATGAGCCCGACCAACGTGTTGTGGCTGAACAGGAAGTTGGCAAATATGCCGAAGGCCTCGAGTGCGCTTGGCGGGGGGGCAAAGATGACTTTGTCAAGCAGATCGGCCCGCGTGCTCGCCGGCCCCCGGCCGCCCGCCATTCCGGTCGGGACGAAGGACGAGAACCAGGCTTCGTCTTGCAAGGTGAGCAAGAAACCGGCTGCGACCCCGACCAGCAGGGCCAGAGTCGCGATCACGATGTGCCAGCGGGCCGCCCGCACCGAGGCCGGCCAGTCTTGGCGGAAGAACGCGCGCAGGCCTTCGCGCACGCTGATGCGCGGGCCGTAGACCACGAGGTAGGCGCGCAGCGCCAGATTCTCCAGATAAAGCAGGAGATTGCGGTCGAGCGCAATGGTGCGGGCGACCGACAGCGAGGAAATCGCGGCGCGGTAGAGGACCGGCAGCCGCTGCAGCTCGTTGAGCGACAGCCGACGCACGCCGCGCCGCTCGACATGCGCCACGAGCGTCTCGAGCTCGCGCCAGCCGTCCTCGCGGCCTTTGCGGAACTCGCTGCTCTTGAGCACGAGCGCGGGCCTGGCGGCGATCGCAGCCGCCGACAAGCGCTGATCGGACGCGGCCATAGGGATCATATCAGCCCGCGTTGCTTGATCAGGAGATAGCGGTTGATGAGGGCGACCGACAAGCCTTGGCTCGGCACGTCGAGGCAATGGATGCCGAGGCGTTGCAGCCGCTCGAACACGATGCTGCGGTCGCGCAGGAACTCCTGGGCGATCACCGCCTTGGCGACATCCGCGAACTGGTTGGGCGCCGCATCGACGGCGCGCTGCAGGATCGAGCCGCGCTGCGTGACGAAAACGACCAGATGCCGGTTGGCGACCCGCTGCATGCTTTCGATCAGCAGTTCGGCGGTGATCGTATCGACGAAATCGGTGAACAGGATCACCAGCGCGCGCCGCTTGAGCCGTGCGTTCAGCTCGGCGAGGCCGAGCGTGAAATTGGTTTCCTGATGCTGATAGTCGAGCTCGGCGGTGGCGCGCTGGATGCGGGGAAAGCTCGAAATCCCGCGCTGGGGCCCGAAATATTGCCGCACCTTCGCATCGAACCCGTAGGTGCCGACCAGGTCGCCGCCCTGCAGCGAGACCCAGGCCAGCACCAAGGCGGCATTGATGGCATGATCGAGCCGCGTGATCCCCTCGACCGGCTCGAGCATGAGATAGCCGGTATCGAATGCCATGACCACCTGATGGTTGCGCTCGGTGCGAAACTCCTTGCACAGGAGCTTGCGGTGGCGCGCCGAGTGCTTCCAGTCGATGAAGCGGCTGTCGAGACCCGGCATGTATTCGCGCAAGGCCTCGAACTCGGCGCCCTCGCCCTTCTGGTGCTGGGCCTTGATGCCGTAGATCGCTTCCTGCACGAAGAATTGGAGCGCGGTGCCGTGCACGCCGCGCACATTGGGCACGACGTCGATGGCGCGATCGACGCCGATCTGCCGAGTGAACTCGACCAGCGCCAACGGTCCGCGCCAGCGTATCCAGACGCGATCGACGTTGACGCGTCCCCGGCGGGTGGGGACGACCGGCAGCGCGATCCGCTCCTCCCGTCCGGCCGGGAGCTCGCCGCGGACGATCTCGGCAGCCTCGACTTCCCCGCGTTGCTCGGCGATCAGCTCGAGCCGCACACTGCGCCGATAGACGGCCGCCGCCACCGTGACGCTGATGGCGCCGCGCTCGCCGATCGAGAGCCGGTCTGGCGTGGCGATCCGTACCGCGAGCCCGCGCGGCTGCAGCCCCAGCATGAAGTCGCTCGCCGCGACGAGAATGACCAGGAGCCCGTAATTGAACGACAAGGGCCAAAGCGCCGGATCATAGATCACGACGAACAGCGCCAGCGGAATGCCGGCGACGAAGATCAGGACCATGCGGGCGGTGGGTCGGATCATCGCGGCGCCGGGGTCTGGTCGATCACCTCGCGCAGGATCCGGTCCGCGGTGAGACCTTCGATCTCGGCGCTGGGCGACAGCGTGAGGCGATGCCGCAGCACCGGCAAAGCCAGGAATTTCACATCGTCCGGGATGACGAAATCGCGGCCGGCCAGCACCGCGTAGGCGCGCGCCGCGGCCGCCAGCATGTTGGCGGCGCGCGTCGAGGCACCCACCTCAAGGGAGGAATGCTCGCGGGTGGCGCGGATCACGTCGACGATATAGTCGATCAACGGATCGGACAGGCGGATGCGGGTCACCGCCGCGCGCGCCAGCGCCAGCGTCGAGCCGTCGGCGACCGCCACCAGCCCGAAGTCCTCCACCCGCGGCATGGCCGAGCGATGGCCGTGCCGCCGCACGATCTCGCGTTCCTCGTCGCGGCTGGGATGATCGATGATCATCTTGAACAGGAAGCGATCGAGTTGCGCCTCGGGAAGCGGATAGGTGCCCTGCTGCTCGATCGGGTTCTGCGTCGCCACCACCATGAAATCGTCGCCCAGCGGGTAGTCCTTGCCGTCGATGGTGACCAGGCGCTCGTTCATCGCCTGCAACAGCGCGGCCTGCGTCTTCGGCGGCGTGCGGTTGATCTCGTCGGCGAGCAGCAATTGGGTGAAGATCGGCCCCTTGGTCAGGATGAAGCTGTTGGTCTGAAAGTTGAACAGGTTCGTGCCCAGCACGTCGCCGGGCATCAGGTCGGGGGTGAACTGGATGCGGCCGAATTGCAGCGCAAGCCCTGCCCCGAAGGCGCGCGTGAGCAGCGTTTTCGCTGTTCCCGGCACGCCTTCAAGCAGGATGTGACCGCCGACCAGGAGGCTCGTGAGCATCAGATCGATGATCGCGTCCTGGCCGACGACGGCCTTGCGGACCTCGCCGCGCACCGCCTCGGTGATCGCCCGGATGCGGTCAACGTCCATCGATGATCTCTCCCTTCCATTGGTGAATATCGCGCGCGAGGCGCACCAGCGCGGAGGGGTTTCGCCGGCCTCCCGTGCCGGGCACCGCCGCACGGCGCAGCACGTCCTCGCAATCGATCGCCACCCCGCGCGCCAGTCCGACCCGCTGCAGCCAGGCGACGAGCCCGGCCCCCATGAGCCCGGCGCCTATGAGTTCGCGCGGCGCATGCAGTTGAACCGCGGCGTCGCGAACGGTCTCCTGGACGTAGCGTTTGACCACTACGTCCTGATGACCGGTGAATTCCACCAGCTCGGCCATGTTTTGCAGCAGGCCCTCGCGGCCGGCACGAAGCGGCGGCGGCGCTGCTTGGGGCGCCCCGAACCGCGCCAGCGTTGCCCACAACAGGAGGGCGATGGCGAGCAACCCCTGCGCCGTCGCCACCACGAATGGGAAGCGGAAGAGCAGCAGGAACGGGCTCACCGGGCGCATCACGAACCCATGCACGGTTTCGTCGAAGACGACAGTGCCGTCGCCGGCGCGCAAGGCCTTGATCAGGGCGAGCGTCAAGGCCGCATTGCCCTCGCGGGCCAGGCCGTGATTGGAAATGACGTCGGGATCCGCCAGCACCCAGATCTTGCGATCCCGCTCGCTGATCTCGCCCACCAGCATGCCTTGCATCGCGCCGATGATCGGGCGCAAACGATCGCCGCGCACCAGCTGGACCGGCAAATCCACGGCTGGCGTGATGTGCAGCGCGTTCGTGGTCCATTGGACGGCGCTTCTCTCGCGCACCACTTCGCCGCGGGGTGCGATCAGTTCGAGGGCCCACTGCGCGTCCAGAGTGGGGCGCTCGTCGACCTGGCGCAGCCATCCGTTCTTTTGCTCGCTGGGTTGGCCGATCCATTTCGGCAGCACCAGCAGGATGGTGCGGGCCTTGAGCAGGGTGCGGATAACGTCCTCGCTCTGGGCGTTGCGGCGCGGTTCGGCGATCACGAGCACGCTGCCGGGCGAAAGCTTTTCGAGCGAGCTCGACCGGCTCTTCACCACCGGGATCGCGAGTTGCGTCAGCACCTCGGCGATGCCGGCGTGTCCGATCGCGGAGCGCGAGAAGGTGCTGGGCCCGACGCTGTCGGTGCCGCTCAATTCGCCGCCGCCCATGAAGACGAGCGAGATGGCGAACACGACGACCGCCCCCACGATCCAGCCGAGGAGCAGGCGGCGGGAGAAGACCGGTTCGCCGGTCATGCCGGTGCGCTCCCGGAGAGGGAGCGCGCCAGCGCATTGAAGCTCTCGCGGCACGCCGCGTAATCGGCGAGCCGGGCGGGCCGCTGCCCGAAATAGGTCAGCTCGACCCGGCTGACGACGTCGCGCAGCGCCGCCCGCGCGGCCTCAGGCAGGTTTGTGCTGTGGAGGATCTCGCGGCTGGTCAGCGAATCGGAGAACTGCTGGTCGAGGCGCAAACGAAGGTGCGCCAAGCCGTGCAGCAGCAGCATATGCATGGCTTCGACGAAGCGTCCGCGCGCGGCAAGCTCGTCGGCAACCCCGACGATCATCGCCTGGTTGCCGGGCGTGGTCGTGCCGGGCGCGGTTTCGTCGGCCGCCCATGTGCCGCCCGCTCCCGATCGCCAGAACGGGACCAGGTCGCGGAACGCATAGAGCAGAACTCCGAGCGCGATGGCGATCACGATCCACAGGGTTTCGGGCGGCAGGTCGAAATGCCAGTTCAACGGCTCCGGCCCGCGCGGAAACTCGGTCTGCAGATCAAGCCGGCGGATGGCCTCTTCGGCGGCCTGCTGAACCTGTTGCGGGGTTTGCGCCCTCAGCGGGCCGGCCGCGAGGACCGGCGCCAAAACGGCGAGCAGGCCGGCCCGCAAAGTGGCCATCAAGGCGTCCTTGGCGGTGATCAAAGCCCGCCGGAGGCTCCCCGCGCAGCCGCCCCTCCCCGCGCGCGCCATCGCTCGCCCTTTAGCTGTCGAATCGCTTTAGTCGATTCCTAGCGCCTTGAGCTTGCGATGCAAGGCCGAACGCTCCATGCCGACGAATTCGGCGGTGCGTGAAATATTGCCGCCAAACCGGCTGATCTGCGCGACCAGATATTCGCGTTCGAAGACCTCGCGCGCCTCGCGCAACGGCAGGCCCATGAGGTGCTCGCCGCCATTGCCGTTGGGCATGTTCGGCACCATCGAGCCGACATCCTGCGGCAGCATGCTGGCGGTGACCACCGAATCGGCGTCGCCGCTCGCCAGGATCATCAGCCGCTCGACATTGTTGCGCAGCTGGCGAACGTTGCCGGGCCAGTCGTGCGACTGCAGAACCGCCAAGGCGTCCTCGCCGATGATCCGCTTGGCCAGTCCGCTCGACTGCGAGATCTGGTCCATGAAATAGTAGACCAGATCGGCGATATCCTCGCGCCGCTCGGCCAGCGCCGGCACCCGGATCGGCACCACCGACATTCGGTGATAGAGGTCGTCGCGGAATCGTCCGGCCGCGATCTCAGCTTCGATATTGCGGCCGGTCGAGGAAATGATCCGCACATCGACCGAGATCTTGTTGCTGCCGCCGACCCGTTGAAAGGTCTGGTCGACCAGCACGCGGAGAATCTTGTTCTGCGTCTCGCGCGGCATGTCGGCGATCTCGTCGATGAACAGCGTGCCGCCATGCGCCTCCTCGAGCGCGCCGATCTTGCGCTCACCGGCGCCGGTGGTCTGCTCGACCCCGAACATCTCGACTTCCATCCGCTCCGGCGTCATTGCGGCGGCATTGATGACCACGAAAGGACCCTCGGCGCGCGCCGATTGGGCGTGAATGGCGCGGGCGGCGAGCTCCTTGCCGGCGCCTGGCGGGCCGACGATCAGGATTCGGCTGTTGGTCGGCGCCACCTTGTCCACGGTCTGGCGCAGCTGATTGATCGAAGGCGAGTGCCCCACCAGGGTCGAAGGCGCCAATTGCTTCAGCGCCTTGACCTCGCGCTTGAGGCGGGAGGTTTCGAGCGCGCGGTCGGCGACCAGCACCAGCCGGTCGGCCTTGAACGGCTTCTCGATGAAATCGTAGGCCCCCCGCTTGATCGCGGCGACCGCGGTCTCGATGTTGCCGTGGCCCGAGATCATCACCACCGGGACCTCCGGATTCTCCCGCTTGACGGCGTCGAGCACCTGCAGGCCGTCGAGCCGGCTTCCCTGCAGCCAGATGTCGAGAAAAACCAGATTGGGCCGGCGCGCCGCGATGGCCGTCAGGGCGTCGTCGCTGTCGCGCGCGGTCCGCGTGAGATAGCCTTCATCCTGCAGGATGCCCGCTACCAGCTCGCGGATATCCGCTTCGTCGTCAACGATGAGAATGTCTGACGCCATGAATCGGGTGACCAATTCTATGTGTTTGTCGCAACCTGCTTGGGTCTTGGTTCATCGGAAACCGAGCCGGAGACGGGTTCCGCCGCAAAGCGTAGCCGCATCCAGGCGCCGCGTTGGCCTGGTATCTTGTTCGTCGCATCGCCGAGCTCGATATGCCCGCCGTGGTCCTCCAGGATGCGGCCGACGATCGCCAGGCCGAGCCCGGTGCCCTTTTCCCGGGTCGTGACATAGGGTTCGAGCAAACGACTGCGGTTTTCTTTCGGCAGCCCGATCCCGTTGTCGACGACGTCGATGATGATGTCGCCTCCCTCGCGGAAGGCGGAAACCCGGATCTGGCCGCGGCCAAGCTCGGCAGGCGGCACGGCGGCGATGGCCTCGGCGGCGTTCTTGATGATGTTGGTAAGCGCCTGGGAAATCAGGCGGCGGTCGAAGCGCGCCGACATCGGATCCTCGGCGATTTCGACCGCGATATCGATGTCGGGGTGACCGACCCGCAGCAGGAATATCACCTGGCGCACCGTATCGGCCACGTCGTCCACCGCCATGACCGGCTTGGGCATGCGCGCAAAGCGCGAGAATTCGTCCACCATGCGCTTGATGTCGTCGACCTGGCGGACAATCGTGTCGGTGCACTGCAAAAAGATTTCCGCGTCCTCCTTGATGACGGAGCCGTATTTGCGCCGCAGCCGTTCCGCCGACAGCTGGATCGGAGTGAGCGGATTCTTGATTTCGTGGGCGATGCGGCGGGCGACGTCGGCCCAGGCCGAGGTGCGTTGCGCGGCCACCAGATCGGTGATGTCGTCGAGCGTGATGACGTAGCCGTGATCGGCTTCGCCGGATTGCTCCTCGGTGACCCGGACCGACAGATTGCGTTCGCGGCCGCTGCGGTTGATGGTCACCTGCCCCTGCACCAGACGCTGCATTCCGGCGCGGGCGCCGGTGACCAGGTCGATCAGTTCGGGCGCGACATCGGCGAGCGGCCGCCCGAGCGCTTCCGCCTGGGAGTGGCCGATGAGCCGTTCGGCGGAGCGGTTGAGGATGCTGATCCGGTTTTCGGCATCGACCCCGATGACGCCGGCGCTGGCGCCCGCCAGCACCGCCTCGGTGAAGCGGCGACGACTGTCGATCAGGTCGCGGGCGCGCACGATGTCGTCGTGCTGGGTGCGCAGCTCGCGCGTCATCTTGTTGAAGGTCTCGCCGAGCTGGGCGAGGTCGCCTTCCGAAGCGCGGATCGGCACCTGCACGAACAGATTGCCGGTCGAGACGATCTGCGCCGCGTCGATCAGCCGGCGGATCGGCGCCACCAGGTAGTTGGCGAAATTGAGCCCGATCCAGACCGCGACCAGGAGCACGATCAGCGCGATCGCGGTGTACACCAAGGCGAACGCGATCTGCACGCCTAGCCGCTGCGCTTCGAGCTGGGCATATTGGGTGACGCCGGCCTGCGTGGCGCGCAATTGCGCGACGACCTGCGGATCGAGGATGCGCGCGACATAGAGATAGGTATTGGTATAGGACTGCAGCTTGATGATGGCGGCCACGTAGTTGGCATCGAGAAAGAGCGCAATCTGCGGCTCCGTCTCGTTGCTGGCGGCGAGCACTTCGCGTGAGGGCTTGACAAAGGTCTGGCTGACATTGGCGTTCGCCTGCTCGATCACGTTGAGATCGCCGTCGATCATCATGACGGCGGGCAGGCCGCGAATATTGGACTGGGCGGTGAGGAATTGCCGGAACTGCTCACGGTTCTGATCGAACAGCGTCTTGGCGCGCGCCACCTCGATCGCGGTGGTGATGCAGTCGGCGCGCAGGAACTGGGCATGCTCGCGCACATAGGCGTCGGCCACGATCAGCGAGTTCTGGATCATTGATTGGGTCTGCCGCGAGAACAGCCGATCGAGCCCGCGATCCAGCGTAACGCTCGCCACCACCGCCACCAGGATCGCCGGGACCGCGGCGATGACCGAGAACAGTCCGACGATGCGCACATGCAGCCGCGAGGCCGCCCGTCCCCGCCGCCTTGCCTGCACGATGCGAAAGACCTCCCACGCGCTGACCGCGACCAGGAACGCGATGGTGATCGCATTGGCGAGGAGCAGCGCGATCACCACCTCGTTGGTTTCCGGGATGGGGGTGAGGTCGGCCAGCACCAGGAAGGTCGCGAGCGCCGACAAGAGGGCAAGCCCGACCGCGCCCAGGCCGATCCAGCGCGACCACCAGCCGGGGGCACCGGCGGCGACGATCACGATTTCGGCTGTGGCTGCTTGGCCGACGGTCGTCATGTCCCGGGATCAGGGTGATAGGGATAGGCGAAAACGGCGCCCCCCAGAGCGCAGTGATGCATTTCTACAACAATGTTGCCGAATTACGACATTTCCGGGGCGTGGAAACCCGGGATGCGGCCGCCGCTGGCGTCAAGGCTCGTCAGCTGCTGCTTCGGAACACCTGAATGTCGAGGTCGCGGATTTTCTTGCGCAGCGTATTGCGGTTGACCCCAAGCAGGTCGGCTGCCCGAATCTGGTTTCCGCGGGTGGC
Organism: Xanthobacteraceae bacterium; assembly: GCA_036502925.1. Classification (GTDB taxonomy): domain Bacteria; phylum Pseudomonadota; class Alphaproteobacteria; order Rhizobiales; family Xanthobacteraceae; genus VAZQ01. Next base: position 9,817 of record DASXXS010000136.1, read on the forward strand.
GGCGAGCGTCACGGTCAGCAGCGGGTGCTCGATCTCGCGCAAGATACGATGGTAGAGGCCGGGTGGCGGCAGCGTGTCGCCGAAGCCTGCAAAGTAGGATGCAAGATGCCGCTCGACCGCGGCGGACAGCCCCTCCTCGGTGCGGGGTTCCTCGGCGACCGGCATCATGGCCGGTTGCGCCAATTCGGCGTCGACCACCGCAGCCGAGATGGTCTCCTGCGGATAGAGCGCGGCCAGCCGGCGGGCGAGGTTCTCGAGCTCCCGCACATTTCCGGGCCAGCGGTGGCGCTTGAGCCGATCGAGCCCCGCCTGGTCGAGCTGCTTGGGCGGCAGGCCCTCCCGTTCGGCCTGTGCAAAGAAGTGTCGGATGAGATCGGGAACATCCTCGATCCGTTCGCGCAACGGCGGCAGTCGCAGCGGCACCACGTTGAGCCGGAAGAACAGATCCTCGCGGAACAGGCCCTGCTGGATGAGAATCCGCAGGTCCTTATTGGATGCTGCAATGATGCGGACGTCGGTCTTGATCGGGGTGCGCCCGCCGACGGTGGTGTATTCGCCCTGCTGCAACACGCGCAACAGCCGTGTCTGCGCATCCATCGGCATGTCGCCGATCTCGTCCAGGAACAGTGTGCCGCTTTCGGCCTGCTCGAACCGCCCGGCGCTGCGGGTATTGGCGCCGGTGAACGCTCCCTTCTCGTGGCCGAACAGATCGGATTCGATGAGATCGCGGGGGATGGCGGCCATGTTGATGGCGACGAAGGGGCCGTTGCGGCGCTTGCCGTAGTCGTGCAGCGCGCGCGCCACCAGCTCCTTGCCGGTGCCCGACTCGCCGGAGATCATCACCGTGAGATCGGTCTGCATCAGGCGCGCGAGCACGCGGTAGATTTCCTGCATCGCCGGCGAGCGGCCGACCAATGGGATGGAGTCGAAATCCTCATGCTTGACGGGGGCGAGCGCGCGCTCCTTCGGCTCCGACAGCGCGCGGCCGACGATGGCGATGAGCTCCTTGAGGTCGAACGGCTTGGGCAGGTACTCGTAGGCACCACGCTCGGACGCGCGGATCGCGGTCATGAAGGTATTCTGCGCGCTCATCACGATCACGGGCAGGTCCGGCCGCAGCTTCTTGATGCGCGGCAACAGGTCGAAAGCGTTCTCGTCCGGCATCACCACGTCGGTGATGACCAGGTCGCCGTCGCCCTGGCCGATCCAGCGCCACAGCGTCGCGGCATTGCTGGTCGAGCGCACTTCGTAGCCCGCCCGCGACAATGCTTGATTGATCACCGTCCTGATGGCGGCATCGTCGTCCGCAACCAAAATACTTCCCGTGGGCATTTCTTCCTCTCTAGGCAGCGCCGCCCGGCTCGGCGTCGTCACCCAGGAACATGGGCATGAGCACACGAAAGATCGTTCGTCGTGGTTGAGATTCACATTCGATGATGCCGCCGTGATCGCCCACGATCTTGGCGACCAGCGCGAGGCCCAGGCCCGATCCGGTCGGCTTGGTGGTCACGAACGGATCGAACAGATGGGGCAGGAGATCGTCGGGGACACCGGGACCGTTGTCCTTGACGCAGAACTCGAGCGGCAGCGATACGCGCGTCTTGCTGCCCGGCAGCGACAGGCGCACGCCCGGACGGAAGGCGGTCGAGAGCGCGATCTCGCCGTCGCTTGAGCCCTCCCCGATCGATTCCGAGGCATTCTTGACCAGGTTGAGAAACACCTGGATGAGCTGATCGCGATTGGCGAATACGGGCGGCAGCGAGGGGTCATATTCCTCGAGAAACTTGACATGGCGGGCGAAGCCCGAATGGGCCAGCCGCTTGACGTGCTCGAGCACGGCATGGATGTTGACCGGCTCGCGCTCGACCGGCCGCTCGTCGCTGAACACTTCCATCCGGTCGACCAGCTTGACGATCCGGTCGGCCTCGTCGCAGATCAGCCGCGTCAGGCTGCGGTCGTCGTCGCCGACCGATTGCTCGAGCAGTTGCGCGGCGCCGCGGATGCCGGATAGCGGATTCTTGATCTCATGGGCCAGCATGGCGGCGAGCGCGATCACCGAGCGCGCGGCGCTGCGGTGGGTCAGCTGGCGGTCCATCTTGTCGGCAATGGTGCGTTCCTGCAGCATGACCACGACGTGGCCGGGGCTCTCCTGCACCGGCGCCACATGCAGGTCGACCAGGCGCTCGCCGGGATTGCGCGGGGTGCCGAGATCGACCTTGTATTCGTTCACGGCGGCGCCGCGCCCGCGCACCTGATCGATGAGGGCCAGCAGCGGACTGCAGAAGGGCACCAGGTCTTGCAGCGCGTAGCGCCGCAGCAGCGGGGCCGATACCTCGAAGAACGATTCGGCGGCGGCATTGGCATTGGCGATCTTGCCGTCGGGCGCAACCATGATGACGGGATGCGGCAAGGCATCGAGGACGGCTTCCGCCAAGCCTGGAAACGAGGTGATGGACTCCGCCCGGCTCATGCGGCTTTCCTCTCGTCCCCGGCGAAGGCGACGAAGGCCACAAAGGCCTCAGCAAGGTCACGGCGAACCGCGCGCGGATCGTCCTGCGTCAGCACGCGGTGCCGCTGCAGCTTGTGCAGCGGGTCCGGCGCGCCCGCCGCCGCGGCGGCGGCATCGAGCGCCCAGCCGAGATGCTTGCGCGCGCAGCGCATGCCGATCGCGGTGCCGTAATGGCGCAGCATTTCATCGTAGAGCTGCTCGATGATCGCGAATTGGGTGGCAAGCGGCGGTGCATCCTCCCGCCGCCCGAAGGCCAGGTAACGGGCGATCTGGCCGGGCAGCCATGGACGGCCTTGCGCGGCGCGGCCGATCATCACCGCATCGGCGCCCGACGCCGAAAGCGCCGCGTCGGCGTCCTCGAACGAAGCGATGTCGCCGTTCACCACCACCGGGATCGCGACCTTGGCCTTGATGCCGCGTACCGCTGCCCAGTCGGCCCATCCCTTGTAGAACTGGCAGCGGGTGCGGCCATGCACCGTCACTAGTCTGATCCCGGCTTGCTCGGCGCGTTGCGCCAGGTCGGGTGCGTTGATGCTGCGATCGTCCCAGCCGAGCCGCATCTTAAGCGTCACCGGAACCGAAACCGCGCCCACCGTCGCCTCGATCAGGGTCAGCGCATGGTCGAGGTCGCGCATCAGCGCGGAACCGGACTGGCCGCCGGTGACGTTGCGCGCCGGGCAGCCCATATTGATGTCGATGATGGCAGCGCCCGACGCCTCGGCGATGCGGGCGGCCTCCGACATCCAGCGCGCTTCGCAACCGGCGAGCTGGACCACGTGGATGCCGACCCCCTGCCCCTCGGAGCGCAGCAAGGCTTCCGGACGGGCGCGCACCAGTGCCTCGCTGGCCGTCATCTCGGAGATCACCAATCCGCTGCCGAGCCCGGCTGCCGCGCGGCGGAACGGCGCATCGGTGATCCCGGTCATCGGAGCGAGCACCGCCCGGTTCGGCAAGAGGATGTTGCCGACAGCTAGGGGCGGGTCGCGAAAAGCCGATGAAGAACGCATCATAAGTCATGCACACAAATTAGGCGCCTGGGGAGGCTGCATATAGTTTAACCAAATTGCCTCGCTTCGCAAGTGCTGCAGTGCAATAAACCCGGGTTTGGTCAATTTACCGACGGTTGCGCGGAATTCGGCTTGCGCCACCGTCCACACAGGCTAATTCGAAGGGCACTGATCGCCTCCTGGATGTCGAATCTGTTGGCAGCTGAAAATCTCCTGGACGGTTCAAATATGAATGGCGTGGTCGCAGCCGTCGTGGTGGCTGCCGGGCGTGGGTTCCGCGCCGGCGGCGACGGGCCCAAGCAATATCGCGAAATCGGCGGCGAGCCTGTCATCCGTTCAAGCTTGAAGGGGCTGGCGGGCCATCCGGACATAGCCATGGTGCAGCCGGTGATCCACCCGGACGACGCCGGTCTTTTTCGGGCCGCTGCGCGCGGGCTCGGTGTGCTCGATCCGGTTTTCGGCGGGGCGACGCGGCAGGCTTCCGTGCGTGCCGGACTTGAAGCATTGAGCCTGCGGCAGCCGGACCTGGTGCTGGTTCACGATGCGGGGCGGCCGTTCGCGTCCGCGGCCTTGATCTCGCGCGGCATTGCTGCCGGGCGGGCCTGTGGCGCCGCCATTCCGGCACTGGCGATTGCCGACACCGTCAAGACGGTCGACGCGTCCGGCGTCGTGACCGGCACCATCGAGCGCGCGCAGCTTCGCCTGGTGCAGACGCCGCAGGCTTTCGCTTTCGCAACCTTGCTCGCAGCCCATCAGCGGGCGCGTGCCGCGGGTCGCGAGGACTTCAGCGATGACGCGGCGCTGGCCGAGTGGGCCGGCATCAAGGTCAGCACCTTCGCGGGCGAAGCCGCCAATGAGAAGCTTACCACCGCGGACGATTTCGTGCGCATTGCGGCGGCCGAGCTGGCGGCGCTCACCGATGTGCGCACCGGCTTCGGCTACGACGTGCACGCCTTCGGGATGGGCGACCATGTCACGCTGGGCGGGGTGCGCATCCCGCATGGGCAGGGCCTGTCCGGACATTCCGACGCCGACGTGGTGCTGCATGCGCTGGTCGACGCCATATTGGGCGCGCTCGCGGACGGCGACATCGGCGTACACTTTCCGCCCAGTGATCCGCAGTGGCGCGGCGCTTCCTCCGACCGCTTCCTCGCCTTCGCGATCGAGCGGCTACGCGCGCGCAACGGCCGTATCGCGCATCTCGACGTCAATGTGGTCTGCGAGGCGCCCCGCATCGGCCCCCATCGCGACGCCATGCGCATGCGCATCGCCGAAATCGCGGGGATCGACCCGACTCGCGTGGCCGTGAAGGCGACGACCAGCGAGAAGCTCGGATTCATCGGGCGCAGCGAAGGCATGGCGGCATTCGCCACCGCAACCGTGCGGCTGCCATGGAAGGATTGAAGAGTGGAGAGATTGTATGGCGGAGCAGGACCTGATCGAGCCAGCGCGCGCGTTGCTTGATCTCTGCCGGGCCAAGAAGCTCGTCATCGCGGCCGCGGAATCCTGCACCGGCGGCTTGCTGGCCGCGACCCTGACGGAAATCCCCGGCTCTTCCCAAGTATTCGATCGCGGCTTCGTCACCTACAGCAATGACGCCAAGATCGCCATGCTGGGCGTGCCGGTCGATCTCCTCGAAACCTTCGGGGCGGTGAGCCGCGAGGCCGCGCAGGCCATGGCCAGCGGCGCGCTGGCGCAAGCCGGCGTCGATCTCGCGGTGGCGATCACCGGCATCGCCGGGCCGGGCGGCGCGCTGCCGGGCAAGCCGGTCGGGCTCGTGCATGTCGCGGTAGCATCGCGCGGCGGCCGGCGCAGCCACCAGGCGCGGCAATTCGGCGATATCGGACGCGCCGGCGTGCGCCGCGAATCGGTGCGCCAAGCGCTTGCGATGTTGCAGGAGCTGGCCGGGCAGGAAGCGCCGTCGCGCTGATGCGCCGGACCATTTACCCGGCATAGACCAAATCGGCCCGCTGCTCGAAGGCGGCCGCAAAGCGCCGAAAGGCGAGGTCGAACATGGAACCCATGAGCAGCGCCAGCATCCGGCTCTTGAACTCATAGGAGATGAAGAATTCGACATCGCAGCTGCGCTCTCCGGCCGGGCGAAAAGTCCAGCGGTTCTCGAGACGGCTGAATGGGCCATTGAGGTATTCGACCGAGATCTGAAGATTGCGGCGGTCGAGGGTCACGCGGCTGGTGAATGTCTCGCGTATCAATTTGTAGGCCACCGTCATATCGGCCACCAGCACCTCGATGCCGTCCGGCTCGGATTTGCGCTGACGCACCTTGAGGGCGCGGCAGAGCGGCACGAATTCCGGGTAGCGCTCCACGTCGGCGACCAGATCGAACATCTCGGTGGCGGCATGCCGCACCCGGCGCTTGGTCGAATATTGCGGCATCAGGAGGCCCCGACCATCGCCAGGAAAGCCGCCGCTTCGCGATCATGGCCAAAGCGCGTCACGCGCAAATGGCCGCCGAACCGTTCGAGGCCATCGACAATTTGCCGCCGGTGCTTTCTCGGAAAGTCCCAAACGAAGCGAAGGAACTCGGCATCAAACTTCTCGGGGCAGCCTTGCGGTAAGTCGATCCGATTGCGGCCGTAACCCTTGACGATGCGCAGGAGCACGCGGCGCATACAAACAGCGCGCGGATAGTCAAGCCATATCAGGCTGTCGGCTCGCGGCATGCGGATGTCGTAGGTGTTGGAATAATTGCCGTCCATGATCCAGCCGGGCGCAGCCGCGAGCACCGCTGCTTGCGCGCGCCAAGTGTCCAATTCCGGGATCTGCCAGCCGCTACGCCAATAGTGAAAGTCGAGGTGGATCACGGGCAGCGCCAGTTTTTCGCCGAGCCGGCGCGCGAATGTGGACTTGCCTGCGCCCGGACCGCCGACCACCAGCGCGCGGCGTATCGGCGCCTCAGCTGCGGCCGAGCTTGCCATCGCGCGCCGCCTTGAGCCGCGCGAAATCCTCGCCGGCGTGGTACGAGGAGCGCGTCAGCGGGCTCGCCGCGACCATAAGGAATCCCTTGGCCAAGGCGACGGCCGCATAGGCCTTGAACTCGTCGGGCGGCACGAAACGCGCGACCGCATGGTGCTTGCGCGAGGGCTGGAGATACTGGCCGATGGTGAGAAAGTCGACATCGGCTGCGCGCAAGTCGTCCATGACCTGCAGGACCTCCTTGCGCTCCTCGCCGAGTCCCAGCATCATCCCGGACTTGGTGAACATCGCCGGATCGAGCTCCTTCACCCGCTGCAGCAGGCGGATCGAGGCGAAGTAGCGCGCACCCGGGCGTACGCTCAGATATTTCGACGGCACGGTCTCGAGATTGTGGTTGAAGACATCGGGGCGCGCATCGACCACCGTCTCGACCGCGCCGTCCTTACGCAGGAAATCCGGCGTCAGCACCTCGATCGTGGTCTGCGGGCAGGTCGAGCGGATGGCGCCGATCACGGCGGCGAAATGCGCAGCCCCGCCGTCGTCGAGATCGTCGCGATCGACCGAGGTGACGACGACATGCTGGAGGGCGAGCCTGCCGACCGCCGCGGCGACGCGGGCAGGCTCCTGCGCATCGAGCGGTCCGGGCAGGCCGGTCTTGACATTGCAGAACGCGCAGGCGCGCGTGCAGGTGTCGCCCATGATCATGAAGGTCGCGTGCTTCTTCTCCCAGCACTCGCCGATATTGGGGCAGCCGGCTTCCTCGCAGACGGTGTGCAGGCCGTGCGCGCGCACGATCGCCCGGGTTTCGAGATAGCCCCTGGAAACCGGAGCCTTGACGCGGATCCAGTCGGGCTTTCGCTCGATCGGCGAATCCGGGCGATGCGCCTTTTCGGGGTGTCGCGGCGCCGGTGAGACGTTGGTGGTGTCGAGCACGACGGCCATGGAATCTCCGAAACCGTCCCAGCCTTGAGACCCCTACTTACGAAGTCGGGAGGGGTGTCACAAGGGGCGCCGGTGTCGGCTTTATTTCACGGTTTTGCGCGCGTCGGCGATCTGCGACCCGTCGATGCGATAGAGCACGAACCGCTCGCCGGTGAACAGCGTGGTCAAGTGCTCCGGATCGGGGTTCTCGAAATTGGCATCGACGAACAGCACGTAGAGATAATCGTAGTCCGCGGTCCAGCGCCGCCAATAACGTGGGCTCTGGGCATCCTCGTTGCGGGCCAGGCGCACCAGCTCGTTGATCATCGGGGGCGATCCGTCCACGTTGTCGACCCGGGCGCGGTATTCCGGACGCGCATGCATGATCTGCTTGCCGATGACGGTAAATGCTGTCGTCACCAAGGCCGAGCGTTCGATGGTGGCAAAAGAAGCGGCGTGGACGAGACCGAGATCGTGCAGGTCATCGCCGCCGTCCGCATCCGCATAGGCGACGAGCACCTTGGCGCCGCGGTCGATCAGCTGGACGGATTGGTGAAACGACTCGGTGCCCGCCGCCAGCGAGCTCCACATGTTCTCTACTTCCCCCACCCGGATGCCCAGCATCACCACCAGCACCGTCGCGAAGCCCCGCCGCACGATCCTATGGCGCAGATCGAGGTCGATGCAGGCGATCAGCATGAAGGCGAGCGAGATCGGCAGCCGCTGGTCCGCCATATAGGTCTCGAAGATGACCCGCGGCAACGCCATGTAGACCGCCACTCCGATCGCCAGCAGCCCGCCGCCGACCGCATGGAAGCTGACCGCACGGTGGCGCGTGGCCCAGCCGATCGCGAACGCGACGGCGGCGGTAAAGAAGAAGGCCGCGCCGTGGGAATAGACCTCGATGATGTAGGCGAGCCCTTCGAGCTTGCCGGGAAGCTCCCAGGTGTAGGTTTGCCGCAGACCCCAGGTGGGGCTCATCATCAGCATCGGCAGAACCGGCAGGAACGGCAGGCCGGTGATCGCAAAATCGACGATCAGCCGGGCCGCCTGGGCGCTTGCCCGATCGCCGGCCGGCGCGCGGCGCAGGCGGGCAAAGGCGGTCCACAGCCGGTGCAGCTCGAACGCCAGGAGGCCGACGCCGTAGACCCCGACAGCGAACAGATGGCAGAAGAACAGCCCGATGACGAACAGCGTCGATACCGCCAGCCGCAGCGCGAGATTGCGTTCGCGCAGCCAGATCCAGCTCGTCAGCGCCCAGAGCGCGAGCCCGATGCCGAACACGTAGTTCATCGTGCCGACCAGGAACACATTGTTGTAGAGCAGCGGAAAGCCAATCAAGGGCAGCACCGACCAGCGCCCGAAGAGCTGGCGGTGGAGCGCGACCGTGCCCGAGAGGATCAGCACGAAACTCGAGAGGGTGTAAAGCTGCCCGGCCACGTAGACGTTCATCACCCGAACCAGCCACGGGACGATCAAATCCATCATCAGGTTGGGGATGAGCTGCCAGTCGATCTCGTAGAAGCGCGCGAGCTCGGGGTCGGTGTTGATGGTCGCGATCACCTGCATGCGTGCAAGGTGATTGATGTAATCGGACATCGGCGGCCACGGATGCAGCACGACAGGTATGGAGGTGATGGCGAGGAGCACGACGAAAAGGGCGGCGACCGTGCTCAAGGCAAAATCGCCCGGCCGACGCCGAATGGCGGTGGGGCGCTCGAAGGCCCGCCGCAGCGGCAAACCCGCGTCGCCCTCGCGAAGCTGTGGCGCGATTACAGTGACGCAACTAGCAGACGTCGAGACATCGGTCATGGCTGCTCATACTGAAGGCAAGTAAGGAGACACGCCCCCTGGCAGGGGCGGACAGAGGAGCTGCCCGGCCTTGATCAACGATCCCCCGGCATCAAGCCTGCCCGATTCCAGGTGAACGCAGGATGAATGTGACCGACGGCTGATCGGCAGGATGCCGCCCCGGCAGCCAAAGCACTTTCAAATGTTCAACACGCGTCCATAGGCGTCGAGCACTGCTTCCTTCATCATCTCGGAAAGCGTCGGATGCGGGAAGACGGTGTGCATGAGCTCCGCTTCGGTGGTTTCGAGATTCATCGCCACCACATAGCCCTGGATCAGCTCCGTGACCTCCGCGCCGATCATGTGGGCGCCGAGGAGTTGCCCGGTGGTCTTGTCGAAGATCACCTTGACCAGTCCCTGGTCCTCGCCGAGGGCGATCGCCTTGCCGTTGCCGATGAACGGAAAGCGCCCGACCCGAACCTCGAGCTTCTTCTCCTTCGCGGCCTGCTCGGTGAGGCCGACCGAGGCGATCTGCGGCGAGCAATAGGTGCAACCCGGGATCAGCAGCTTGTCCATGGGATGCGGCTTGAGGCCCTTGATCGCTTCCACGCAGATGACGCCTTCGTGCTCGGCCTTGTGAGCCAGCATGGGCGGGCCCGCCACGTCGCCGATCGCATAGGTGCCGGGCACGTTGGTGCGGTTGAATTGATCGATCACGATGGTTCCGCGGTCGGTCTTCACCCCGAGCTTCTCGAGGCCGAGATTCTCGATGTTGCCCGTGACCCCCACCGCCGAGATGACGCGTTCGACCGTGAGCGATTGGGTGACCCCCCTGCCGTCGTCGATGGTCGCGGTCACGCCGTCGGTCTTTTTCTCGAGCTTCGCCACCTTGGCACCGGTCAGAATCTTGATGCCCTGCTTCTCGAAGGCCTTGCGCGCGAAGGCGGCGATCTCGGCGTCCTCGGCCGGGAGAATTTGCGGCAGGATCTCCACCACGGTCACCTCGGCGCCGAACGAGCGGTAAAAGCTCGCGAACTCGACCCCGATCGCGCCCGAGCCGACGACCAGCAGCGATTCCGGAATGCGCTCGGGCGCCATGGCCTCGAAATAGGTCCAGACCAGCTTCCCGTCCGGCTCGAGCCCGGGCAGCACGCGCGGGCGCGCACCGGTCGCGATGATCACGTGCTTGGCCTGGTAGGCCCCCGGTCCGAGCGCGCCTTTGGGAGCCGCATTCTTGGACGCCTTGACGCCGACCTTGCCGGGCGCGTCGATGCTCGCCTCGCCCCAGATGACGGCGATCTTGTTCTTCTTCATCAGGAAGCCCACGCCGTCGTTGAGCCGCTTGGCTACGTTGCGCGAGCGCTGTACCACCGCGGCGCCATCGTAGGCGACATTGCCGGCCGACAACCCGTAGTCCTTGGCGCGCTGCAGATAGTGAAAAATCTCCGCCGAGCGGAGCAGTGCCTTGGTCGGGATGCAGCCCCAGTTGAGGCAGATGCCGCCCAGATAGTCGCGCTCTACGATCGCGGTCCTGAAGCCGAGCTGGGCGGCGCGGATCGCGGTCACATAGCCGCCCGGGCCGGAGCCGATGATGATGATGTCGTAATCGGTATCAGCCATACGCCTAGACCACCATCGTCACCGGGTTCTCGATCAAGGTCTTGAACGCGCCGATGAGCTGCGCGCCGAGCGCGCCGTCGACGGCACGGTGATCGCAGGACAGCGTCACCGACATGACCCACTCCGCCTCGATCTTGCCGTTGCGGGCGATCGCTCGTTCCTCGCTGGCGCCGACGGCCAGGATGGTCGATTGCGGCGGATTGATCACGGCGGTGAAATCCTTGATGCCAAACATGCCGAGATTCGACACCGCGCTCGAGCCGCCCTGATATTCGTGGGGCGCGAGCTTGCGGGCGCGCGCGCGGGCGCTGAAATCCTTCATCTCGGCGGAAATGACCGACAGCGATTTTGCTTCCGCGTTGCGCACGATGGGCGTGATCAGCCCGCCTGCGATCGCAACCGCGACGCCGATGTCGGAATGCTTGTGCCTGAGCATGGCGTTTTCGGTCCAGGCCACATTGGCGTCGGGCACCCGCTGCAGCGCCAGCGCCAGAGCCTTGATGACGAAGTCGTTGACCGAGAGCTTGTAGGCGGGCTTGCCGTCCCTGTCCTTGGGGGCGGCGGCATTGATCTCCTCGCGTGCCGCCAACAGCTTGCCGACATGGCAATCGACGGTGAGATAGAAATGCGGGATCGTGAGCTTGGCTTCGACCAATCGCCGCGCGATGATCTTGCGCATATTGTCGTGCGGCACGAGCTCGAAGCTGCCCGGCTCGAACAGCGCCATGATCTTGTCGTCGGAGGGCGCCTGGATCGGCGGCGGTTGAGCCTGGGCGGCGCCTGGAGCAAGCGCGCCCTTGCCCGCTTTCGCCGCGTCCAGGTCACGCGCCACGACGCGCCCGTGCGGCCCCGAGCCCTGGATGCGGGCGAGATCGATGCCGGCATCCTTCGCCAGCCGCCGTGCCAGCGGCGAGGCGAAGATGCGGTTGCCGTCACGATACGTCCGAGCCTCCTCACCCCGGCCATCTCCCTGCTGTGGAGAGGAAGCACTCTGTGCCTGTGGCAAAGCGGTACCCGGCGGACGCTGCACCAGGCTCGGCGCGACTCCCTCTCCCCGCGGAGGAGAGGGTTGGGGTGAGGGGGCTCCGGCGCTTGCTGGTCTCGCTTGCGATTCAGCTGGCTTGCTGGCGGCCGGTGCCGCGCCCTTCCCGGCTGCGGCTGCCGCGGCTTTGGGATCCTCGCCTTCCTGCGCCAGCACGGCGATGAGCGAGTTGACCGACACGTCCTGGGTGCCTTCCGGCACCACGATCTTGGCCAGCACGCCGTCGTCGATCGACTCGTATTCCATCGTTGCCTTGTCGGTCTCGATCTCTGCGATCACGTCGCCGGCCTTGACCTGGTCGCCCTCCTTCTTGAGCCATTTGGAGAGGTTGCCCTTCTCCATGGTGGGTGACAGCGCGGGCATGAGGATGTTGACCGGCATGGTGCTGGCTCAATGGGTCAGCGGTAGCAGACCGACTTGCACGTCTCGACCACTTCCGCGACTGAAGGCAAGGCGAGCTTTTCGAGATTGGCCGCATAGGGCATCGGCACGTCCTTGCCGGTGACCCGCATGACCGGCGCATCGAGCCAATCGAAGGCCTGCTCCGTCACCAAGGCGGCCACCTCGGCGCCGACGCCGGACTGCCGCCAGCCCTCCTCCACCGTCACCAGACGGTTGGTCTTCTTCACCGAGGCGATGATGGTCTCGATATCCATGGGCTTGAGGGTCCGCAGATCGATGACTTCGGCCTCGATGCCGTCCTTGGCGAGCAGCTCGGCGGCCTTGAGCGCATAGTTCATGCCCATCGACCAGGCCACCAGCGTCACGTCGCCGCCCGGGCGCACCACCTTGGCCTTGCCGATCGGCACCACGTAATCGTCGAGTTTCGGCACCGGAAAGCTCTGTCCATAAAGGATTTCATTTTCCAGAAACATGATCGGATTGGGATCGCGGATCGCCGCCTTGAGCAGGCCCTTGGCATCCGCCGCCGTATAGGGGGCGACCACCTTGAGGCCCGGAATGTGCGAGTACCAGGCGGTGAAGTCCTGGCTGTGCTGGGCCGCGACCCGCGAGGCCGGACCGTTCGGTCCGCGAAACACGATCGAGAGGGCGACCTGGCCCCCCGACATGTAGCGCGTCTTGGCCGCGGAATTGATCAAATGGTCCATGGCCTGCATGGCGAAGTTGAAGGTCATGAATTCCACAACGGGCTTGAGCCCGGCCAGCGCCGCCCCGATGCCGAGCCCGGCAAACCCATGCTCGGTAATCGGCGTATCGATGACGCGCCGGGCACCGAATTCCTGCAACAGACCCTGGGTCACTTTGTAAGCGCCCTGGTATTCGGCGACCTCCTCGCCCATCACGAAGACGTCGCCGTCACGGCGCATCTCCTCCGCCATGGCGTCACGCAGCGCTTCGCGCACCGTCATGGTTGCCATTTCGGTGCCGGCGGGCAGGTCGATCTCAGGCGGAATTTGCAGTTTGGGCGGCGCCGTCGCCGACACCGCCGCGGCTGCCGGCGCCGCTGGCGCGGCAGCGGGCTTGACGGAAGCGATTTCCGGTTGGCCGTCGGGGCCCGGCGCCTCGCCGTCTGCCAGGATGGTGGCGATCGGGGTATTGACCGCCACGTCGTTAGAGCCTTCCGGCACCAGGATTTTTCCCAGCACGCCTTCGTCGATCGCCTCGACCTCCATGGTCGCCTTGTCGGTCTCGATCTCGGCGATGACGTCGCCCGGCTTCACCGGATCGCCTTCCCGCTTCAGCCATTTGGCGAGGTTGCCCTTCTCCATCGTGGGCGAGAGGGCGGGCATCAAGACTTGGATGGGCATGGGGGTTTTGGAACCTGGTGCGCGATTATTGCACGACGTCGGTATAGAGCTCGGCCGGGTCCGGCTCCGCGTCGTGGGTGGCGAACTCCGATGCCTCGTTGATGGTGGCGCGCACCTCGGCGTCGATTTTCTTCAATTCGTCCTCGGTCGCCCAAGATTTCGCGAGCAGCCGCGCGCGCACCTGCTCGATCGGATCGTGCTCTGTGCGCACTTTGTCGACCTCCTCCTTGGGCCGGTACTTGGCCGGATCCGACATGGAATGGCCGCGGTAGCGATAGGTGAGCATTTCAAGGATGATCGGCCCATTGCCCTCGCGGCACCACTTCACTGCTCTTTCGCCGGCCGCCTTGACGGCGCGCACGTCCATGCCATCCACCTGCTCGCCCGGAATATCGAAGGACAGTCCGCGCATGGAGAGATTAGTGGTCGCCGAGGCGCGGGCGACCGAGGTTCCCATTCCGTACTGGTTGTTCTCGATCACATAGACCACGGGAAGGTGCCAAAGCTTCGCCATGTTGAAGCTTTCATAGACCTGTCCCTGATTGCTGGCGCCATCGCCGAAATAGGTGAGGCTGACATGGTCGTTGCCGCGGTATCTGTTGGCGAAGGCCAAACCGGTGCCGAGCGGAACCGGCGCGCCGACGATGCCGTGGCCTCCGTAAAAGCCCCTCTCGACCGAGAACATATGCATCGAGCCGCCCTTGCCCTTGGAGTAGCCCCCACGCCGGCCGGTCAGCTCGGCCATGACGCCCTTGGGGTCCATGCCGCAGGCCAGCATGTGGCCATGGTCACGATAGCCGGTAATGACCTGATCGCCAGGCTTGAGCACCATCTGCATGCCGACGACGACCGCCTCCTCGCCGATATAGAGGTGGCAGAAGCCCCCGATCAGCCCCATCCCGTACAATTGACCCGCTTTCTCCTCGAACCGCCGGATGCGCAGCATGTGGCGGAAGGCAGTGAGCTCCTGGTCCTTGCTGAATTCAGGCACCGTTTTTACGGGCGCCTCGTCGGCGGCAGGACGCCGCATCTGGGCAGGCTGAGCGGTTTGCTTGGGGCTGGCGACGGCCATGGGTCTCCTCGACAACGGCGGCCGCGCACTGGGCCAATGGCCGCCCTCTCCCTTAAAGCATTTTCCGGAAAAGTGGAATCCGGTTTTCCGCGAAGGCGGGGATCGAATCCGGGTTTTAGCCGCCGGCGCGCGCAACGCAATGGCGGCGCTGCGCGCTATCGCGGCTTGAGCATGAGCGTGAGGTCGCGGGGATCCGCATCGTCGAGCAACAGGCGCGCGCGTTCGTCGAGCAGGTCGGGATCGATGTTGTCGGATTTCAACAGCGAGACCCGCCGCTGCCAAACCGCACGCTCGGCCTTGACGGCGGCAAGGTCGAGTGTCAATTGCGCGATATCCTGGTCGAGGTCCCGCTTGGCGATCAGACCGTGCTCGCCCGTATAGGCATTGACCCCGAAATAGCCGATGAGCAGCGCCGCGATCGTATAGAGCGCGAGCGCGTTGAGGAAGCTGCGGAGCCGTCGGCGCGTCACCATGGCATGAAAATGATGGCAGCGCGTTAAAGGCGCTTTAACGCCCCTGCCCCTCCCCAACGTGTCCCGGCCCCCGAGCCGGGACCGTTCCAAGCCTTGTCCCGGGCTTGACCCAGGATCGTTCCAAGCTCGGAGTTTGAAACGATCCCCGCCTTCGCGGGGACGGAGTCTGCAACGGTCCCGGCTCAAGGCCGGGACAAGGTTCACCCAGTCGCCCCCTTCAGGGTGCGCCAGCCCGCATATTGCGCTTGCGGGCCGAGCTCCTCCTCGATGCGCAGGAGCTGATTGTATT
>DASXXS010000137.1:0-5030 GCA_036502925.1 Xanthobacteraceae bacterium
ACGGCGGTCAAGACCCGCGACGGCCTGCCCATGACCTACGACAGCGGCGACTACATCGAATGCCAGCGCCGCGTGCTGGCGGCGGCGGGCTGGACGGAATTTCCGGCGCGGCGTGAAGCCGCGCGGCGCGCCGGCCGGCTACTCGGCATCGGGCTTGCCAACTATGTCGAGGGCACCGGCCGCGGCCCGTTCGAAAGCGCAAGCGTGCGCGTCGGGCCCTCCGGCACGGTCATGGTCACGACCGGCGCCGCCGATCAGGGCCAGGGGACGCAGACCATGCTGGCGCAGATCGCCGCCCAAGCGCTCGGCGTCCACCCTGAGGACGTCAAGGTCATCTCCGGCGACACCGCGGCGAGCCCGCTCGGCCTGGGCGCCTATGCGAGCCGGCAGACCGTCACCGCCGGCAACGCGGTTCATCTCGCCGCCCGCGGGGTGGCCGAGAAGGCGCGCCAGGCGGCCTCCGCCATGCTGGAAGTCGCGCCGCAGGACCTCGAGCTGGCCGATGGCGCGGTGCGCCTGCGCGGCGTTCCGGGTCTCAACCGTACCTTGAAGCAGATCGCGCATGCGCTTGATGGCGTGGCCGGATTTGCCTTGCCGCCGAACATGAGCCCCGGCCTGGCGGCGGCGATCGATTACCAGCCGCCGGCCCTGACCTACACCAACGGGGCGCATGTGGTGGAAGCGGAGGTGGACCCCGAGACCGGAGCGGTGCGGCTCACCCGCTATGTGCTGGTGCACGACTGCGGCCGCATGATCAGCCCCATGATGGTCGAGGGCCAAATCCATGGCGCCGTCGTGCACGGCATCAGCGCCACCATGTTCGAATGGATGCGCTATGACGATGCCGGCCAGCCGCTCACCGTCACTTACGGGGACTACCTGCTGCCGACCGCGGACGTGGTCCCGCCCATCGAGATCCATCACATGGAATCGCCGACGCCGCTCAATCCGCTCGGCGTCAAGGGCGCGGCCGAGAGCGGCACCATCGGAGCGCCGGCCGCGATCGTCTCGGCCATCGAGGACGCGCTGCGGCCGCTCCAGGTGCGCATCACCGACCTGCCGGTGACGCCGGCGCGGCTGCTGGCGTTGATCGAAGCGGCGCGGAAGGCTTCGCCTTGAGGATTTTCTTACGGCAGGCGCTCAAATGGGTTGACGGTTGGCAGGCCAAGCGGCTCGAAATGTCGCGTGTTGCGCGTCAACAGCGTCAGCCCGCGACAATGGGCCGTCGCTGCAATCGCAATATCGGCAAACCCGGGAGCCGAGCCCTTGCTCCGCGCGACGTCCGATAAAGCGCCGGCCACGCGGGCTGCAGCCAGGTCGAAAGGGAGAATGCGGTCCCCGTAAAGATGCAAGAGCGTCTCGAGCCATTCCGTCAGATCGGATGCCTTGCGCCGAGCCTTTTCGCGACGTGCCTTCGCAATTCCGCCCTCAATTTCCGCCACGGTGACTGTCGACAAGTAAAGCTGCGCTGATTGCTCGTCCATCCATTTAGCCAAGCCCGCCCGTGCCACCGCCCTGGAGGGTGCGCCGGCCGAGATGACATCGGTGTCGACGAGATACATCTTGAAAATCAGAGCTTGACGCGCCGCACCGGTGTGCGATTGCGTCGCGGCAAGTCGCGCGGCCCAATCGGGGCGGACATCAGGAGCCGGCCGAACGAAGGGACCTGCGCCAAACGCTCCCACTCCTTGATGCCCACCACAACGGCCTCGCGCTTGCCATGCCGCGTGATGATCGATGGTTCACCGGCGACCGCATGGTCGACCACAGACGACAGGCTCGCCTTGGCATCCTTCAACTGAATTTCACGCATGGCGTCTCCGATCGATATGACTACAATAGTCATATATCCGCTGAGCCCAAAATGCGCAAGAGACAGCATGAGCTCGTCACAATCGACAAGCCAAGACGCCTGCCGTAGCTTAAACGAAGGACCCTTGGAGAAACCGCGCCCATGACCAACCCGAGCAACGTCGCGGCCCATATCGCCTATGACGATCTGCGCGAGTGGCTGGTGCTGGCCGAGCGTCTGGGCGAGGTCCGCACCGTGCGCGGCGCCAGCTGGCAGGAGGATATCGGGCTCGCGGCCGAGGCGGTGCTGCGCGCCGAGAACGGTCCCTGCGTGGTGTTCGAGGACATTCCGGGTTGCCCGCAAGGTTTTCGCCTGCTGCTCAACATCTTTGCCGGCAAGCGCCGCAACATGACGCTCGGCTTTCCCGACCACCTCACCAAGTGGGAGCTCAGCGATGCCTACCGCGAGGCCTATCTCAAGGACCCGACCATCATCGCGCACGAGATGGTCGAGGACGGCCCGGTGCTCGAGAACGTGATGCTGGGCGACGACATCGACGTGACCAAGTTTCCCGCGCCGATCTGGCACGAGAAGGACGGCGGCCGCTACATCGGCACCGGCACCTACAGCATCACGCGCGACCCGGAGGAGAACTGGCTCAATGCCGGCGCCTACCGGGCCCAGGTGCACGACCGCAATTCGGTGGGCATCGTGATGGCCAAGGGCCATCACGGCGCCATTCATCGCGACAAGTACTTCAAGCGCGGCGAGCCGATGCCGATCGTGATGGTGCTGGGCGGCGACCCGATCGCATTCTTCTATGGCGGCGTGGAAGCGCCCTATGGGATGTTCGAGCTCGACATCGTGGGCGGCATGCGCCGCCGCCCGACCAGGATGGTGCGCGGAAAGGTGACCGGCCTCCCCTTCCCGGCCCATGCCGAGATCGTGCTGGAGGGTTACATCACGCCCGACAAGCGGCATGCCGAAGGGCCGTTCGGGGAGTGGACCGGGCATTATGCGGGCGGCACCCGCCAGATGCCGGTGCTCGACATCAAGGCGATCTACCACCGCAACGATCCGATCCTGCTCGGCGTTCCGCCCATGGGAGCGGGGCCGGACGAGATGGCGCGCTACCGCGCGGTGCTGCGTTCGGCCATGATCAAGCAGAACATGACCAATGCCGGGGTGCCGGGCGTGCACCAGGTCTGGAGCCACGAGGTCGGCGGCGCCCGCATGCTGCACGGCGTGTCGATCCAGCAGCGCTATCCCGGCCACGCCACCCAGGCCGCCCATGTCGCGGCCCAATGCGGCGCCTCCGCCTATGCGTCGAAATACATCGTGGTGGTCGATGACGACGTCGATGTCACCAATCTCGATCACATGCTGTGGGCGATGCTGACCCGCACCGACCCCAAGGAATCGATCCAGTTCATCACCGGCTCATGGGATTCGAGCGCCGATCCGGCGCTGCCGCCGGAGCGCCGCAAGGCCGGCGACATGACCCATTCGGTGGCGCTGATCGATGCCTGCAAGCCCTGGGCCTGGCGCGAGCAGTTTCCGCCCAGCAACGCGCCGAGCCCGGAGGTCGCCCGCAAGGCGCGCGAACGTTTCGGCTGGCTGCTGGACGGCAGGGAGGCCGCGCCGGGTTCCGATTGAAGATTCCCGGAGGCACCGGTCGGGCGATCACGGCATCGTGACGCGCCGCGCTTTCGGCGCCGGCCCCATTGGCGGGTTCGCCGGCCTCCCGGAAAGCCGCCGCCGTGCCTATCTCGGGCTGAGCCAAGGAAAGCGGCCTTGCGGCCGGGTGCATTATGACCCTTTCGATGTCACGCGCAGCCGTCGCCATGATTCTATTCCTTATCGGTCAGGCGCCGGCGTCGGCCGAGGTGCGAATCCTGGCCAGTCCGGGGGGCGAGGCCGGAGCCTATTTGAAGCTCTTTGAAGGGCTCAATCGCTCGGGCGAGCGGGTGGTCATCGAC
Source organism: Xanthobacteraceae bacterium (assembly GCA_036502925.1). GTDB lineage: Bacteria > Pseudomonadota > Alphaproteobacteria > Rhizobiales > Xanthobacteraceae > VAZQ01. Next base: position 3,772 of record DASXXS010000137.1, read on the forward strand.
GGGCCCTGCTTTTCGGCCTGCACGCTGGTGCTGACCGCAATCCCGCTCGACCGCGTCTGTGCCACACGGCGGGCCGTTCTGGGATTCCATGCGCCCCAGCTCGTCGACCAGGCCGGCCACAAATTTGCCGCGCCGGATGCGACGCGCCTGGTCGCCGCGAGCTATCCGCCCGAAATCCGCGACTGGATCGAGCAGCACGGCGGCCTGCGGGCCAAGCCGATCTTCCTGGGCGGCCGGGCGCTCGCGGCATTGGTTCAGCGCTGCAGCTAGCAGCGCTTTCACCCCCGGCACTCTCGCGCTACTCTGCCGGCGGAGCCGGCCGGAGAGCGCAGCAAGCTGCCCCATGCGCCAAGCCGATACGAGACCGCCATGGCGCAGTGGCCGCGACTGACCCGCCGCCGTTTCGCGCAAGCCGCAGTCGCGGCAGCGGCCGTTTCAGGTATCGGGCGGCGCGCCCTGGCGGCCCCGCTCGGCCCGCTTGAAAAGCCGCGCCTCACGCTCGGAATTCCGCTGGATGCCGCGAGCTTCACGCCGGTCTATGTGGCGGCAGCCCGCACCTGGAAGGCGCAGGGCCTCGACATCGAGCTGATCAGCTTTCGCGGCGATGCCGAGGTGGCGCAGGCGCTGGCGGGCAATTCGATCGACCTCTCGCTGCAATCGCTCGACGGCCTGATCAACCTGATCAATGCGGGCCAGCCCGTGCAGGCCTTCTATGCAGGCTTCTACCAGTCGGATTTCGCCTGGCTGGCGCAGCCGAAGATCAGGCAATGGCAGGACCTCAAGGGCGCCACCGCGGGCGTCTCGACCTACGGCTCGCTCACCGATCAGCTCACGCGCTACATGCTCAGGCGCAACGGCCTCGAGCCCGAGAAGGAGGTGCAGATCGTCCAGGCCGGCACGACCGCGAGCATGCTGGCGGCGCTCCGGGCCGGCCGGCTCGGGCTCGCGATCCTGTCGCCGCCGTTCAAATGGATGGCGCAGGAGGCAGGGTTCACGCAGCTGGGCACCCAGATGGACATAGCGCCGCAATGGCCCAAGCACGCCTACCTCGCCAAGACCGGATTCATCGACCACAATCCCAATACGTTGCGCGCCCTGCTGCGGGCGCATGTCGCGGCCTTGCGGCTGGCGCGCGCGCAGGCGGCGATGACGGTCGATATCCTGGTCGAGCGCCTGAAATGGACCAGGGACTACGCGCAGCGCGCCTATGCGGAGGTGATGCCGGCCTATGACGAACGCGGCCGGCTGCCCGGCGCGCA
>DASXXS010000138.1:0-10132 GCA_036502925.1 Xanthobacteraceae bacterium
CATCGTCGACAATCGCGGCGGTGCGGCGGGCAATATCGGCATGTCGGTGGCGGCGCGCGCCACGCCCGACGGCTATACGCTTTTGCTCACCTCGACCGCGATCGCGGTCAATCCGGCGCTGTTCAACAATCTTGGCTACGATCCATTCAAGGATTTCCAGCCGATCTCGGAGCTGGTCAACGCCCCCAACGTGATCGTCGTGCGCCCGGATTCCGGCATCAAGTCGCTCGCCGAGCTGGTGGCGCGCGCCAAGGCCTCGCCCGGCAGCTACAACTATTCGAGCCCGGGGGTCGGCACCAAATCGCACTTGACCGGCGAGGAGCTCAAGCTGCGCGCCGGCATCCAGATGACGCATGTTCCCTACCGCGGCGCAGGTCCGGCGGCGCTGGCGGTGCTCGAAGGCACCGTGCAGGTCGGCTCGGTGGCGCTGGCGGCGGCGGAATCGCTGGTCAAGAGCGGCCAGCTCAGGGCGCTGGCGGTGACCGGAGCCAAGCGCTGGTTCTCGTTGCCCGACGTTCCCACCATGGTCGAATCGGGCTATCCGGGCTTCGTCTCCGACACGTTCAATGCTCTGTTCGCGCCCGCCGGCACGCCGGCCCCGGTCGTGTCGGTGCTGGTCAAGGAAAGCCAGGCATCGCTGCGCACCCCGGAAGCGCTCGCTCAGGCGCACAGCGCCGGATTCGAGGTCGTGGCCGGCACGCCCGAGCAACTCTCGGCGCGGCTTGCCGCCGAGATTCCGGCGGTGAAGGCGCTGGTGGCCCGGATCGGCATCAAGCCGGAATGAAGGGCGCGAAAGTGCTCATGCGCGCCCGCTGCCTGTTCGTGGCTCTGATCGCGCTGCTGGCGCCGGCAGCGACCGTGAGCGAGGCACAGGAGCTGCCCTCCCGCACCATCCGCATGGTGGTGGCGTTTCCCGCCGGCGGGCCGACCGATTTCGTCGCCCGCCTGCTGGCCGAAAAGCTCAAGCCGCTCATCGGGCAGGCCATCATCGTGGAGAATCGTGCCGGCGCCAACGGCGCGATCGGTGCCGAATATGTGGCGCGCGCCGATCCCGACGGGACCACGCTGTTCCTCACCACGGTCGGCGCGGTGGCGGTCACGCCGCACCTGATGGCGAAGGTGGCCTATGATCCGATCCGGGATTTTGCTCCGGTCACGCTGGTGGTGCGCAACACTACCATCCTGGTGGTCAAGCCTGACCTGCCGGTCGCTTCCGCCAAGGAGCTGGCCGCGCTGGCGGCGCGCGATCCCGGGGCCATCGCAATCGCGTCGACCGGCTCCGGCAGCATGCCGCACCTGGCGCTCGAGCTCTATCAAGCCGCCGCCGGCGTGAAGTTCCTGCATGTTCCCTATCGGGGCGCCGCGGCCGCATTGAGCGACCTCCTGGGCGGCCAGGTGCAGGGCATGCTCGCCGACACGCCGGTCCTGCTGTCGCAGATTGAAGGCGGCAAGATCCGCCCGCTCGGCGCCGCCTCGGCAAATCGCAACGCGGCGCTGCCGGAGGTGCGCACGCTGGCCGAGCAGGGCTTTGCCGACACCAGCGCGGACAACTGGTATGGGCTGCTGGCGCCGGCGCGCACGCCCGCCCCGGTGATCGGCAAGCTGCACGATGCGGTCGTCGCCGCGCTCGCCGAGCCCGACATGCGCGACAAGTTGATCCGCTCCGGTGCCATGCCGGCTTCGACATCGCCGGCGGAATTTGCCGCGCTCATGCGCGAGGAGCTCGCGCGCTGGGGCCGCGTCGTGCGCGAAAAGAACATCAAGGCAGACGATTGAGCGCGCGCCGGAGAGCATCGATGAACGCAGTCCTGGCGCTGTGCTTCGGCATCGGCGCCGTGGCGCTGCCGTCCGCCGGAGCCGGCGCGGCGGAATGGCCGGCAAGGCCGGTGCGCGTCATCGTGCCGTTCGCGGCCGGCGGCGCCGCCGACGCGCAGGGCCGCCTCTATGCCGATGCCTTGAGCGCCACCTTCGGCAAGCAATTCATCGTCGAGAACCGCACCGGCGGCGGCGGCTTGATCGCGGCCGAAATGGTCGCCCGTGCGGCGCCCGACGGCTATACGCTGATCGTGTCGGGCGTGCCGATCCAGGTGCTGGCGCCGGCCATGAACAAGAATGTCGGTTACGACCCGATGCGCGACTTTACCCACATCGCCTATTTCGGCGGCACCCCCAATGTGCTGGTGGTCCATCCCGGCCTCGGCGTGAGGGCTTACCGGGAGTTCGTGGCACTGGCGCGCGGCCAGCCGGACGGCATCGATTATGTTTCGGCCGGCGTCGGCACCACGGGCAACTGGGTCGCCGAGTACCTGGCGGCGGCCGCGCGCATCAGGCTCACCCATGTCGCCTACAAGGGCGGTGCCGCGGCGCTGCTCGATCTCCTCGCCGGCCGCGTGAAGGTCGGGATGCTGAGCTGGTCGAGCGTGGCGGAACACATCCGCGCCGGGGCCTTGGTTGCGCTCGCCGTCACCTCGGCGGAACGCGTCCCCTACCTTGCCGATCTGCCGACATTGCGCGAGCTCGGCTATCGCGACTTCGTCGCCACCACGTGGTTCTCGCTGTCCGGCCCGGCCGGCATGCCCGCCGACATTGTCGACAAGATCAACCGCGAGGTCGTCAAAGCCATGGATCGCCCGCAGGTGAAGCGGCAGATCGAGCAGGATGCGATCGAGACCAGGCCCATGACGGCGGTCGAGGTCACGCAGTTCTCGCAGAGCGAGATCGATCGGTGGACGCCGCTGATCAGGAAGATGATGGCGGGCAAGGAGCAGTGATTTCGCGCTTTGCGATGTCTTCTGAGCTTTCTTTATAGCAAATTTACTTGGGCGGTTATAGCAAATTTACTTGAGCGATCTATCAAATCAAATCTACACTTTCGAGCCTGCAAATATCAAAATAATAAAGACGATGGGACATCTTGCTTTTTTAGGACGCCACCATCGCCCCACAGGTGTGCACCGTGGCCGACGTGGTTAGCTCCCTCGCTCGTCCGGGCTCCGCCCCGGCCACGCCGGCCGGGGCCGTAAGCCCGGATTGGATTGTTGCCGTCTCGGGGAGCGAGATCGTACGCGGAGAGCTTACCCCCGACAACGACGGCAGGGCTCGTGCCGCCATGCAGGTGCACGGCTGCGTCCTCTTTCGTGGCGCGTTTCCACCCAACACTGTCGAGGCCATGCATCGCGAGTATAGCGCGCAATTCGGAGCGCTGAATCTCGCCGAAATGCAAGACCGGGCGGCCAAACCGCCGCCAAACCGGCTCATGGAGGTGGGAGGAGCGCGCTTCGATATCATCCTGCCCATGACCGGCGCCTTCGGCAGGACGGAGGTGTTCGCAAATGGTCTCCTGCTCAGGTTTCTCGCTCCGCTGCTCGGTCGCGACCTGCATCTGAACAGTTTCACGGCCGTCGTGTCGCATCCGGGCGCCCCACAACAGCGGGCTCATCGCGACTACCCGCATTTGTTCTTCGAGCCCGGCGTCGGCCCGAGTTTGCTGGTTCACGCGGTCAACGTGGTGGTGCCGCTCATCGACGTCGACATGCAGACCGGACCGACCGGGGTTTGGCTCGGTTCACACCGGCTGCAAGGCATCTCGGTGGAGAACGAGTCGATGACGGTATGCCCGCTGCAGCGCGGCGATTGCATCGTGCTGGACTACCGCACATTGCACGCGGGACTGCCCAACCAGAGCGCGCGGGTACGGCCGATCGTGTACATGGTCTACGCGCGCCCGTGGTTCTTCGACCATGCGAACCATGTCAACCGCAGCCGAATCCCGGTGGACATGCCGCTCGGTCGCTACGATGAACTTCCCGCATCCGTTCGTCCGCTGATGGCCCGCGCATCCTACTACAGGATGCTCGCGCGCTGGGATGAGGTTGACGCGCCCGGGCCAGCCGTCCAGCGCCCCCTCGATGATCCGTCAAGTTGGGGCAATGTCGGGCGCAACGACGTGTGTCCCTGCGGCTCGGGCAGGAAGTTCAAGCATTGCCACGGCCGGATCGGTTAGCGCACGTTCAAGAGTCCCTTTCGCCGGCGCGGAAAAGTATTGTAGCCTCGCTGCGGAGCTGCCAGCAGGACGTGCCGAACTCCTGTTTCTCTGTTTCCAGCGGCAGCGCTCATGCCATCGGCAGGCATCAGTTCATCAACAGCCGCTCGCTTTTTCCGGCTCGCACCATCCTTGCAAGTTGAAACGCTTCACCTTGTGCCGGTGCTTGGCCTTGCCGGAATTCGGGTCACGATGGAGATTGGTCATGTTTTGCCGAAGCTCGATTGGAGCGTTCGCATTGGCTGTGTTGTGCATTGCCGGTCCCGGTGGGCAGGCGCAAGACGGGCCGAAAAATGACCTCTCGAAAAACGATGCCGCGAAAAACGACGCGCTGAAATACGACCCGTCGAGATATCCGGACTGGTCCGGACCGATGCGCTGGATCGCGACTCCCGGCGGCAACCGCTACGATCCGATGAAGCCTGCCGGCCGCGGACAACAAGCCCCGCTGACGCCCGAATATCAGGCGATGTTCGAGGCGGGTCTCAAGGATCAGGCCGAGGGCGGCCAGGGCGCCAACCAGACCTATTCATGCCTGCCGGGCGGCATGCCGCGGGACATGGCCGGAAACCAGGGGCTTGAATTCGTCGTCACGCCCAAGGTCACCCATGTCATCTTCGTCCAGGCCATGCCGCGTCGGATTTACACCGACGGGCGCGATTGGCCCGAGAACGAGGATCCGTCCTTCTACGGCTATTCGATCGGCAAATGGAGCGAGCCCGACCAGGCCGGTCGCTACAGCCTGCTCGAGGTCGAGACGCGCAATTTCAACGGTCCGCGCAGCTTCGACAATGCCGGCATTCCGCTTCATGCCGACAACCAGACGGTCATCAAGGAGCGCATCTATCGCGACCGGCAGAATCCCGAGATCATGCACGATGAAATGACGACCTTCGACCACGCATTGACGCATCCGTGGGCGGTCGACAAGGCCTATCGCCTGCAGAAGAACCCCCACTGGGTCCAGAATATCTGCAGCGTGGGCAACATGCATGTCCAGATCGGCAAGGACGCCTATTTCCTGAGCGCGGACGGCCTGCTGATGCCGGTCAAGAAGGACCAGGCGCCGCCTGACCTGCGATATTTCAAGCCGCCGGGAAAGTGACGTCGAGCTTACTCGAAAAAGGAGCCCCATGTGACGGCGCAGTGGAACGAGATCCCGGCACCGACCGGCAAGGAGGCCGTGGCGCGGAGCTATCCGGCAGGCTATCGCGCCGACGTGATCGACGTGCCCGTCAAGGGCAACGACAGCGGCCTGGAATACATGATCCGGATGAAGGCCGGCGCCACGGTGGTCTATTCCTGGGAAGTGCTGAGCATCGGCGATCCGCAATCCTTCTATACGGAGTTTCACGGCCATACCGACGCGGCGCCGGGGCAGGCGGGCGATTTAATGTTCTACCAGAAAGCAGCCGGTGCGAAGGCGAGCGGCGCCTTGATCGGGCCCTGGCAAGGCATCCACGGCTGGTATTGGCAGAACAAGAGCGAGGCCCCGGTGACGGTGCGCCTGCGCCTGGCCGGCTTCTACGAGCTCATTGCGGGTCAGGCCGGACAGCCCGTCAGCGAATAGATCTCGCATGTTGCCGCCACCCGAGCCACTCGCGGCAGACCAGGGAGGAATGCGATGTTGACGCTCGCAAGCACCATATCACGGCAATTGCCCGCCGCCGTCTTGGCCGCCTTGCTTGGCGCCGGCGCCGCGTTCGCGCCGGCCCTGGCGCAGGTCACGGCGAAGGAAAGCGCGGGTCCGCCCGACTTCACCACCGGCAATGCCGGCTGGGTCACGATCGGTACCGATTGGATCGCCTTGCCGGGCAGCCCGCCGCCGGTCACCAGCGATCCCGCGCATCCCTATGTGCCCAACAACACCGGCAAGCAGCCGACCTTCCGGGTTGCGGACCTCAACAATCCCAACCTGACGCAGTTCGCGAAAGACGCGCTGAAGAAATCGAATGACGAGGTTCTCGGCGGCAAGGCGATGTATGCCCGCGAGTCGCGCTGCTGGGCGACCGGCGTTCCGGCCTATCTCCTGAATCCGGGCGGGCCCACATACTGGCTGCAGACGCCGGAGAAGGTCGCGATGATCTGGCAACTGGATCATCAGGTGCGCCATGTCTACTTGAATGTGCCGCATACGGCCAATCCGAAGCCGTCATGGTACGGCGAATCGGTCGGCCACTACGAAGGCGATACCCTGGTCGTTGATACGATCGGCCAGAACACCAAGAGCTTTGTCGATAATTACCGAACCCCGCACAGCGAAAAGCTGCACGTCCTCGAGCGCTATCACCTGGTTGACGGCGGCAAGATGCTGCAGGCCGAGGTCACCATCGAGGATCCGGCGATCTTCATTCAGCCATTGCAGGTGGTCCACCGCTGGCGGCGCATGCAGGGCACCATAATCGAATCGACCTGTGCAGAGGGCGAGATCAGCAATCCTTTCAAGCAAGACGTCGAGCCGATACCGACGGCGGAGAAATCAGACTTTTGAGGGCTCGACCTTAACCGCCGCGGACCACGTCCTTGTAAGCGGGCTTCTCCTTGAGGAAGCCGCGACGCATCATCCAGTCGACTTTTTCCTGGAACTCGGCCGCCTTGTAGCCCTGCACGCCGGTCAGCTCGGGCAGCATGCCGGTCTTGCGCAGTTCGGGCTTGAGATCGCGCAACAGCTCGGTGCGCGAGCGCTCCTCGTTCTCGCTCAGCCAGGCCACCGCGCGGTTGAGGGCGCGCGTCAGCTTCTGCGCGGTTTCGTCATCGACGTCCTCGCCGGCGACGATCCCGCCGCGCCAGCGCAGATCGGCGACCTTGCGGCAGCCGGCTTCGATGGCGCGGCTCACCAGCGGCTCCATCAGCGCAGCGGCTTGCGTCCGGCCGCTGACCAAGGCATCGAGCCGATCATTGGCATGAACAAGCTTGATGTCGTCGAACGGCACGCCGGCCGCTTCCAGCACCTCGATGGCGGCATAGAACGTTCCGGCATGCCAGGTCACGGCGATCGGCACGTCGCGCAACTGCGCGACCGATTGAACGGGCGAATCCCGCCGCACCATGAGGGCGCCGGTGCGCACCGTGGTGTCGAGGCCGATGATCTTGCCCTTGCCGAGCGTCTGCACGCGCTCGATCGCGCCCCATTCGCAGACCGGGTAAACCTCCAGGGCGCCCTTCTGCAGCTGCGATTCCTTCCAACGCTCGGAGAAATTCTCCACCCGCCCCGCGACACCCTTGGGATTGTCCTCGTGATATTCGACAGCGAGGCCTTCGTCGGCGAAATAGCCTCGCTCGACCGCCACCCGCCAGGGACGGTCATGGGCATTGCTGTCGCTCTGCAGGCGGATGGTGCGCGGCATGAGACTTCCCTTTTGTCGGTGTTCTTGCGGTGCGGGTTGTCGTCGTTTCTGTCCACAAGATAGTGGAAACCACCCCGGCTCTCAATGGCGCGGGCGGCCCCGGCCAGCGTTCATCGTTCGATTCTGTTTCGTTCTCTTTTCGATTCCGCGACCTCTCCCGGCGCCTGACTTCCGCAGCGGTTCCGACGGGTAGTTCCGCCTGATTCTGCGGGCCCGACGGCGCGGAATCGGCGATGGGGAGTTGCCGCCGACCATAGGGCCGCGGCCCCGGCCGTGGTACCCTGAGCGGGCGAATCACTGAGGGGTGCTCTCATGAACGTCATCGTCTTCGCGTCACGCAAAGGCGGCTCGGGCAAGAGCACGCTGACCGCGCATCTGGCTGCCCAGGCACACCGCCCGTCGCGTCCCGTCCTGCTGATCGATTGCGATCCGCAGGGCTCATTGACCTTGTGGCACAAGCTGCGGGGCGGCGGCGAACCGCCGTTGCGCGCCGCTGCCGACGGGGTTGCCGATCTTATCAAGGCCGCCCGCCACGCCGGCTACGAATGGGTGTTCATCGACACGCCGCCGAACATGTCGGCCGCCGTCACCGATGCGATCCACGCCGCCACGCTGGTGGTGATCCCGGCGCGGCTCACCGTGTTCGACATCGCGGCCGTCAAGGAAACCATGGATCTGTGCCGCAAGCTGGGCAAGCCCTATGCGGTCGTGATCAATGGGGTGCCGGCGCGGCGCGACAACACGGAGTCGCCTTACGTGCGCGAGGCGCGCCAGGTCCTCACCCAGCTCAACGTTCCGGTCTGGTCCGGCCAGATCACCCAGCGCACCAACTACTCGCTCGCTCTGGCGGAAGGCGAGGGCGCCAAGGAATACGATGCCAATTCCGAGGCGGCGGTGGAAGTCGCCGCCCTCTGGACCGCCATCGACAAATCGGTGAAGGCGATCAACGGCATCTATGACGGCGCCGCCATGCATCGCGTCGCGGCGTGACCCGGCGCCCGACGCGAGCCATCGCCGCACTTGCTCTCACGGCCATGACGATTGGTTGTTGCAATCGTCGTAGGGACGACGAGCCTCTGTTACTTCAGCATATCTTTGACCTTGTCGAGGCCGGCCTGCACGCAGGGTTCGTCGTTCCCGCCGGGCGAGCCTGAGACGCCGGCGGCTCCGATCACGTCGTCGCCGACCTTGATCGGGAGCGCGCCCGCAATGGCGATGATGTTCGGCAGCGTCACCTGCTGCCGCACCCCGGCATCCCCGTCGGCGAAGCGTTTGGCGGTTACCGCCGAGGGCACGCGGAACGTGTTCGACGTATAGGCTTTGCGCCGGCTGTTCTCCATGGTGTGCGGGCTGGCGCCGTCGCCGCGCAACTGCACGACCGTGTCGCCGGCATGATCCACCACCGTGGCGGAGACGCGATAACCCTTGGCGGTACAGGTTTCCACGGCGGTGGTTGCGATGGTCTTGGCGACCTCGTAGGAGAGGACCTTCTCGGTCTTCAGCTGGGCCTGCACGGGGGCTGCCAGCACGCAGGCCAGGCCGATGCCGGCCAGGCGACCGAACGCAGACATATGGAATGCGGACATGTTGAACTCCTCCCGTCTGTCAGATGGATGGGCCGATTGAAGCGGAACGGCCCGCCGGACAGCCTATTCCATCGAATTTTTTGTGTCGCGCCGAATATCGGCCCGCCCCCGGATCCGTGCTACACGAACGCAAACATGGACAACGCAAACATCGACTCCGGAAAGGATTGAAGATGATGGGATGTTCCGCGATGCGCTTCCGGCGCGGCGCCATTGGCGCCGTAATTCTTGCCGCCGTCGGGACGGCTTGCCTCGGCCCGCCGCGCGCGGCGGCGCAGGGCAGTACGCCCGATTATGCCGCCCTCATGGCGGCGCCCGATCGCAGCGATGCCGACCTTCAAGCCGACAAGCGCCGGGATCCGGTGCCGTTCCTCGCCTTTGCCGGACTGCGGCCGGGCATGAAGGTGCTCGATATGGGGGCCGGCGCCGGCTATAGCACCGAGCTCGACGCGCGCGCGGTGGGGCCGAGCGGCACCGTCTATGGCCAGAATCCGCCGGATTTCAGCGAGCGTGGAAAAGGGGCATTCGCGGCGCGGCTGGCTAAGCCGGCGATGCAGAGCAGTGTGAGCGTGTTGCGGCCCTTCGATGATCCAGTGCCGCCGGATGTGCACGATCTCGACGTCATCACCTTCCTGTTCTTCTATCACGACACGACCTACATGAACGTCGATCGCGCCGAGATGGACCGCAAGCTGTTCGCGGCGCTCAAGCCCGGCGGCTTCCTGGTGATCGCCGACCATGCCGCCAAGGCCGGCGCCGACATCTCGGTCGGGAAGTCCCTGCATCGCATCGACGAAGCGGTGGTACGCCGCGAGGTCGAGGCGGCCGGCTTCAATCTCGTCGCTGAAGGGAATTTCTGGCGCCACCCCGAAGACCGGCAAGATTTCTCCAGCCTAGTGCCGACCGGACCGGTCGACGCATTCGTGCTGAAGTTTCAGAAGCCGATGTGAGCGGCCGGCAACGGCCGGCGATCAAATTCCCCCCGACTCCAGGCCCGCCCGCCTTCCAAGCGCGGGCCCCTTTCCATCACACGGCATTGTGAGGGCCGGCGCGAAACGGATCTTGGGAACGCGCCGTCACCAAGCCGGTTGCCCTCATATCGGAAGCTTCGGCGCCCCCGGCCGAACAGCTGAAGACATGGCGCCGGTACAGGAAAA
>DASXXS010000139.1:0-1953 GCA_036502925.1 Xanthobacteraceae bacterium
CGTAAGACCCCGTAGGCCTTTTTCCTCTACCTTCATCGGAGCGCGGTGCTCGGCGATCGAGGCTCCTATCATGGTGCGACCGGACAATGTAGCGGCTTCTCGTGGGTCGAGTCCCGGGGTCGACGCTATGCGCGGCCCCGCGGCATTGCTGCTCCTTGCCGCACTCGCGCCGACGACGGCAGTGGCGCAGCGGATGCCCCAGCCAATCTTCACCGAGCTCTTCGCCTATGATCCGGCCCAGCCATCCCAGTTGCTGGAGAAGTGGCGGATCTCCAGTCAGCTCGACCGCAAGCTGCAGCCGCTGCGCGTCGGCGTCGTCGAGGACCCCATCGGCAAGACGGTCGGCCGCGTCACAGTGCAGGAGGGGGACGGGCTCGACGGCGCGAGCGAGGCGATGCTGCAGGCCAGGCGATACGTCTGCGACAGCGAGGGCTCGCGCGCAGCGGCGGTGGAGGCCGAGCCTGGCGGGGTCGTGCCCAGCGAGCGGGCGGAGATTCGGGTGAGATCCGACCGCGCGACCGGCGCCGGCGAGCTGGTGAAATTCGGCCAACCCGTGTGGTACCGCTTCTCCTTCAAGATCGCCGGCGACTGGCCGCAGGACGTTCCGGCGGCGGGACGCCAGCCTTGCCGCACGGTCATCCACCAGATCAAGCAGGACTCCTTCAAGGACGGGAAGTCGTGCAACGCCAGCCCCTTCTTCAAGATCGAGGCGCGGCCGCTCGGCGAGCGCGTGCGCTTCTTCGCGCAGGTGGCCGCCGGCGCACCCTGCGCCCAGCCGCCGATGGTGATGCGCGTGCAGATCTGCCGGCGCGACCTGTCGCGGGAGAGCTGGACCACGGTGCATGTGCGCCTCAATCCCGCCCATGACGCCAGCGGCGGCCGGGTCGACATCTGGCTCAACGGCGCGTTCTGCGGCGCCTATCAGGGACCAATGGGCGATCGCGACTATGGCGCTCGCCGCAACGGCGCGCCCTTCATCAACGCACAGCCGCGCTTCGGCATCTACCGCGACTGGCGCGCCGAGACCCAGACGATCTATTTCGACAAGATCATGTTCTGGAATGCGGACCCCACGGGACACCCGGACTGGAGCGTGAGTCCGCCGCCGGGATGATTGCCGATGCGGTCCCGACACGGCCGATCCGCAGCTTCGGGTCGAATCCGGCAGTTCGAGCCGGGGGCCCTGCTACCGCAGCTTTGGGATGGAGTGCGCCCCATGTATCGTGCTCGATCGAGCGGCGGCGGCTCTGCCGGAGGCATGTAGACACGTTCTATACATCGTCCTGCGTCTGGCAACACCCTTGCGCCAGGTTCCCTGAGAGAGAACAATGAGCAGTGAAGCAATAAATCGCGGTCACGCCGCCAACGAGAGAGAGTGCCATGGACCTCGGATTGCAAGGCAAGCATGCGATCGTGACTGGCGGCAGTCGGGGGATTGGCAAAGCCATTGCGCGGGAATTGGCTCGCGAAGGGGTCGATGTGGCGATAGTGGCGCGCAACAAGGGAGATCTGGAGGCGACGGCACGGGAGTTGGGTGCCGAGACGAACCGGCGCATCGTTCCCCTCGCAGCCGATGTCACCAGCAAGGAGCAGGTCGACCGCAGGGTCGCCGAGGCGGCGCAGCAACTCGGCGGCCTGCACATCCTGGTTAACAGCGGGTCCGCGCCAGGGGGCTCGGCCACCGCGACCGGCCCGATCGAAACGGTCGTCGACGAGGATTTGCTGCAGGATTTCAACGTGAAATATGTCGGAGCGCTGCGCTGTTCCCGTGCTGTCATCCCCTTCATGAAGACCGAGGGCTGGGGCCGCATTATCAACATCAGCGGCGGCAACGCCCGCAACGCCGGCAACCTCAGCGGCGGCGCCCGCAATGCCGCCCTGGTGCACATGACAAAAACGCTGGCAGTCCAACTGGGCCGTCATGGGATCACGGTCAATTGCATCCATCCCGGC
>DASXXS010000140.1:0-13628 GCA_036502925.1 Xanthobacteraceae bacterium
ATTTGGTCGGATGATTTGACCGGATGATTTTACCAGATGATTCGACGATGGCGGCGCGGTGACAGCTCTGATCCCCGGGCGGTTGCAATAGCACGGAACGGCGCTGCAGGCGATTGACCCGGCAACGTTCCGTCGATCATATCCGCTTTTCCCCCGCTAACCAAGGTTACCCACCGCCATCGTCTTGGCGGTCGCTTTGATGATTTCAACAAATCGACGCATCACCGGCGGCAGCGAGGTTTCCCTCCGATAGATGACGGAGATTGGAAACGGCCACGTGACGCTACGGAGGTTTATTTCTGCTCTTCCGGCGGCGGCGCGATGCGCACGCCGACGCAGTCGGTCGACATCGTCGCTGGCTCGCGTGTGATACATCCGCCCGGGGAGCTGCACGAATACGCGAACGGCGCTCAGCGCACGCTCCCGTTTCGCGTGCGCTATGGGGCCAATATGCATGCCCGCCACTACGAATGGGGCGGCCAGTCCACATGGAAGCCGTCACCGCGGGATGCCGAATACTTCCGAAGACATCACCCTTTTTGATCGCGGCCCCGATAAAACTAGACGGAAACCGCTCTGGCGGCCGAAGGTTGTCGCACTTCATCCGCTTCTTCCTCGAAGACACGGCGCAAGGCGGCCATTGCGGCATCAAATTCATCGACCGACGCGTCGCGCGATTCGTGCTTGTTCCCATAGCGGAGCATGAATTCATGCGCGACCTCGTCCGGAAGCTGGGCTCGGGTCAGGCCGTCGTTGTATCTGCGGCGCTCCCACTGGTTTGCAATCACCCGGCGGCGCGCGCCGGCGGGGTCGCAATCGAACAGGTCTGCAATCTCCTCGAACGTCAGCCACAATTGCGGCATGGATGCCTCCTCCCTGGTTAGGCTGAGACAATGCCCGTCAGCTCGTTAACGGCCGCTGGCTCGCGCGGGCGATTTTGTTGCATGGTAAGCATATGGTTCAAGGCTCGGGGAGGCCGCCCCGATGCGGTGCCGGCAAACGCGCGAATTCCGGCGGGCCTTGGCGGTGAGCGCAGTGGTGCGACCGAAACTTGCATTTTAGCGGCGCACATTACGTCAACTTAACATGTTCGTGGTCTATTCCGTCGCATGGCGGACGTGCATGAGTTTAACAACGACCGAGCTCGCGCCGCGAGCAGCGAGGTCGACATCCTCGGCAAGCTCGATTACTGGCGCGCCGCGCTGCACGAGCGCGGCCTCCACACCGAAGCCATGGTGATGGGGTGCGCGGCCTCCACAATCAAAATCCTGCGCGGGCAAGTCAGCGAAAAGATGCCAAAGCGCCGTGCCTAATTTTTAGTTTCGCCGACGGCTGCCCATGGGCGGCCGGTGCGAAACGCCAAGGCGCGAGGCCCGCGCGCCGACTTTTCTCAAATCGTTCGATTGCCGTCCAGGATGCGGATGAGCTCCGCCCGCACGGCGCCCGCCATGTCCTCCCGGGCGAGCGCATAAGCCACATTGGCGGCCAGAAAGCCGACCTTGGAGCCGCAATCGAAGCTCAAGCCCTCGAATTTCAGGCCGTAGAACGCCTGCCGGGAGGCCAGCTCGATCATCGCGTCAGTGAGCTGGATCTCACCGCCGGCGCCGCGCCTCTGCGCCGCCAACAGGCCGAAAATCTCGGGCTGCAGCACGTAACGTCCGGTGATGGTGAGGTTCGAGGGCGCCTCGGCGCGGGTCGGCTTCTCCACCATCCGGGTGATCGAGAACAGCTTGCCTTGTGGCTCGCCCACGCCGACCACGCCGTACATATGGATGCGGTCCGCCGGCGTCTCCTCGACGGCGATCAGGTTGGCGTCATGGTCGATCGCGCGCGCCGCATCGATCATCTGGGCGAGGCAACCGCGCGGATGCTGCACCAGCACGTCCGGCAACAGCAGCGCGAACGGCTCGTTGCCGATGAGCTCGCGCGCGCACCACACCGCGTGTCCCAGTCCCAGCGGCTCCTGCTGGCGCGTGAAGCTGGTGGTGCCCGGCGCCGGCAGGTCCTGTGCCAGCGCCTTGAGCTCGTCGTGCTTTTGGCGCTCGCGCAACGTCATTTCCAGCTCGAACTGGCGATCGAAATGGTCCTCGATGACGCTCTTGTTGCGCCCGGTGACGAAGATGAAATGCTCGATGCCGGCTTGCCGGGCCTCGTCGACCACATGCTGGATCAGCGGCCGGTCGACGACCGGCAGCATTTCCTTGGGCATGGCCTTGGTGGCGGGCAGGAAGCGGGTGCCGAGCCCGGCGACCGGGAAGATGGCTTTGCGGATCGGTTTCATGATTTGGACGCGGTAACCGGGCGGGCTCGAGGACGGGGCCTGAGGGCAGGATACCGCCTTTAAAATCTATTAAGGGTCTGGCGACCATATATTTCCCGTCGGAAAAAGCGAGGCGCAATCGGAGGTACGCCGGCGGCCTTTTGGCGGGAAAGCATCCACGCTGGCGGCGCGCAATTCCCGATCGGGTTGCATGTTCCGGCGCAAACCGGCATCCCGGTGGCCGGCAACGGTTTCGAAGGCAGGCGACATGAAGAAATTGTTCCGCTCCATGGCTCTGCCGGCCGCCACGGTGGCGATCGCCCTCGCCATGACTGGGCAGGTTCCGGCGGGTCAAGCGCTGGCGCAGGCCGCCGAGGGCGGCTGGTTTCCGTTCAAGATTCCGGGCCTGACCACCGGCTCGGTCACCCCGGCGGCTCCCCTGCCGGCGCCGGCGACGCCGGGCACTCCGGAATGGAGCGGGGAATCGGGCGCCTCCGGGCATCCGCTCATGACCGCCGAGGCGATACGGGCGGCGGCGGCGAATTTCCACGTCTGCCTCGAAGGGCTGTGGCCCGAGGCGGCGCGGCGCGGGGTACCGCGAGCGCTGTTCGAGGCCCAGACCGCTGCGCTGACGCCCGACCTGCGGATCATGGATCTGCTCGACGCCCAGCCGGAATTCACCAAGGCGATCTGGGACTATCTGGATCTGCTGGTGAGCGAGGATCGCATCCAGAACGGCCGCGCCATCCTGGCGAGCCACCGGCCGGTCTTCGACGCGGTCGAGAAGGCCTATGGGGTCGATCGCCACGTCATCACCGCGATTTGGGGTGTCGAATCCAATTACGGCACTCAAATCGGCCAGCGTCCGGTGGTCCGCTCGACCGCGACGCTCGCCTGCATCGGCCGCCGGCAGGACTATTTCCGCGAGGAATTCCTGTCCGCGCTCGAAATCCTCGCCCATGGCGACCTCGCGGCGGCGCAGCTCCAGGGCTCGTGGGCGGGCGCGTTCGGGCCGACCCAGTTCATGCCCACGAGCTTCAAGAAATACGCGGTGGATTTCGACGGCGACGGCCGCCGCGACGTGGTCGATTCGATCCCGGATCTGATCGCCTCGACCGCCAATAACTTGAAGAAGGACGGCTGGGCGAGCGGCCAGACCTGGGGCTACGAAGTGGTGGTGCCGGCGCACTTCAACTTCATGCTGGCCGATCGCGCGCGGATCATGACCATGCAGGAATGGATGCGCGCCGGCCTCAGCCGCCCCGGCGGCAAGGCGTTCCCGCGCCCGGACGATCGCGCCTATCTGCTGGTGCCGGCGGGCGCACAGGGTCCGGGCTTCCTGATGCTGCAGAATTTCCGGGTGATCATGAAATACAACCCGTCCGAGGCCTATGCGCTGGCGATCGGATATCTGGCCGACCGGCTGCGCGGGGGCGAGCCGTTCGCGCAGCCATGGCCGCGCTACGAGCGCGTGCTGACGCGCGACGAACGCCTTGAATTGCAGCAGCTCCTGGCCAATCACGGCTTCGATACCGGCACTCCGGACGGTCAGCTCGGAGGCCGCACCCGTGCCGCATTGCGCCAGTTCCAGGCCCAGATCGGCCTGGTGCCCGATGGTTTCGCCTCGGCCGCGATCCTGGAGCGGCTGCGCGCTCCCTGAACGCCTCGGTTTCGGCTAAGGGAGCCGGCGCCCCGCCACCCCCCCGGGGCCATCCTCAAGTTGACATTTTTGTTGTACTATTGCGGGGTGAGGGTGCGCGTGGCGGCAATGGCGCGAACCCCGACAACGATCGACGGCCGGATCATGGGTTTGCAGATCATGGGCTTGCAGATCATGGGCTTGCAGAACAAATCAGGACGCCGCGGCATCGCCGCCGTTCTGCTGGGCGCAGTCGTTGTGGCGGTTGGCCTGACGATCGCGCTGCTGTCACCGGCCCAGGCGCAGTTCTGGTCTCCCTATGGTCCACCGCGCCGGCCGCCGGCTCCGATCCAGCAGCCGCAGCAGCAGTACAATCCGTTCGGCGGCTTCTTCGGCCCGCAAGAGGTTCCACGGCCGGCCGCGCCCCCGGACAATTCCCATGCCCCGTCGCCGCAGCAGCGCAAGGCCGATGTGGCGCCCACCACCTCCGTCGTGGTCATGGGCGATGCGATGGCCGACTGGCTCGCCTATGGGCTGGAAGACGCCTATTCGGAGAACCCGGAGATTGCCGTCATCCGCAAGCACCGCACCGCTTCCGGCCTGATCCGCTACGATTCCCGCCGTGATGTGGACTGGGCGCAAACCGCGCGCGAGATCATCGCAGCCGAGAAGCCGAAATTCATCGTGATGATGATCGGTATCAACGATCACCAGGCCATTCGCGAGCGCGTTCCGGCGCCCCGTGCCGGCGGCAAGCCGGGAGCCGCGCCCGCGCCGCAACCCGCGGCGGGCCAGACCGCGGAGGCTGCGCCTGCGCCGAGCGAAGATGTGCCGGATGCGGAAAGTCCGGATCAAGCTCCGCTCGCCGCAGAATCAGGCCGCAATAGCAGCCCCACCGGCCCGTTCGAATTCCATACCGACCAGTGGGAGGCCGCCTATATCAAGCGGATCGATGCGACGATCGCCGCCTTGAAGAGCGGCGGCGTGCCGGTCTTCTGGGTTGGCCTGCCGGCGCAGCGCGGCCCCAAGGCGACTTCGGATGCCTCCTACCTCAACGAGCTCTATCGGGGCCGCGCCGAGAAGGCGGGTATCGTCTATGTCGATGTCTGGGACGGCTTTGTCGACGAGCAGGGCCGGTACGCTCCGCAAGGGCCGGATTTCGAGGGCCAGATCCGCCGCTTGCGCAGCGCCGACGGCATCTATTTCACCAAGGCCGGCGCCCGCAAGCTCGCTCACTATGTGGAGCGCGAGATCGATCGCAGCGTGGCCAATCGCGCCATTCCGGTGGCGCTGCCCTCGAGCATCGAGCAGGCTCCCGCCGGCGCCAAGCCGGGCGGAGCGTCGGCGCGACCGCTGGTCGGCCCGATCATCCCGCTGACCGTCTCGACCACCAGCGGCGCCGGTAGCGGCGCGGAGGACCTTCTGGGCGGCGCCCGCCCGGCGGCGCGGCCGGTTACCGCTGATCCGTTGGCGACCCGCGTGCTCACCAAGGGAGAGCCGATCGCGGCGCCGACAGGCCGGGCCGATGATTTCAACTGGCCGCGCGGAAACGCCGCCACCGTCACCAGCGAGCCCATATCGCCGTCGCCGCCGGCAACCGCGGGCGCAAATCCTTCGGGCGCGCCCACGCAATCGCGAGCGGGAGCCGGAAAGCAACCGGCACCGGGCGCGGCCACGGCCTATCAGCGGCTCGAGGTGGAGGGCCAGTCCGACGACAGCAAACCGAAAGTGCCGAAGAAGCCGGCGCCCCCGCGGCAGCCGCAGCCGGTCAGCCCGTTCGCCACGATACCGAACATCTTCCGCTAGTAGTTGAGAGCAAATCAGCAACGCTTGTCAGCGGCGCGGGCTGGTTGCTAATTCTCTGGCCGGCGCGGGTGCGCCACATAAAGCACGGAATTCTCGGCGATGGCGGCGCGACGGAACGCCTCCGCGCCGAAGTGCTCGATCCCCAACTGATCGACCTTCAAGCCGACAGCCGTCAGCCTGTCGATGAAATCCCGCTTGCCGTATTGGCGGACGTGATCGCCCATCCCGAAATACTTCCAGCGCAGCGCTTGCGTGTTGATGCCCGGATCCTCGTGGGTCTCCTCGACGCCGGTGACGAGCGGCACCAGGATGATTGCGAAGCCGTCCGGCTTGAGAACCCGACATATCTCCCGCATCGCCTTGCGGTCGTCAGGAATATGCTCGAGCACGTGCGAGCACAGCAGAATATCCAGCGAACCCGCGGCGTAGCCGTCCATTGCCGTGAGATCGACCAGCTCGTCGACATTCCTACGGGAGATGTCGGCGCTGCGATAGGCAAGGAAGGGATAGCGCCTGAGCTTGTGGTTCAGTGCGTCGCCCGGGGCAAATTCGATCAAGTGGTACTTGCGACCACGATCGAAGGTGTGGAACACCTGCTCAAGATAGAGCGCGGTCAGCCGGTCGCGATCAAAGGCGTCGCATCGCGGGCAGGTGAAGGCCGCCAAATTGAGCGTCTCGAAAGCCGCGGCCGGATGGATCGGCGCAAATTTCTCGACGTCGCGCCAGTAGGATTTCCACATCGGCCGGAAGGCGCTTAGGCCTACCCCGCAGACCGGGCACTGATACCTGTTACCCAGATAACGCGGTAGATTGATGGCGCGCTTGATCGCCTTGCCGCGTCGCCGAACGGCGTCGTAGAGGACGCTGTTGCGATACTTGCTATACGCGCGGGTATCCTTGAGCGAATCAAACATTCGACCACCTTGAATCCCTCCCCTATATTTGCGGAGGCATTGACTTTATGGAAGAATTTGAACTTATCGTGACTTGATGATCACGCACTGCCGAATTCAGAGGGCGGATGGAACTTGTGCCTCGGCTCGCAGGCGCGCCCTTGCGCCGCTGCCATCTGTTGCGCTTCCCTGAAACTCAGTGTTTCCGAACTTCGAGCTTGAGTATAGGGATTTTGACGGCTGGTGCGAGGCCCGGGTTGAGACAGCTGGAAGCTTGAGACTCGAACACCCCCGACCTCGCGCATGGCGCGTCGGGGTCTGCTCCGGCCGGCTTGCTGGGGAAGCTGGGTGAAATTGCAGCTGGTGCCGTTCATGACGTTGATGACCAATCTCCGCGCTCGGACGCTTGATCCGCAAATATTGGCACGGCTTGCCGATTGGTTCGCGGTCGGTGTCGCTGTTTCGCTGCCATGGTCGACAACGGCGACCGGGATTTTGATCGTAGCCTGGCTGGCGACTGTCTTGCCGACATTGGATGCCGCAGCCATGCGACGCGAGCTTGCCACGGCCGCGGGCGGCCTGCCGGTCCTGTTGTGGGCGCTCGCGGCCCTCGGCATGCTGTGGGCCGACGTCAGCTGGAGCGAGCGTTTCGGCGGTCTTGATGGATTTAACCGGCTGCTGGTCATTCCCTTGCTGCTGGCGCAGTTCCGGCGCTCCGGGCACGGCAGGCGGGTCCTCATCGGGTTTTTTGCATCCGTGCTCGGCGTGCTGCTTCTGTCCTGGTCTTTGGCGCTGCTTCCGGGCCTGTCATGGCGTGGAAAGGAGCTCGGCGTGCCGGTCAAGGATTATATCTTGCAGAGCGGGGACTTTCTGATATGCGCGTTTGCCCTTTTTTGGCTCGCCTGTGACGACGGCCGCCTAGGTCGCTGGCGCTCGGCTGCGGGGCTGGTCGCGCTTGCGGTTCTTTTTCTCGCCAACATCGCTTTTGTCGTCACCGGCCGCACGACGCTTCTGGTTGCTCCGGTGCTGCTTCTTCTGCTCGGCTGGCGGCAATTCCGCTGGCAAGGTCTGGTCGGCGCCACCCTGTTGGGCTGCATCGTCGGCGCCGCGGTGTCGCTCGAGTCGCCCTACCTGCACGCCCGATTGAGTACCTCCATGACCGACCTGCACGCCTATTTGGCGAGCAACGCCGTCAGCTCGACAGGTCAGCACCTTGAGTTTCTGAAGATGTCGCTGGCGTCGGTCGAGACGGCCCCGATCATCGGCCATGGCACCGGTTCGATCCCGGAGCAATTCCGCCAGGCGGCGTTCGGCCAAGCCAGCGATTCATCGGTGGCGCACGTCAATCCCCACGACCAGATCATGGCCGTCGCTATTCAACTCGGTCTCGTCGGCGCGGCCCTTCTGGTGGCGATGTGGATCGCGCATTTCATGCTGTTTCGCGGCGGCGGGCTCGACAGCTGGGTCGGCATGATCATAGTTGTCCAGAACGTCGTAGCCTCGCTGGTCAACTCGCATCTGTTCGATTTCACCCAGGGCTGGCTTTACGTTTTCGGCGTAGGCGTGGCGGGCGGCATGGCGTTGCGCAAGCGCGATGGCGCGCCTGCCGTGCGGCCGGTGACGAGCCGGTGAATCCGATCCAAAGCGATGTTGCGGTGGGGCGCGCGCTTCGTCACGGAGTGGCCCGAGCCCCGACGCCGCGCCGCGAAAGAACGTGATTTGGTCGTGAGCAAATTGACGCCGGAGTGAGGTCGGCAGCATCGCTGCCGCGGTCGAGCGGATCCCGGATCTGGGATCTCATACCGAAATCATTTTCTGCGACTTGTCGGGGGAACTGCAATCCGCCTATTTCGGCGCGCGCTTCGCCAAAATCCGCTGCAGGGTGCGGCGGTGCATGTTGAGCCGGCGTGCCGTCTCCGAGACGTTGCGGCTGCACAATTCGTAGATGCGCTGGATATGCTCCCAACGCACGCGGTCGGCCGACATCGGGTGCTCGGGCGGCTCGGCGGTCGCCCCGTCATGGGCCAGCAGCGCCGCCGCCACGTCATTGGCGTCGACCGGCTTGGCCAGATAATCGACGGCGCCCATCTTCACCGCATTCACCGCGGTGGCGATGTTGCCGTAGCCGGTGAGGATGATGGCGCGGGCGTCGGGCCGGCGGCGCTTGAGCGCCGAGATCACCTCGAGCCCGTTGCCGTCGGCAAGCCGCATGTCGACAACCGCGAAGGCCGGCGAGGCCGTTTCCAGCCGGCTCAATCCCTCGGCGATGGACTCCGCCGTGGTGACGGTGAAACCGCGGCTCTCCATGGCGCGCGCGAGCCGCTGCAGGAACGACTTGTCGTCCTCGACGATCAGCAGCGTTCGGTCGCTCGGAACTCCCGCAGCGCGGTTTTCGGCCATGGCCATCGATGCCTCCAAAAGAGCTCTCCCCAACGTTCTTTCCCGACCCGCCTGGTCGAATTCTCACCTGATCGCGGCGGCAGGCCGAGCTGGAGCTATCACGCCTCAACATATATTCCGTCAAACGCAACCGACAACGCCGGTTAAGATAAACTCTTGGCAATCTATTGGGGGAGTTCCGGTGGACGTTTTGGCTGCGACGTTCGATCAGAACGCCGGGGCCGGGCTCTCCTCGAAATCGGCCCGGGCCCAGCGCACCTGCACCGAGGCGCCCTGCGCCGGAGCCGCCCGATTGGCGAAAACCAGCTTGCCGCCGGAGCGTTCCAGGAGCGTCTTGGCGATGAACAGGCCGAGCCCGAGCCCCCCGGCCTCGACATCGACACTATGGTGCACACGCCGCCGGCCGGTCACATAGGGCTCCCCGATGCGGTCCATGATCTCGGGTGCAAATCCCGGCCCGTCATCGTTGATCGTCAGGGTTACCTCCTGCGCGCTCCACTCGCCCGTCACATCGACCCGCTCGCGGGCGAAGTCGACGGCGTTCTCCAGGAGATTGCCGAGCCCATAGAGAATGACCGGATTGCGCCGGCCGATCGGCTCGGCCGCATCATGGGGAGCCAGCGCCACGTTGATGCCAACCCCGAAGTTGCGGTGCGGCGCCACGGTCTCCTCGATCAGGGCGGACAATGTCATGCGATCGAAGGGCTCGGCGCTGGCGGACAGCTGCGTGAGCTTGCCGAGGATGCCGCGGCAGCGTTGCGCCTGCTCGCGCAAGAGCTTCACGTCCTCGGCATGGGGGGAATCCGGCGCCATCTCGCGCTCGATCTCGGTGGCGATCACCGTGATGGTGGACAGCGGCGTGCCGAGCTCGTGGGCGGCGGCGGCGGCGAGCCCATCGAGCTGCGAGAGATGCTGCTCGCGTGCGAGCACGAGCTCGGTGGCGGCGAGGGCGTCGGCGAGCTGGCGGGCCTCCTCGGTGAGTTGCCACGCATAGGCGCCGATGAAGCCGATCGCGAGCAGCAGCGAGAGCCAGACCCCCATCGTATAGATCGGCGGCAATTCGAGCGGCTGATCGGCGTCCCACGGCAGCGGATAATGCACGAAGATCAGCGCGGTCGCGCAGGCCGCCGCGAAGCCGCCCAGCATCAGGGTCAGCCGCGGCGGCAGCGCGGTCGCCGACAGCAGCACCGGGCCGAGAAACAGGAACGCAAACGGATTTTCCAGCCCGCCGGTGAGGAACAGGAGGATCGCCAACTCCGCGATGTCGAAGGCGAGCAGCCAGGCGGCACGTTCGGGTTCCACCCGCTGCGCCATGCGGAAGCGCCAGCGCAAGGCCACGTTGAGCCACGCCGTGAGCGCGATCACGGCGAGGCAGGCCCAGATCGGCAGCTCGAAATCGAGCCCGAGATAGACCACCAGCACGGCCGTGGTCTGGCCGATCACGGCGAGCCAGCGCAGCCGCACCAGCGTGTCGAGGCGCACATTGCGCCCCGCATGGAAAGCCTGAATGCGGTCCTGCTCCGCCATGGCCCCAATCTAACGGCTCGGGCCGCGCGCTCAAGCGCGCGGGCCGGCGCTTCGCGCGACCATGGCAGCGAGACCATGGAGGGCTTGCACCGGGCGCCGGGCGGGCTCACATCTGGCGGGCTTATTCGGCCTTTGAGTGGAATCGTGCCCGTCGAACCCGCCATCGCGGTTGATCAATTGGTGAAAGTCTACGGCGCCACCCGCGCGGTCGACGGCATCTCGTTTGCGTTGGCGCCGGGCTCGATCACCGGGCTGCTCGGCGGCAACGGCGCCGGCAAGACCACCACCATCGCGATGATCTTGGGCCTGGTCATGCCCAGCTCGGGGAGCGCGAAAGTGCTCGGCGCCGAGATGCCGCGCCAGCGCTATCAGGTGCTGCACCGGATGAACTTCGAGAGTCCCTATGTCGACATGCCGCACCGGCTCACGGTCCGCCAGAACCTCAAGGTGTTCGGCCGGCTCTACGCGGTCGAGCAGCTTGGCGCGCGCATCGCTGACATTGCCGCGCAGCTGGAGCTCGGCGATTTTCTCGACCGACCCACCGGCAAGCTGTCGGCCGGGCAGAAGACCCGCGTCGCCTTGGCCAAGGCGCTGATCAACCGGCCCGACGTGCTTCTGCTTGACGAGCCGACCGCGTCGCTCGATCCCGACACCGCCGACTGGGTGCGCTCGCGGCTCGAGCGCTTTCGCGAGCAGCACGGCGCCACCGTGCTGCTGGCCTCCCACAACATGTCCGAGGTGGAACGGCTGTGCGAGCGCGTCATCATGATGAAGAACGGGCGCATCGAGGATGACGACACGCCGCGGCGGCTGCTGACCCGCTACGGACGGCAGACGCTGGAGGAGGTCTTTCTCGATGTGGCGCGCGGGCGCGGCGAGGCGCGCGAGGCCGCGCAATGAGCGCGCCCGCGACCCGCGCGATCACGTTTGCCCCCCATCGGGTGGCCGCGATGGTGCTGCGCTATCTGTATCTCCTGCGCTCGTCGTGGCCGCGCGTTCTCGAGCTCATCTACTGGCCCACGATGCAATTGTTCGTCTGGGGATTTCTGCAGCTCTACATTTCCCAGAACGCCGGCTTTTTCGCCCGCGCCGGCGGAATGTTCATCGGCGCGGTGCTGCTATGGGATATCCTGTTCCGCGGGCAGCTCGGATTCTCGGTGTCGTTTCTCGAGGAGATGTGGGCGCGCAACCTCGGCAACCTGATGATCAGCCCGCTGCGGCCGATCGAGTTCGTCGCCGCCTTGATGATCATGAGCATCGTGCGCCTCGCCATCGGCATGGTGCCGGTCTCGCTCATGGCGATCGCGCTGTTCGGGTTCAACATCTATGGGATGGGGTTTGCGCTGGCCGCGTTCTTCGCCAACCTCATTCTCACCAGCTGGTCGGTCGGCATCCTGGTGTCCGGCATCCTGTTGCGCAACGGCATGGGGGCCGAAAGCCTGGCCTGGACGCTGATGTTCGTGCTGCTGCCGCTGACCTGCGTCTACTACCCGGTGGGGACGCTGCCTCCCTGGCTGCAGGTCGTCGCCTGGGCCTTGCCGCCGACCTATGTGTTCGAGGGCATGCGGGCGCTGGTGATGGACCACGTCTTTCGCGCCGATCTCATGGCGCAAGCCTTGGGGCTCAACGCGGTCTATTTTTGCGCCGCCGTCATAGCGTTCCTGCAACTGCTCAAGAGCGCCCGCCGGCAGGGCTCGTTGCTGCAGTCCGGCGAGTAATCCTCGCCCGTTTGCCCCAAAGCGAAAGGATCCCCATATGTTAGGGCGGATGCAGAACGATTACTCTATGTTGACTGTGTGAAAGAAAAACGACATTCTGCTGCAGTGCAGCAAGAACCGTCAGGGACCGGGGCGATGGCAATTGGGGAATTCGGCGGCGCTCCGGCCGCAGTGGCCGGCGCTGTGCCTATGCTGCCCGGCCCGATGCTGGCGGGCCCGTTCTACTGGTTCTACGAGATGAGCCAAGCGTCGCTCAATCCGTCGCGCGCCTTGGCGGATGCGACCCGCTTGTTCTTCAGGAACCCGGCCAATCCCCTGGCCCATACCGAATTCGGCAAGACCGTGGCGGCCGCCTGCGAAATGTTCGAGCGCTCGACCCGCCGCTACGGCAAGCCCGAATGGCGGATCAATTCCACGCTGGTGGGCGGTGAACGCGTGCCGGTCCACATCTCGACGGTCTGGGAGCGGCCGTTTTGCCGGTTGCTGCATTTCGAGCGCGCCTTCGAGCGGCGGCCGCGCCGGCCGCAGCCGCGCCTGCTGATCGTGGCGCCGCTGTCGGGTCACTATGCCACGCTCCTGCGCGGGACCGTGGAGGGCTTCCTGCCCTACCACGATGTCTACGTCACCGAGTGGGCCGACGCCCGCATGGTGCCGCTGAGCCAGGGCAGGTTCGATCTCGACGACTACATCGACTACCTGATCTCGATGCTGCACTTGCTGGCCGGCGACGTGCACGTGCTGGCGGTGTGCCAGCCGTCGGTGCCGGTGATGGCGGCGGTTGCCCGCATGGAGGCCAGCGACGATCCCTATGTTCCCCATTCCATGGTGCTGATGGGCGGCCCGATCGATACGCGCGTCAATCCGACCGCCGTGAACCTGCTGGCTGAGCGGCGCGGCGTCGACTGGTTCCGCCGCAACGTCATCACCAAGGTGCCGTTTCCCAATCCGGGCCTGATGCGCGACGTCTATCCGGGATTCCTGCAGCTCAACGGCTTCGTCAGCATGAATCTCGAGCGCCACATCGAGGCGCACAAGCAATTGTTCCTCAATCTGGTCAAGGGCGACGGCGATTCCGCGGGCAAGCACAAGGAATTCTACGACGAATATCTGGCCGTCATGGATCTCGCCGCCGAATATTATCTGCAAACCGTCGAGACCGTGTTCGTCCGCCACGCCTTGCCCAAGGGCGAGATGACCCATCGCGGCCGGCCGGTCGATCTCACCAAGATCAAGCGCGTCGCTCTCCTCACCATCGAAGGCGAGCACGACGATATTTCCGGCGTCGGCCAGACCGAGGCGGCGCATCGCCTTTGCGTCAACATCCCGGCCGATCGCAAGGCGCACTACTTGCAGCCGGCCGTCGGGCACTATGGCGTATTCAACGG
>DASXXS010000141.1:0-22785 GCA_036502925.1 Xanthobacteraceae bacterium
CGTCATCCATACCGATGGGGCCTGCTCCGGCAATCCCGGGCCCGGCGGCTGGGGCGCGATCCTGGCATTCGGAGATCGCGTCAAGGAGCTCAAGGGCGGCGAGCCCCATACCACCAACAACCGCATGGAGCTGATGGCCGCGATCGCCGCGCTCGAGGCGCTCAAGCGGCCCTGCCTGGTCGACCTCCATACCGACAGTCAGTATCTGCGCAACGGCATCATGACCTGGATCAAACAATGGAAGCGCAACGGCTGGCGCACCGCCGACAAGAAGCCGGTCAAGAATGTGGACCTCTGGCAGCGGCTTGAAGCCGCTCTGGGCAACCATAGGGTCCGCTGGCACTGGGTGCGCGGGCATGCCGGCCATGCGATGAACGAGCGCGCCGATGAGCTGGCCCGGGAGGGCATCGCCGCCGTGCGTTCGGGCGCACGCGGCGCGCTATCGGAGAAGCCATAGGGCGGGTCAGGCGCTCTTGGCGCCGTAACCCACCGGTCTTGCGTGGAATGGCGGATCTAATCCGCTCACCAACTCACAACTGCTTCAACAATGTGTCGCCGCCGGAGACCTCGACCTTGCCGGGCGACTCTTCGACGTTGAGCTTCTTGACCACGCCGTCCTCGACCAGCATGGAATAGCGTGTCGAGCGCGTGCCGAGCCCGTTGCCCGAGCCGTCGATGGTCAAGCCCAGCGCCTTGGCGAACTCGCCGTTGCCGTCAGCCAGGAACTCGACGCCGTCGGCGGCGGTCGCCTTCTTCCAGGCGTCCATCACGAACACGTCGTTGACGCTGGTCACCGCAATCGTGTCCACGCCCTTGGCCTTGATGCCATTGGCGCTCTGCAGGATCGACGGCACGTGCATCTTGTGGCACGTGCCCGTGAAGGCGCCCGGCACGGCGAACAGCGCGACCTTCTTGCCCTTGAAGATTTCGTCGGTGGTCTTCCAGGCCGGGCCGTCCGGGGTTCCGACTCTGAATTTAACATTGGGGAGTTGATCGCCGACCTTGATGGGCATGACTCTGGTCCTTTTTCGAATCTTTCGGGGGGATCGGTGTTGTGGCGGCGCCGCGGAACCCCGCGGGCAGCCGGCGCTCAAACTAGAGCATTTTCAGCTAAAAAGCATACCCCCCGGCTTGACCGGAATGGCAAAGAAGCGGCGAGCGCGAAATCAGTCGAGACGGAACGGGACCTCGATCGCATCGCCGTCGGTGACGGCGGTCAGGCTGATGAGGGCGCCCTCATATTTGGCATCGGGCGGCGCGCCGTCGAGCTCGAACATGAAGCGCTGCAGCCCGCTCGCGGCGCCATCGATGGCGACGGGCAGCGGCAGCGCCCACTGGTCGGTCGGTCCCTCGGCGAACAGGTCGACCGATATGCCGGGGGGCGCCGCGACATCGACCAGGACGCGGGGGTGGGCGCCGCCTTCCTCGCGCCGGACCGAACGAATCACCAGCGTCTGTTCCGCGCCAAGCGGCCCTCCGGCGCCGAGTGCGACCTTCCGGGGCACGCGGGCCTCGGCGGCGGCCAGCCGGGCCTCCTGCGCGCTCCGGCCGCCCGCGAGCGCGAGCTCGGCCTTGCTCTGGGCCGGCACACAGAGCTTTTCGCAGACCGCATAGTCGAGCTTGATCTGCAGCTTGACCGGCTTGGCCGGGTCCTGCGGGGTTACCCGCAGCGGCAGGATGACGTCGCGATCATATCCGATGGTGTCAAGGCCTGCCTCTGGCAACCGCCGCGGTGCCGGCCACAGCACTTGGACGGCTCTGACGTTCTGCGATCCCTTGAAGTCGAATCGCGGCGGCACCCCGGCGTCGCCCGGATAGCGCCAATAGGTGTGCCACCCGTGGCCGAGCCTGATCTCGATTCCGGCGCGCAACGGCGCGTCCGAACCGGACGGCCGCGCGCCCGCGATCAGTCGCGCGGCGCTGCGGGCATCGCCGTCCCAGGGCGAGACATCTAAAGCCGAGACATCCAGAGCCGAAACATCGTCCGCCGCGCGCGCGGCACTCACCCCGAGGCTGCTCGCGCCGAGAATGCCGATGCCGAGTGCGATCAACAACATAGCCGCGACCGAACGACGCGCAGGGGAGCAATGCATTCTCATGACCATCGGTCTAAGTGTGAAACGATTCGCGCGCCATTGAATTCATCGTGAAGGCGTCCTTGGTGAGGGCAGCCTCGCGGTCGCGTCCGTCCCACGGGCAGGGCGCATGAAAAAGACACATATCGTGCTTTCAATCGCGGCGGGTACACGAATTGTGTCGCAAATCGCACGAACTTTTGCGTTGCGCCGCATTTGCAAACGCCAATCAATCGGGTAGCATTTCAACCATGAAAATGGGTCGCAAGAGCCTCCCGCCCGGCCAAGACGACCGCAAGGATTGCGGCGAAGACGGCGGCGAGCATATCGGCCGCACGACGCCGCGATCCGAGGCGCGCGTGCCTCCGATTGCCAGACCGAAAGCGTCAGGCAAAGGCGCCAAGCCCGGCTTTCTCGACGGGCAGATGCTGATCGCCATGCCGTCCATGGGGGACGAGCGTTTTGCCCGCACCGTGATCTACATGTGCGCCCACTCGGCGGACGGGGCCATGGCCATCATTGTCAACCAGCCGGCTGCGCATATCAGTTTTTCCGACCTCCTGGTGCAACTCGAGGTCGTCCCGGCGGCGGATCTGATTCAGCTTCCCCAGCAGGCCGGCGGAGTGAAGGTGCTCAAGGGCGGCCCGGTCGACACCCAGCGCGGCTTCGTGCTCCATAGCGCCGACTTCTTCATCGAGAATTCAACGCTGCCCATCGACGAGGGCATCTGTCTGACCGCGACGCTGGACATCCTCAAGGCGATCGCCCGCGGCGCCGGACCGGCGAGCGCGGTGCTCGCGCTCGGCTATGCAGGCTGGGCGCCGGGTCAGCTCGAGACCGAGATTCACCAGAACGGCTGGCTGCACTGCGCGGCCGACCGCGAGCTCATCTTCGGCGCCGATACCGAAGGCAAATACACTCTGGCCCTGAAAAAGATCGGCATCGAGGTCGGCAAGCTCTCGAGCGAGGCCGGGCACGCGTGACAGGTATCGGTAATAAGGTATCAGTAATCAGGTATCAGTAATCAGGTATCAGTAATCAGTGGTTGTCAGGTTTTCTGACTACTGACTACTGACTACTGATCACTGTCCCCTGCCATTACCTCGCCAATTCCAGCCGGTCGGACTGCAGCAGCGCCTTGGCGTCGTCGGCGCTCATCGGCTCGCCAAAGATGAAGCCCTGCGCATATTCGCAACCGAGCTGGTAGAGCTCGACGGCGTCCGAATCCGATTCGGCGCCTTCCGCCACGACCTCCATGCCGAGATCGTGCGCCAGCGCGATGATCGAACGCAAGATCACCGGCCGCGTTCCCTTGCTGCTGGCGCGCACGAACGACTGATCGATCTTGATCGTGTCGAACGGGAAGCGTTGCAGATAGGCGAGCGAGGAATGTCCGGTGCCAAAATCGTCGAGCGCGAGGCCGGCGCCGAGCTCGCGGATGCGGTGCAGCATCTGCGCGGCATGTTCCGGATTCTCCATCACCAGCGATTCGGTAAGCTCGAGCTTGAGGGTGCCGCGCGCGAGTCCGGAACGGGCGATGACCGTGCGCAGATCATGAATGAGGTCCTGCCGCAGCAACTGACGTGACGAGACGTTGACGCTGGCGAAGATCGGTTCCCGGTGGCGCGCGCCACGTTGCCAAATGCCGAGCTGGCGTGCGGTGCGTTCGAGCACGAACAGGCCGAGGTC
Organism: Xanthobacteraceae bacterium; assembly: GCA_036502925.1. Classification (GTDB taxonomy): domain Bacteria; phylum Pseudomonadota; class Alphaproteobacteria; order Rhizobiales; family Xanthobacteraceae; genus VAZQ01. The sequence goes on from DASXXS010000141.1 coordinate 3,765, forward strand.
GACGATCAGCCCGATTTCCTCCGCGATGGCGATGAAATCGGTTGGCGACATGCGGCCCATCTTGGGGTGATCCCAGCGCGCCAGCGCCTCGAATCCGGCAACCGAGCGGTCTTCCAGCCGGATGATCGGCTGATACAGGATCGAGATCTCGTCGCGTTCGAGCGCGCGCCGCAACTCCGATTCCAGCGTCAGCCGGTCGCTCTTGCGCGCGCGCATCGACGGCTTGAACACCTCGATGCGGTCGCCGCCGATGCGCTTGGCATGGTACATCGCCAGCTCGGCGTCCTTGAGCACCTCCTCGGTCCGGTTCGGCTGCCCGTCGCCAAGCGCGATCCCCATCGAGGCGGTCACGAAGATTTCCCGATCATTGAAACTGATCGGGGCGCGCAGCGCGCGCCGCAGCGTCTCCACGAAAGCGATGATGCGGTCGGACTCTTTTTCCGACATGATGATGAACGCGAACTGGTCGCCGGAAAGTCGCGCCAGCGTATCCTGCGGTTTCAACAGCCGTCCGAGCCGGCGGGCGAGCGTCAGCAGGATCGAGTCGCCGACCGCGATCCCGACCGAATCATTGACCTGCTTGAAGCGATCGAGATCGACCACGCCCACGGTCAGGCGGATGGTGGCGTCGGCCTTGGCGAAGGCGAGCACGCCTTCGAGCCGATCGATGAACAGCTCGCGATTCGGCAATCCGGTCAGATTGTCGTGCACGGCGTCGTGCAGCAGGCGCTCTTCCGCGTTCTTGAACTCGGTGACGTCGGTGAGGGTGCCGACGATGCGCACGACCTCGCCGTCCGATCCCACCACCGGGCGCGCCTTCAGGGCGAGCCAGAGATAGTGGCCGTCGGGGGCGCGCAGGCGGAAGTCCTGCGTGAGCCGGCCGCGGCGTTGCTCCATCACGCCGTCGAGCGCGGCGCGGAAGCGATCGCGGTCGAGCGGATGCAGCACCTCGAGCCAGCGCGCGGCCGATCCTTCCAGCGTGCCGCGCTTGAGTCCCAGCAAGGCTTCGGTCTCCGGGCTGGTGAACACCTTGTCGGAGGAGACATCCCAATCCCAGATCATGTCGCCGGAGCCGGTCAGCGCCAGCGCCCGACGTTCCACGTCGGTGACGATGCCGTGGGTGATCCCGCCCGCGAAGGCATGCTGCATCACCGTGAAGCCGATCAGCATGACGATCAGAACCAGGCCGCCGAGCAGCGCCGGGCCCACGATGTCGTTGGTCAGGACTCCGGTCACCGCGAAGCCCGCCGCGATCACCCACACCACCAGCAGAAGCCAGGTCGGGATGAGCAGGACGGCGCGATCGTAGCCGTGCAACGAAAGATAGACGACGAGCCCGAAGCCGAGCACCGCGACCGCCAACAGCGACAGCCGCGCGATGCCGGACGCGACCGCCGGATCAAACAGCGCGACCGCGACCAGCGCGCCCAGAAAGGCGAGCCAGCCGAGCGTGATGTGCGAATAGCGCACGTGCCAGCGATTGAGATTGAGATAGGCGAAGAGGAATACCAGCAGCGTGGCGGCCAGGATGGCTTCGCCGGCCGCCCGCCAGACCCGTTCGGCGTCCGCCGAGATTTCGAAGACCTTGCCCCAGAAGCCGAAATCGATGCCGATATAGACCAGCACCGCCCAGCCGAGCGCGGCGGCGGCCGGGAACATCACGCTGCCCTTGACCACGAACAGGATGGTGAGGAACAGCGCCAGCAAGCCGGCAATTCCGATCACGATGCCGTAGAACAGCGTGATGCTGTTGATCTTGTCCTTGTAGGCGTCGGGCTCCCAAAGATAGAGCTGCGTCAGCTTGTCGGTGCGCAGCTCCATCACGTAGGTCATGACGCTGCCGGGATCGAGCGTGATGCGAAAAATATCCGCGGTCGCGCTGTCCTGGCGGTCGGGACGGTCGCTGCTGCTGGTGATGCTCACCACCCGCGAGAGGCCAAGGTCGGGCCACAACAGGCCGGAACCCACCATGCGATAGTGCGGGACCACGATCAGGCGCTCGAGCTGCTCGTTGCCCGTATTGGTGAGCGCGAACACCGCCCAATTGGTATTGCCCTGGCGCGCCCGCACGTCCATGCGCTGGACGATGCCGTCGGGGCCGGGTGCGGCGGATACCAGGAGGCGATCGGTGTCGGTGCGATGGCGCTCGACCGCGGCGGTCAGATCGAGCGCGGCGGCATCCTGCGCCACGTTGACCGCCTCGACCGCGCGGGCAGTTGGGGCGCCGGCCGACAGGATCGTGAAGATCGTCACGATCGCGAGGATCGCCGGCCGAGCGGTGGCGCGCACGAAGCTCAAACGACGATCTCCAAATGCGAGAGCCCGACGGGCAAGAGCACAATAGGCAAAAGCACAATCGAATTCGCCCGCGCGGCGGATCGGCGCCGGCGCAGGGGCGAGTGGGGGCCTATTGCTATCCAACATTACGTCTATTTCGCGGCCCGCCGCCTTGCGGCCCGCGGTTTCGCCGCGCGCGGCCGGCATCGGGCGGCCGGCACGCCGGCGCGCGCCAAGCCCGAGATTCCAATGAATGCCTGAATGGTTCACAGGGTCAGCACGATCTTGCCGATGTGAGCGCCCGATTCCATCCGCGCATGCGCAAGAGCGGCCTCACCGAGCCCAAAGGTGCTGTCGATGACCGGCTTCACCCGGCCGGCGGCGATCAGCGGCAGCACGTGTTGCTCGACCGCGCGCGCAATCGCGCCTTTGTCCTCGACCGCGCGGGCGCGCAGCGTGGAGCCGGTGTGGATCAGGCGCTTGAGCATGATGCGGTGGAAATTCACCGTGGCCTTCGGGCTGCCCTGGAAGGCGATCTGCACCACGCGCCCCTCGACCGCGGCGGCCTCGTAGTTGCGCTCGATATAGTCGCCTCCCACCATGTCGAGAATAACATCGGCGCCCCGCCCATGCGTCGCGGCCTTGGTGGCGGCCACAAAGTCTTCGTCCCGGTAGTTGACGGCGACGTCGGCGCCCAGGCGGCGGCAGGCTTGGCATTTCTCCGGCGTGCCGGCGGTGGTGATCACGCGCGCGCCGTTGGTTTTGGCGAGCTGTATGGCGGCCGTGCCGATACCCGATGAGCCGCCGTGCACGAGCAGCGTTTCGCCCGGCTTGAGGGCGCCGCGCTCGAAAACATTGTGCCAGACCGTGAAAAACGTCTCCGGAATGGCGGCCGCCTCGATCAGCGACAGGGTCCGCGGGATCGGCAGCGCGTGACTTTCATGGACCGGACAGAACTGCGCATAGCCGCCTCCGACCACCAGCCCCATCACCTTGTCGCCCGGTTTCCAGCGCCCGACCCTGGGACCGAGCGCGATCACCTCGCCCGCGATCTCCAGGCCCGGAATGTCGGTGGCGCCGGGTGGAGGCGGGTAGAGGCCTTTTCGCTGCATCACGTCCGGCCGGTTGACGCCGGCGGCGGCGACCTGCACCAGCATCTCATGCTCGCCCGGCACAGGTACCGGCCGCTCCTGCGGCACCAGCATGTCCGGTCCGCCCGGCGCGCGGATCACCATGGCGGTCATGCGGGCCGGAACTGTGCTCATGGGGTCCATCCGTACATGCGCCGCCGCTGTCTTAGTGGGCGCAGCCCCAAGTGACAATCGAGATCATGTGACAACCGGGAGCTTGGCCGTTATGGTTGCGCTCCAGGAGCCCGCGATGGCAGCGATGGACGACGACGACCGGCCGAAAAAGAAGATCTCTCACGAGATCGGGCAGGACCTTTCATTGCTTTCGGTGAAGGAGCTCGACGAGCGCATCGGCTTGCTGCGGAGCGAGATTGCCCGGCTCGAGGCCGACAAGATCAGCAAGCAGGCTTCACGCCAAACGGCTGACCAGTTCTTCAGGAAATAAGCGCAACCCAGCCTGACGCCCGCAATGGGTAAAGCATGGCTGCCGGGCGCCGAGCAAAATTCTTGAATATCTTAATAGCTTGTTAAGCTTTCTCGATCATTAGTCATTTCGTCCTTACTTCTGGACATCGAGTGGCTCCTGTCCACTCTGTTTGACGCCTCCCTGTTAACCTTTGAGCCGCCGGAAACGGCGGCTCCTTTTTTTGCTGTCCCGTTTCGGGGCATATGGGTCCGGGTTTCAATGGAGGCTGGCCGGCACCGGCGCTGGTGGCGCCACGAGCATTCTTTATTGCGTTGCGGTGCAGTAAGCACAAGGCATTGATCTTGCTCGCTGTGTCCGGTCTTTTGTCGCCTGGTGGCGCGTTCTCGCGGGCCGCCGGAACGCGCAGCCGCGCGCTTGGACCGCAAGCGTGGCCGCGCGGCAACTATGTCCGGATCTTCGTTGCGCGAGTGCTGGACATCGGGGCTCAAGCCGCGCAATGCTGCGTCTCGCCGGAGGGGTGGCTGGCACATCATCAAAAAACTATCAGTTGCGTTGAAGTGCGAGGCGTAAATGTCGGAACAGTCGGTCAACGGGGCGGGGCCCGTTTCCTTCGGCGAAAGGCTCGCGAATTCGCAGGTCTTTGCCGATCTGTTCCGGGACGGAATGGCGCTGGTCGAAGAAACGGCGAGTTATCTCGACGGGCCTGGCCGAAAGGAATCCAAGAAGCTCGAACGCATGGCAGCGCTCGCCTATGCGACCGAGAGCATGCGCCTGACCACCCGCCTCATGCAGCTTGCGTCTTGGCTGCTGTTGCATCGCGCCGTCAAGGAAGGCGAAATGTCGTTGGCGCAGGCCAACAAGGAAAAAAACAAAGTCAAGCTTGCGGCCGGCGAGGCGGGCAGCGAGGACAGCATGAAGCTCCTGCCCGAGCGTCTGCGCGGTTTGATCGCGCGTTCCAGGGCGCTGCAGGCCGACATCCGGCGCCTTGATGCGACCATGCATGCAAGACCGGACTTCACGCTCGCCAACCGCAGCAACCCGGTGGAGCGGCAACTCGGCTTGCTCAAGGCCGCGTTCGAGGCGGATGACATCTGATCAGCGCCGTGCCAGCAGGGACGTCGGCGGCCCTCGGCGGGTGCCTTGGCCTGCGGGCGCCTTGGCCGCAAACGCGCTATTCCTTCTTGAGGAAGCCGGAGAACTTCTTCTGGAAGCGCGACAGCCGGCCGCCGCGATCGAGCAGTTGCTGCTGCCCGCCGGTCCAGGCCGGATGCGACTTCGGGTCGATATCCAGGCGCAGCGTGTCGCCGGGCTTGCCCCAGGTGGTTCGGGTGGTGAACTCGGTGCCGTCGGTCATCACCACCTTCACGCTGTGATAGTCGGGATGGGTATCAGGTTTCATGGTCTTAATCGTTCCGTGCGGCTCGGCCGGCAATGAAGTTCTGGCTGATTGATGAGAAGTGGCGGCTCTATACCGCAGGCCGGCGCGGGAAACAAGGCGCGGTTGCGGTTGCCACAGATGCGCCGAGAAGGCATTGTCACAGCCCATCGGCTGTAGGCCTCCCGCCGTAGAGCTCACCGATCCGGTCCCCCGCGATCAGCGCTGACCGGCGATAAGACCGGCCGGCAGGCCGTGCGTCCCAGGAACTGCGCCCCATGATCTGCGTCCAATGAGCTGCGTGTCTGTGAACTGCGTATCCATGAACTGCGTCCCATGAATATGGTCGAGAGCGCCGCGGCGCGTCCGCCGCCAGCCGTCGCGCAACTGCCGGAAAGCCCGGCTGCCGCGGCGGCGCCGTCCCCCCGCCAAGCCAAGCTGCGGCCGCTGCTTTCGCTGCTGCCCTATATCTGGCGCTATCGCGTGCGGGCCGTCGCTGCTGTTTGCGCTCTGGTCCTGGCGGCTCTGGCCACGTTGGCGGTGCCGATCGCGGTTCGCCGCATGATCGATTTCGGTTTCACCAGCGAAGGCGCGCACCTGATCAACAGCTATTTCTCGGTGATGATCGCGGTGGTGGGCGTGCTCGCGCTCGCCAGCGCCATGCGGTTCTATCTCGTTACCACGCTCGGCGAGCGCATCGTCGCCGACTTGCGCAGCGAGGTTTTCGGCCATCTTGTCTCGCTCTCCTCCGCCTTCTTCGACGAGGCCAAGACCGGCGAGATGGTTTCGCGGCTCACCGCCGATACCACCCAGATCAAAGCCGCGGTCGGATCCTCGGTCTCGGTGGCGTTGCGCAATCTGGTCCTGTTTCTCGGCGCCTCGATCATGATGGTGGTGACGAGCCCGCGGCTGTCCGCCTTCGTGCTCGCCGCCATCCCGCTCATCGTGCTGCCGCTCTATGGATTCGGGCGCTCCGTGCGCCAGCGGTCGCGCTTGGCGCAGGACGCCTTGGCCGAAGCGTCGGCCTATGTGTCCGAGCTGATCAGCGCGGTCCGCATCCTGCAGGCCTTCACCAATGAGGCGCTGGCGATCGGCCGGTTTCGCGAGGCGGTCGAGCGCGCCTTCGGGGCCGCCGTCCTGTCGACCCGGGCGCGCGCGATCCTCACCGCCATCGCGATCTTTCTGGTCTTCGCCAGCGTGGTGGTGGTGCTGTGGGTCGGCGCCCAGGACGTGCTGGCCGGCACGATCACGCCGGGCCGGCTGTCGCAGTTCTTGCTGTTCGCGGTGCTGGCGGCCGGTGCCCTGGGCGAGCTTTCCCAGGTCGGCGGCGAAGTCGCGGCGGCGTCGGGCGCCGCCGAGCGTTTGTTCGAGATCCTGGCGATCAGGCCGGCCATCGAGCGCCCCGCCCATCCGGTCGCGCTGCCGACGCCGGCGCGCGGCGAGGTGGCGTTCAAGGCCGTCGGTTTTTCCTACCCGGCGCGGCCGGACGTTCGCGTGCTCGACGGCATCTCGTTTCGCGTGCAGCCCGGCGAGAAAGTCGCGCTCGTCGGTCCTTCGGGCGCCGGCAAGAGCACGATCTTCCACCTCCTGCTGCGGTTCTACGATCCCTCCTCCGGCACCATCACGTTTGACGGGGTGCCGCTCATCGACGCTGATCCGTTTGCGCTCCGTCAAAGGATTGCCTTGGTGCCGCAAGACGCGGTGGTGTTCGGCGGATCGATCCGCGAGAACATCCGATTCGGGCGCCCGCAGGCCAGCGATGCCGAGGTGGCGCATGCGGCCGATCTCGCGCTCGCCTCCGAGTTCATCCGCCGGCTGCCGCAGGGCTTCGAGACCCTGGTCGGCGAGCGCGGAGTGACCCTTTCGGGCGGCCAGCGCCAGCGCCTCGCGATCGCGCGCGCCATCCTGCGCGACGCCCCGCTTCTGCTGCTCGACGAGGCAACCTCCTCGCTCGATGCCGAGAGCGAAACTCTGGTCAAGGCCGCGCTCGAGCACCTGATGCAGGAGCGCACCACGCTGGTGATCGCGCACCGGCTGGCGACCGTGCAGTCCTGCGATCGGATTCTGGTGATGGAGGCTGGCCGTATCGTCGAGGAGGGCACGCATGAGCGGCTGGCCGCCGGCGGCGGTCTCTACGCGCGGCTGGCCAAGCTGCAATTCCAAAACACCTGATCGCTGACGCTGCTGATCATCCGCCCGCGCTGAACATCAGGGCCGCCAGGCCATTTTGCGAACCGGCGCACCGGAGCGCGGGTTGACGTCGGTTCCGGTGACGACGAATCCCTGCTTTTCGTAGAAGCGGATGGCGCGGCCATTATCTGCATTGACGGCAAGATCGAGGCCCGCGGGCGAGAGCCGCTTGGCTTCCGCCAGCAGCGCGCCGGCGACCGTCGAACCCCACGCCTCGGGCGCCACCGCGATCTGATCGAGATACCGGGTGCCCGGATCGACGGTCACGAAGCCGACCAATTGTCCGGCCGATTCGGCGACCGTGATCGTCGCAGTCGGCGCCAGCTCGTTGCGCCAGCGTTGCCGCCACCAGTCGAGGCGCGCCGTGAAGTCCAATTGCGGATAGGCGATCTGCCAGGTCCGGCGCCACAGCTCGATGGCGGGTTCCTCATCGGCTGCCTGATACGGCCGCAGCGTGAAGGACGCCGCGCTCACCGCTCCGTCAGCTTCAGCTCGATGCGGCGGTTGCGGCTGAAGGCTTCCTCGGTCCGCTCGGTATCGATCGGCTGGAACTCGCCGAACCCTGCGGCCACCAGCCGCTGCGGCGGGACGCCCTTGCTGATCAGGTATTGCACCACCGAGATCGCGCGCCCTGCCGACAGGTCCCAGTTCGATCTGAATTGCACGCTGAAGATCGGGCGCACGTCGGTGTGGCCGTCGACGCGCAGCACCCAGGCGATCTCACCGGGAATCTTCTTCTCGAGATCGAGGAGCGCGGCGGCGAGCCCGTCGAGCTCGAGGCGTCCCTCGGGCTTGAGCACCGCCTGACCGGTGTCGAAGAACACCTCGGACTGGAACACGAAGCGGTCGCCGACAATGCGGATATCGGGCCGATCGCCCAGAATGGCGCGCAACCGGCCGAAGAAATCCGAACGATAGCGCGAAAGCTCCTGGACACGCTGCGCCAACGCGACGTTGAGGCGCTGGCCGAGGTCCGAAATCTGGATCTGCGCGTCCTTGTCCTTCTGGGCCGAGGCATCGAGCGCGTCCTGCAATGCCGCAAGCTGGCGGCGCAGCGCCGCGATCTGCTGGTTGAGCACCTCGATTTGCGCCAGCGCGCGCCCCGAGATGCGTTTTTCAGCCTCGAGGGCGCCGGAAAGCTCGGCCGCCTTGCCTTGCGCGTCAGCCCCGCCGGCGCCTTGATAGAGGCCCTTGTAACGATCGCGCTCGCCTTCGGCCGCGGCCAGGTTCGAACGCAGCTGGGCGAGCTGCTCCTCGACGCTCAGCTTGCCGGATTTTTCCAGCGACAGCAGCTCGGTGAGCTGCTCGATCTGCGCATTGAGGCGGTTCAGCGCGGTATCCTTGCCGGACACCTCCTGCGTCAGGTAGAACTGCACGACCACGAACACCGTGAGCAGGAAGATGATGCCGAGCAGCAAAGTCGACAGCGCGTCGACGAAGCCGGGCCAGTAGTTCATGCCGGTGTCACGGCTGCGGCGAGCAAGGGCCATGGTTTCTGCCTGATCGGTGGTTACTTGCTGTTGACGTTCTCGCGGACCAGGATCTCCAGCAGACGGCGGACCTCGCGGTGCTGCTCGGCCTGGGAATCGACCCAGTCGCGGATCATCTGCTGCTCGGTGCGCATATGGTGGACCAGGCCCTGGATTGCCTCCGCCAGATTGGCCATGGCGGTCGTCGCCGCCCGGTTCGACCCGCCCTCGGCCATGACTTCCTTCAGCCGATCGATCGTCACCCGCATATCGCCCGGCGCCGCGCCGGCGGCCGCTCCCGCCTCGGCGCCGGCCCCGAGGTCGCGGACCGTGGTGGACAGCCAATCCTCGAGATCGATGTAGAAGCGGTTCTGGGCCTGGCTCGACTGCAGGTCGAGGAAACCCAGCACAAGCGAGCCGGCCAGACCGAACAGCGATGACGAAAACGAGATCCCCATGCCGCTGAGCGGCGCCGCCAGGCCCTCGCGCAGCGAATCGAATGTGGATTGGGCATCGCCGCCGACCTTGAGCGTATTGATGACGCCGCCGACCGAGCCGACCGTCACGATCAGGCCCCAGAACGTGCCCAGCAGGCCGAGGAAGACCAGCAGCCCCGTCATGTAGCGGGAAATGTCGCGCGCTTCGTCGAGCCGGGTGGCGATCGAATCGAGAATGCCGCGCATCATGGTCGAGGAGATCGCCATTCGGCCCATGCGATCGCCGAGGATCGAGGCCATCGGGGCAAGCAGGACCGGCGGCCGTTCGACGGCAAGGCCCGGATCGGCCAGCCGGAAGCCGTTGACCCAGTTGACCTCCGGGAACAGCCGGATGACCTGGCGGAAGGTCAGCATGATGCCGATGATCAGCACGAAGATGATCACCGTGTTGAGGCCGACATTGGACAGGAACGCTACGGCGATCTGCTTGTAAAGGATGACCACCACGAGCGCGCACAGGACCAGGAACACCATCATCCGGACCAGAAAAATCCGGGGCGAGGACAGCTTCAGCGGATCGAGGTCATGCGCCATGGGACAGCGGCCAGCGCTCGTTACGGGGATACATGCGACACATACTATGACATCGGCGATCTATGACATAGGCGATGCGAAAGGAAAAAGCAGGAATGCGGCAAAAATCATTGTGATTCAGGGAAACTCCCGTTCCGCGGAGCCGACAGCCGGCAGCCGGTACCGGCTCGACACGTCCGCTTCCTCCGCGAGCGACCTCAAGCCCTTGCCGCCGCCTCGAGCAGGGCAAGAAGCTCGCGGTGTATCGCCTCATTGCCGGCCACGACGTCGCCGCTGACCCAGGGTGTGTCGCCCTGCTGGAGGTCGGTGACGAATCCGCCGGCCTCGCGCACCAGGATAAGTCCTGCCGCGATATCCCACGGCGACAGCGCCCGCTCCCAATAGCCGTCGAAACGTCCGGCCGCCACCCAGGCCAGGTCGAGCGAAGCCGCCCCGAACCGGCGCAACCCGGCCACTTTGGGCTGCACGGCGGCGAGCTCGCGGTTTCCCAGCTCCAGGTCGCCGCGTCCCAGATGCGGCAGCCCGCAGGCGACGACCGCATCGCCGAGCCGCTTGCGGGCCGCTACCCGCAGGCGCTGATTATTGAGAAAGGCGCCCTTGCCGCGCTCGGCGGTGAACAGCTCGTCGTTGATCGGATTGTAGATCAGACCGGCGACGATCGTGCCCTCGCGCTCGAGCCCGATCGAGATTGCGAAATGCGGAATGCCGTGCAGGAAGTTCGAGGTGCCGTCGAGCGGATCGACGATCCAGGTATGAGTCTGGTCGGTGCCTTCGCGGCGGCCGCCTTCCTCGCCCACAAAGCCGTAGCCGGGGCGCGCCGCCGCAAGCTCCGCGCACAAGATCTCCTCGGCACGGTGATCGGCGGCGCTGACGAAATTCGCCGGTCCTTTCAACGAGACCTGCAGGTGCTCGACCTCGCCGAAGTCGCGCTTGAGCGTGCGGCCGGCCTTGTGCGCGGCCTTGATCATGACGTTGAGGAGCGCGGAACGGAGCATGCAAGGCGTTCGCGGTTTGAGGGGATTCGCCGGTTGATGGCCTGCCGTCATCCGCGCCGGCGGATGACCTCGTGAGCGCACGCCCTCACACCGTGATGAGCGACCCGCGGGAACAGTTCGCGGCGGGCGAGGTGACGCAAGTTTCGCCGCGACGCCGGGCACAATGGCCAATCATGCCACGCGTGGTCTGCCTGTCGGGCGCCGGCCCGTCAAGAGCGCGAGAGTCTGATAGCCTCGAGCCACGGCTGCGCCGCCTTCTCGCCGGCGGCCTGCACCTCCGGCTTTTGGCCGCGCATGAAATCGTCGAGCCCGATATCGCCGTCGCCGCCGGCCTTGGCGATCAGGTGCCATTTGATGGCCTGCACCGGATCGGCCGGCACGCCTTTGCCATTGGCCAGGAGATTGGCCAGGCGGTTCTGCGCCACCGGGTTGCCCTTGCGGGCCGCCTTGCGCAGCAGGACGGCGGCCGCCGCTTCGTCCTTGGCGACCCCGGTGCCGTTGAACAGCGCGATGCCGAATTCGAGCTCCGCATCGGTATTGTCGGCCAGCGCGGCCGCGGCGAGCAGGCGCGCGGCTTGGACCGCATCCTTGGGCACGCCGCGGCCGTCCTTGTAAAGGGCGGCGAGCGCGTATTGGGCTTCCGGATTGCCGGCCTGCGCGGCGCCGCGAAAGAGCTCGGCGGCGCGCGCAAAATCTTGCGGGAACAGCTGACCTTCGAGATAGAGCAGACCCAGATCGTAGGCGGCCGCGACATGTCCGAGCTTGGCGGCGCTGGCGAGCAGCTTGGTCGCCTCTTCGCGATTGACGGGGCCGCCGCGTCCGGAAAGGCGGAACATGGCAAGGGCGAACATCGCTTCGCGATCGCCGCGGTCGGCGGCAAGCTTGTACCATTCGGCGGCCTTGACGTCGTCGCGCGCCACCCCGAAGCCGTTGCTGTAAATCTCGCCCAGGAGCGTCATCGCCTTGACGTCGCCTTTCTCGTCGACGCGGTGGGTCGCGAGCGACAGGGCGGTGAGATAATAGCCGCGCTGGAAGGCCCCGAAGGCCAGATCGGGCTCGCCCCCAGCGGCTGTCGGCGGCGGGGCGGCTGGCGGCGTGCTCGTCGGCGCCGGTTTGGCTGCTGCGGGCTTGGGGGCTGGCTTCGCGGCCGGCCTCGAGGGCGCTTGGGGCGGCGCTTGGGGCGCCGCCTGGGGCGCCGTTTGGGCCGCCGTCGGGGCGAGTTGAGCCGGTGCCTGCGCGGCCGCGGATGCGCAGAGCCCGGCCGCGGCGCAAGCTGCCAGCAGGACCGCTGCGGCGGGCCGGGCGCCGCTCATTCGACCGCCTCCGGCAGCGCGAGGCGTTGCGCCGCGTCGGCAAGCGCGGCTGCCGGCCCGCGGCTGTCGTTGAAGATGCAGTCGCCGACCGCGACGAAATCCGCCCCGGCCGTCGCCAGCATGGCCGCCTCGGCCAGCGTGGCGGCAAACCCGACACAGGGCGGTGCGAAGATTTCGGCCCACCAGGTCACGCGCTCCGCGATCGCCTCGAAGGAGGGGCGGCGTCCGGCTTGATCAGGCTCTCCGAACAGAACGTAATCGGCACCGGCTTCGCCGGCCAGCATGGCGTCGTGACGGGTGGTGAGACCGCCGCAGCCCGCGATCCGCTCCGGCTGCAAGGTGGCGCGCGCGGCGCTGAAAGCATCGATGCCGGTGAGATGCGCGCCGTCGGCGCCCACGCGTGCGACAATGTCGGGGTGGCCGGCCAGCAGGAACGCCGCGCCCGTATCTTGAATGAGCGGCGCGAGCTTCTTGCCGATATTGATCAGGCTCCGCTCATCGGGTCCCGCCACGCGCAGCAGCACCGCCGCCACATCGGCGCCCGCGAGCGCCGCGGCCAGCGCGCCGGCAAAGGCGGCCGCGTCAGCGACTTCGGGGCTGACCAGGTACAGGCGCGGATCGGGGCGCCGCGGTTTGGTCCTATCGTCTCGGGACGCCATGGCGAGGTCGCTTGCCCCGGCAATCGGGCGGATTGGGGGCGTTTGTTGTTCCTTTTAGCTCCGGCGGGTTAAGGATTTCATGCCGCTTTCTTTTCCAGCTCCGATTTCCATTGCCCGCGCGCCGCCAGGCTGTTCATCATGGCGCGGTGCACGAAGGCGCGTTGCGCGGCCGCGACATTCTCGCTCTTTCCGGCCCAGGCTTTTTGCGGCGCCGCCTGCAGGGCGCGGCCATAGGAGAAGGTGAGCTTCCAGGGCAGGCCGCCGCCCTTGTTCATGGCATCGAGGTGCGCGGTCGCCTCCTCGTCCGACTGGCCGCCCGACAGGAACGCGATGCCGGGAACGGCGGGCGGAACACAGGCCTTGAGCACCTTGAGGGTCTTGTCGGCGACCTCATCGACCGTTGCGCGCTTCGCGCACTTCTTGCCCGCAACCACCATGTTGGGCTTGAGCACCATGCCTTCGAGCGCCACCCGCTGATCGTAGAGCTGCTCGAACACCCGCTTCAACGTCCACTCGGTGACCTGATAGCAGCGGTCGATGTCGTGATCGCCGTCCATCAGCACTTCGGGCTCGACGATGGGCACGATGCCTTCGTCCTGGCAGAGCGCGGCATAGCGCGCGAGCGCATGGGCGTTGGTGTTGATGCCGGTGTGGGTCGGAATGCCGGCGCCGATGTCGATGACGGCGCGCCACTTGGCGAACTTGGCCCCGAGCCCGCGATATTCGACGAGGCGCTCGCGCAGGCCGTCGAGACCTTCCGTGATGACCTCGTTGGGGCAGAACGGCAGCGGCTTGACGCCCTTGTCGACCTTGATGCCCGGCAGCGCTCCGGACTTTTCGATCACCTTGACCAGCGGCGTGCCGTCCTTGGCGTTCTGGCGGATGGTCTCGTCATAGAGGATGACGCCGGAAATGTATTTCGACATCGCCTCGGTCGAGCGAAACAGCAGTTCGCGGTAGTCACGCCGATTGTTCTCGGTCGACTCGACGCCGATGGCGTCAAACCGCTTCTTGATGGTGGCCGATGATTCGTCGGCGGCGAGGATGCCGCGGCCCGGTGCAACCATGGCCTCGGCGACCCGGTTGAGCTCAGCGAGGTTCACTTAAGCCTCCTTCCATGCGTCAGTATCGACATGTCCCGGCATCGGGATGTCCCGGCATTGACATGTCCCGGCCTTTGAGCCGGGACCGTTCCAAATTCCGGAGTTTGGAACGGTCCCGGCTTTCGCCGGGACAGGCGGTCCCGGGTCAAGCCCTATTTTACTCTCAAAACCTCGACCCCGGGCAATGGCTTGCCTTCCAGCCATTCGAGGAATGCGCCGCCCGCCGCCGACACATAGGTCATCCGGTCGACCGTCCCGGCCGCATTGAGCGCCGCAACCGTATCGCCGCCGCCAGCCACTGAGACAATCTTGCCGGCAGCGGTAAGTTCCGCCGCCGCCTCGGCGACCTCGATCGTGCCGTTGTCGAAGGGCTCCATCTCGAAGGCGCCGAACGGTCCGTTCCACACCAGCGTCTTCACCCGGCCCAGAACCGAGACCACATGCTCGACGGTGCGCGGGCCGATATCCAGAATCATCTCGTCCGCACCCACGTCATCCACCGCAACGACGCGCGAAGGCGCATTGGCCTCGAACGTCCGCGCCGTGACGGCATCGACCGGCAGCACGATCTCGCAGCCCTTGGCGGCGGCCTGCAGCAGAATGTCGCGCGCGATGCCGGCGAGCTCGTGCTCGCACAGCGACTTGCCGACGTCCTTGCCCTGTGCGGCCAGAAACGTATTCGCCATGCCGCCGCCGATGATCAGCACATCGACCCGGCGCAGCAGGTTGCCGAGCAATTCGAGCTTGGTCGAGACCTTGGCGCCGCCCACGATGGCGGCGAGCGGACGCTGCGGCGCGTCGAGCACCCGGCTGAAGGCGGCAAGCTCCGCTTCCATGGCGGGGCCCGCATAGGCCGGCAGAATGCGGCCGAGGCCCTCGGTCGAAGCATGGGCGCGGTGCGACACCGAAAACGCATCGTTGACCCAGATGTCGCCAAGCCGGGCAAGCGCGGCCGCGAAAGCCGGGTCGTTCTTCTCCTCGCCGGCGTGGAAGCGGGTGTTCTCCAGGCACAGGATGTCGCCCGCCTTCATGGCGCGCACGGCCGCTTCGGCCTTCGGGCCGATGCAGTCGTCCACGAAGGCGACCGGGCGTCCGATGATGCGTGCCGTCGCGGCGGCGACCGGCTTGAGCGAGTCTTTGGGATCGGGCCCCTCGGGCCGGCCCAGATGCGAGAGCAGGATCACCATGCCGCCGCGATCGGCGATTTGGCTGATGGTCGGCGCCATGCGCTCGATGCGGGTTGCGTCGGCGACGACCCCGTCCTGGATCGGCACATTGAGGTCGACGCGCAGCAGCACCCGCCTGCCCTTCACGTCAGCCTGATCGAGCGTGCGGAAACCCATCATTCTTCGGTCGATCAGATCAGCTTTCCCATCGTCACGGCGGTGTCCACCATCCGGTTCGAAAAGCCCCATTCATTGTCGTACCAGGACATGACGCGCACCAGCGTGCCATCCATCACCCTGGTCTGGTCCAGGTGGACGACCGAGGATCGCGCATCATGGTTGAAGTCGATCGAGACGTTGGGCCGATCGGTGTAGCCCAGAATGCCCTTGAGCTGCTGCTCGGCGGCGCGCTTCACGGCCCCGTTGATCTCCTCCGGCGAGGTCGCTCGCTTGGCGACGATCTTGAGGTCGACCACCGATACGTTCGGCACCGGCACCCGGATGGCCACGCCGTCGAGTCGGCCGGCGAGCTCCGGCAGCACCAGCCCGACCGCCTTGGCGGCGCCGGTCGACGTCGGGATCATCGATATGGCGGCCGCGCGCGCCCGATAGAGGTCCTTGTGGAACTGGTCGTGCGAGGGCTGATCGTTGGTATAGGCGTGCACCGTGGTCATGAATCCCTTGTCGATCCCGACCGCGTCATTGAGCACCTTGGCGAGCGGTGCCAGGCAATTGGTGGTGCAGGATGCGTTCGAGACGACCTTGTGGTCGGCGGTCAGCTTCTCATGGTTGACCCCGTAGACCACGGTGAGATCCACATTGTCCGCGGGCGCCGACACCAGCACCCGCTTGGCGCCGGCGGTCAGATGCGCCGACGCCTTGTCCTTGGTGGTGAAGAGGCCGGTGCATTCGAGCGCGATGTCGACGGCGAGCTGCCGCCACGGCAGCAGCCCCGGGTCCTTGATGGCGGTGACCTTGATCGGCCCGATGCCGCAATCCAGGATGTCGCCCGTGACCGTCACCTCGCCGGGGAAGCGGCCGTGCACGGAATCGAACCGCAACAGATGGGCGTTGGTCTCGGACGGGCAGAGGTCGTTGATGGCGACCACGGTGATATCGCTGCGCTTGGCTTCGACGATGGCACGCAATACGTTGCGGCCGATGCGTCCGAACCCGTTGATGGCAACCCGAACTGACATTTCCGGCTCCTTGGCGCGCCCGCTGCGGCATCGTCAAGCCCGCGCCTGCGAGGGTGGATTGGTAATTGTCACCGGCCCCCGGCGCAATGGTGCGATGACGGCGCTTTCACGTGCTCTTCAATTTGCTTAATGCCGCCGCGGCGACCTTCTCGGCGGTGATGCCGAAGTGGCTGTAGAGCTCCTTCGCCGGCGCGCTGGCGCCGAATGTCGTCATGCCCACGAAGGCGCCGTCCGAGCCGATGATCTCGTCCCAGCCTTGTCGTATGGCGGCCTCGACCGCAACCCGCACCGGCGCGGTGCCGATGACATTCTGCCGCTCGGCGGCGGGGCGCGCGCGGAACAGCTCGAAGCACGGCACCGAGACGACGCGCGCCTGCACGCCGCTGCCGCGCAGGAGTTTCTGCGCTTCGACCGCGATGGCGACCTCCGACCCGCTGGCGAACAGCGACACGTCTGCGCCGCCTGGCGCCGAGGCGATCTCGTAAGCGCCGGCCGCGCAGCGGTTGCGGTCGTCGGCTTCGATCCGCAGCTGTGGCAGATTCTGCCGTGTCAGCGCCAGCACGCTCGGGCGCTCACGCGACTCGAGCGCCAGCTGCCAGCATTCGACGGTCTCGACCGCGTCGCAGGGGCGGAACACCAGAAGGTTCGGCATCGCGCGCAGCGCCGCCAGGTGCTCGACCGGCTGATGGGTGGGCCCGTCCTCGCCGAGCCCGATGGAATCATGGGTCATCACATGGATCACGCGGATGCCCATGAGGGCGGCGAGCCGGATGGCCGGACGGCAATAGTCGGAGAAGACCAGAAAGGTGCCCGAAAACGGAATGATCCCGCCATGCAGCGCCATGCCGTTCATGGCCGCCGCCATGCCGTGCTCGCGCACCCCGTAGTGGATAAAGCGTCCGCCGTAGTCGGCGGCCGAGAGGACCTTGAAGCCTTTCGGCTTGGTGTTGTTGGAGCCGGTGAGATCGCCCGAGCCGCCGATCATTTCCGGTGCCGCCGCCGTCAAGGCTTCGAGCGCATGCTCGGAGGCGACGCGGCTGGCGATGTCTTTCGGCGCTGCCGCGAGCTTCTCCTTTACGCTGCGCACCGCGGCCGCGATCGCCTCGCGCGGCAGATCGCCGTGGTTGCGCCGCTCGAACTCGGCGCGCTGATCGGGAGCCGCTGCGGCGAGCCGCTGCAGCCAGGCCTGGCGCGCCCCCTTGCCGCGCTCCCCGGCCGCCCGCCAGACCGCGCGCACGTCGGGCGGTATCTCAAACGGCGGCAAATCCCAGCCCAGCCGCGCGCGCGCGCCTTTGATCTCCTCGGCCCCCAGCGGCGAGCCGTGACTCTTCTCGGTTCCGGCCTTGGTCGGCGCACCGAATCCGATGATGGTGCGGCACGCGATCAGCGACGGCCGGTCGCTCTCTTTGGCGGTCTCGATCGCCGCCGCGATCGCGTCGGGATCATGCCCATCGATGCGGCTTGCGGCCCAGCCGGCCGCTTCGAAGCGCTTCACCTGATCGACCGAATCGGCGAGCGCCAGCGATCCGTCGATCGAGATGCCGTTGTCGTCGTACAGCACGATGAGCTTGGCAAGCCGCAGATGCCCGGCGAGCGCGATCGCCTCATGGCTGATGCCTTCCATCAGGTCGCCGTCGGACGCGAGCACGAAGGTGAAGTGGTCGACCAGGTCGCCGCCGAATATGGCGGCCATGTGCCGTTCCGCAATCGCCATGCCGACCGCGTTGCCGAGGCCTTGGCCGAGCGGGCCGGTCGTCGTCTCGATGCCGGGGGTGTGGCCGAATTCCGGATGGCCGGGCGCCAGCGAGCCGAGCTGGCGGAAGCGCTTGATCTCTTCAATCGTCATCTTCTCGTAGCCGAGCAGATGCAGCACCGCGTAGATCAGCATCGAGCCGTGCCCAGCCGAGAGCACGAAGCGGTCACGATCGGGCCAGGCCGGATCCGCCGGATCGAATTTCAAGAACCGTGCGAACAGCACGGTGGCGATATCGGCGGCCCCCATGGGCAGGCCGGGGTGTCCCGACTTGGCCTGCTCCACCGCATCCATGGCAAGCGCCCGGATGGCGTTGGCCATGCTCTGGTGCTCCCGCCGCAAGGCCTCGCCCGTGCCCGGGTCGCGGCTTGCGGCGGATGCGGCGGCTGCCGGAGCAGCGGCGAGGGACGGCATCGGAATCGGCATGATGGACCAGGGCGGGTTGCTGATTCGAGCCTGTAGAGCATTTTCAGGAAAAAAGCATGCCCTCGCCACCGGGTCCGGCCGAAGACCGATGATAACCTTCCGGCGCGGGTGGAAACCTGGGTTTTCCGTCCGAAAATGCGACGACGCAAAAATGCTGGAGAGCGATTTCTGCTTTCGGCTGATGTGAAACCGCCCGGGCACGGGGCTCAATGGAGTCAACGAACGCCTCCGTGCCCTGCCATCAACCCCGCCATGCACAGAGCAGGGGAGAACATTGCCGCGAGCGTTGACGGGCGGCCGTCATCCCACGTAAGGTTCTATTCCTAACTGCTTGCCGCGCATATGATTTTGGTGGCTCAACGTGGGCCGGTCAGTGGGATCGGGCGGCGATGACCGATGCTGGCGCAATCGAAGTTGCTACCAGGCGCCTGATGCTGGCGCTGGATGGGCTGGAAGCGGCGGCCGAGCGGCGGCGCGAGGCCGATCGCGCCGATCTTGGCTTGGCCGA
>DASXXS010000142.1:0-3212 GCA_036502925.1 Xanthobacteraceae bacterium
AGCGTGCGACGGTTGAAGAACAGCACCTTGGCGGCGCCGTGGACGGTGAGCCGGCCGCGCGCCGCATCCCATTGCGCGAGCAGGCCACGCGTCTCCATCGGCATGGCCATGTGCCGCTGCACCCGGAAGCTCTCGCGCCGCCTATACGCGGCGTCCCGGAAGGCGGCGGCGGCATCCCCCAGGACGGCGCGGAACTTGATGGCGAGGTTGCTGCCGGTCTCCTCGAACAGCAGCGATTGGTCCTGTGCCGAGGCATGCCGGTCGGCCACCGCCGGCAGCGATTCGATGTCGACCTCGATCGCCTCCAGGGCGTCCTCGGCAACCGCCGGGCTGTCGGCCAGCACCACGGCGAGCGCCTCGCCCACATAGCGGACCTTGGCATGGGCGATGACCGGCTGGGCGAACGGCTCGAATTGCGGCAGCGGCTGCAGCCGCATGGGAACCAGCGGGACCGGGTTGCCGAGATCGGCTGCGGTGATGACGCTGTGCACGCCTCGCATCGTCAACGCCCGCGCGGCGTCGATCGAGCGGACGCGGCCATGGGCGACCGCGCTGCGCAGGATGGCGGCGTGCAGCATGCCGGGGCGCGCCAGATCGTCGACATACTCGCCGCGGCCGCGCAGAAAACGCAGATCCTCCAACCGTTCGATCGGGCTGCCGATGAACGAGTTGACGGTTCTCATACCAGGTCCTTTGCCGGGTCCTTTGCCGACTCGTTTTTGCGTCCATAGGCGGAGCGGGCATCGAGCACCGCCTCGACGATGGAAATATAGCCGGTGCAGCGGCAGAGATTGCCCGAGAGCACTTCGCGCACGCGCTCGGCGTCGCAATCCGGCTCCTCGGTGAGGAGCGCGTGCGCCGTCGTGATCATGCCGGGCGTGCAGAACCCGCATTGCAGCGCGTGGTGCTTGCGGAAGCAGGCCTGCAGCGGCGTCAGATGATCGTCGTGGGAGAGCCCCTCGACCGTGACCACCTCGGCGCCGTCGGCCTGCACGGCCAGCATCAGGCAGGCGCGCACGGCGGCACCATCCACGATGACCGTGCAGGCGCCGCACACGCCGTGCTCGCAGCCCACATGGGTCCCGGTCAGCCGCAGGTGATGGCGCAGGCAGTCGGCCAGCGTCAGGCGCGGCTCGACATCGACAGTGACGTCCTGTCCGTTGACCTTGAACTGCGCCCGCATCCCGCGATCCTAACTTCCGCCGCCGTTACCCGCGCTCTTGAGCGCCCGCTCCACCATGGTGCCGACCAGCGCGCGCCGATAATCGGCGCTGGCATGGATATCGGCTTGCGGATCGACGGCTGCCGAGGCGGCGGCTTCCGCCTGCGCGATGGCGGCCGCGTCGATGATGCGGCCGTTCAACACGGCCTCCACGGCGGTCAGCCGTTGCGGGCGGTCGCCGACCCCGATGACGCCCACGTGGGCATTGCGTGCCTTGCCGCTGTCGTCCTGGTCGTACCAGACCGCGGCGGCCGCCATGGCGAAATCGCCGCGCCGCCGCGCGAATTCCTGAAATCCCCAGCGCCGCCGCGCCGGCCATGGCGGCAAGCGTATCTCCACGATGATCTCCTCGGGCGCGAGCGCCGTCATCAGCGGCCCGAGGAAAAAATCCGCCGCCTTGTGGACGCGCGGGCCGGCGGTTCCGACGGTGGCGATCTCCGCCTCGCAGGTCAGCGCAATGCCAGGCATCTCGGCGGCGGGATCGGCATGCGCAATGCTGCCCCCGATCGTGCCGCGATTGCGAATTTGATAATGCGCCACCTGGGCGACGGCGGCGCGCAGCAGCGGATGCGCCGCGTGCAGGCGCGCATCGGCCAGGATCTCGCACCAGCGAACCATGGATCCGAGCACGACGCCGTTCATGGCAACGTCGATCGTGCGAAGCTCCGGCAGCTTACGCAGATCCACCAGCAACGTCGGCGCGGCGAGGCGGAACGCCAGCATCGGCACCAGGCTCTGGCCGCCCGCGATCAGCTTGGCATCGCCGTTGCGCGCGGCCAGGAGTGCAACCGCCTCGGAGAGCTTGGTCGGGCACGCATATTCGAAGGGCGGCAATTTCATATCATCCGCGGGGTGTGGGTAGGATGGGTTGAGCTCATAAGGGCGTTTACGCCCAGTCTTCGAGCGTGTGAAGAAATCGGTGCTGCGTCAGGGACGCAGGGACT
Organism: Xanthobacteraceae bacterium; assembly: GCA_036502925.1. GTDB lineage: Bacteria > Pseudomonadota > Alphaproteobacteria > Rhizobiales > Xanthobacteraceae > VAZQ01. The sequence goes on from DASXXS010000142.1 coordinate 2,167, forward strand.
CTCACTCCTTCTCCCCGTGGGGGAGAAGGTGGGATGAGGGGGCTCCGGCGGTGCGATACGGAACAATCGTAACCCCCTTACCCCACCCTCTCCCCACGCGAAATCGAGTTTACCCGATTTCGCCACCAATAGTGCGCACGTCGAGCAGGCTCGACTTGCGATGGCGAGGGAGTGAAACGCAGTGCCCGCCACCGTGATCGCGAAGACAATTTCTTCACACGCTCCTTCGCGGCAATGCGAGGTCCATCGGGCGCATTTGATAGGCTTCGCAAGAGCTCAACCCATCTACGAAGAGAGGCGGCACCAAACAGCAAGAGCCGCAGCGTTCCTACCATCGGAGCGACGGATGGGTCAACGATATTGCCGCTCGCCGTCCCAAGCCCTACGGTCGCGGCCGCGACGGGAGGGGACGCTATGGCATTGGCTTTGAGCTTGGCGGTCTGCGATTACGACCGCACGCGCGCGATTTTCGACGGCCGCGCGCGGGTCGAGGGCTGCGATATCACGGCGGTGCCGCTGGAGCCCGAGGAGGCGTTTCACCGCGCCTTCAAGTTCGCCGAGTTCGACATCTCCGAAATCTCGCTCTCGAGCTATCTCATGACGGCCGCGCGCGGCGACGCGCACTACATCGCGATCCCGGCCTTCGTCTCCCGGCTGTTCCGGCACAGCGGAATCTACATTCGCACCGACCGCGGCATCGCGCGGCCGCAGGACCTCAAAGGCAAGACCATCGGGGTGCCGGAATATCAGATCACCGCTAATGTCTGGATCCGGGGAATCCTGAAGGACGAATACGGTATCGTGCCGGCTGAGATCAAATGGCGCCGCGGCGGCCTCGAAGATCCCGGCCGCGACGAACGCGCCGCCATCACGCTGCCGGGCGAGATCGATCTGCAGGCCATTCCCGAGCATCGCACGCTCTCCGAAATGCTGGCCACGGGCGAGCTCGATGGCCTGATCGGCGCGCGCGCCCCGACCTGTTTCCTGGCCAGCGTCCCGCATGTGGGGCGCCTGTTCCCGGACTATCCGGCGACCGAGGAGGCCTA
>DASXXS010000143.1:0-15394 GCA_036502925.1 Xanthobacteraceae bacterium
TCACCGACGACGACATGATGAATGGCAGGAACGTCGTGGTCGCCACCATCGCATTCGGCAGCAGATGCCGGAACATGATGACGAGGTTCGATACGCCGAGCGCGCGCGCCGCCTGGATGTATTCGAAATTACGCCCGCGCAGGAATTCGGCGCGCACCGGTCCGACAAGCCGGACCCAGGAGAACAGCAGCAGAATGCCCAGCAGCACGAAGAAACCGGGCACCAGCACGGAGGAGATGATCAGGAGCAGATAGAGCTCCGGCACCGAGGTCCAGATTTCGATGAAGCGCTGGAACAAGAGGTCGGTCCAGCCGCCGAAATAGCCCTGCACGGCGCCGGCGGCGACGCCGATGACCGAGGACACGATGGTCAGGATGAGCCCGAACAGCACCGAGACGCGGAAGCCGTAGATCATGCGGGCGACTACGTCGAAGCCCTGGTCGTCGGTGCCGAGCCAGTTGTATTCGAGATCGCGGCAGCCGCTGAGCCCCTTGCGCTCCACCACCTGGCGGCATTCCTCCTCGGTCAGCATCCAGGTCGGCTTGGAGGGCGCCGGCGTCGGCAGATCGAGATTGTGGGTGTCGTAGGAATAGTGAATGGGCGGCCACACGATGCTGCCGCCCTTGTCGGCAATGAGCTTCTGCAGATAGGGATCGCGGTAGTCGGGCGAGCTCTCGGCCAGCTCGTCGTTAACCCCGAAGGTGGCCTGCGTGTAGTTGAACAGGCTGGGGAAAAAATAATGTCCGTCGTATTTGATCATGAACGGCTTGTCGTTGGCGATGCATTCGGCGAACAGCGACAGGATGAAGAGCACGAGGAAGATCCACAGCGCCCAGAAGCCGCGCCGGTTGGCCTTGAAGTTCTGCCAGCGCCGCCGGTTGATCGGCGAGGGTTTGAGCAGCCGCACGATCGGCGGCGCGGCAATGCCGGGCAGCGGCAGCGGGGCCGGCTCGGGCGCCTGGAGGGCGGTGCGCTCGTCCACCTCACACCTCCCGGGTCTCGAAGTCGATGCGCGGATCGACCCAGGTATAGGTGAGGTCGGAGATCAGGTTCACCACCAGCCCGACCAGCGAGAAGATATAGAGCGTCGCGAACACCACCGGATAATCGCGGTTGAGCACGCTCTCGAAGCCGAGCAGGCCGAGACCGTCGAGCGAAAAGATCGTCTCGATCAACAGCGCGCCGGTGAAGAAGGCGCGAATGAACGCGCCCGGAAAACCCGCGATGACGATCAGCATGGCGTTGCGGAAAATATGTCCGTACAGCACCTGGCGGTCGGTGCAGCCCTTGGCGCGCGCGGTCAGCACGTATTGCTTGCGGATCTCGTCGAGAAACGAGTTCTTGGTCAGCAGCGTCATGGTGGCAAACGCGCTCAGCCCCATCGAGATGATCGGCAGGGTGAGGTGCCAGAAATAATCGAGCACCTTCTGCCACCAGGGGAAATCCGCCCAATTCTCCGAAGTCAGCCCGCGCAGCGGGAACCAGTCGAAGAACGAGCCGCCCGCGAACAGGATGATGAGCAGGATCGCGAACAGGAAGCCCGGTATCGAATAGCCCACGATGATGATGCCCGATGTCCACACGTCGAACAGCGAGCCGTCATGCACCGCCTTGCGGATACCGAGCGGGATCGAGATCAGATAGGTCAAGAGCGTCAACCAGAGGCCGAGCGAGATCGAGACCGGCATCTTCTCCTTGATCAGGGTGAGCACGCTCACGTCGCGGAAATAGCTCTTGCCGAAATCGAAGCGGCTGTAGTTCCACAGCATCAGGGCGAAGCGCTCATAGGCCGGTTTGTCGAAACCGAACTGCTTTTCGAGGCTGGCGATGAATTCCGGATCGAGGCCCTGGGCGCCGCGGTATTTGGAGCTCGCCGCATCGGCCGGACCGCTGCGCACCTGCCCGCGCGCCCCGAAGTCGCTCGACGGGCCGGACACGCGCGAGACGCCGCCGGTATCGGCGCCGCTGAGCTGGGCGATGATGCGCTCGATCGGCCCGCCGGGCGCGAACTGCACCACGGTGAACGAGATCAGCATGATGCCGAACAAGGTCGGAATCATCAGCAGCAGGCGTCGCGCGATATAGGCGGTCATGTCGGATCAGCTTGCCTCACCGTGGGCTTCTTAGCCTCCCCCTGAAAGGGAGAGGGCGGCGCCGAAGGCGCCGGGTGGGGGTCCCGCCTCTCGCCAGATTCGGAGTTTGTGGCGGGACCCCCACCCGACCCGCTTCGCGGGTCGACCTCCCCCTTGCAGGGGGAGGTATCGATGAGAGCGCGGCGGTTTTGTCATATGCGATCACCCTGCTTTGAAAGTTCGGCGCGCCAGCGCCGGGTGGAGGTCCCGCTGCCTGCCTTGAGCTCGTCGGCTGTTCTCTTGATCACCTCAAGAACCCCCGCGAGATTTTGGGTGACATCATTGTTCCAAAAGCGAAGCTCAGTGACACCACACGCGTTTAGCCAGGCACTGCGTTGCTCATCGCGACTCTGCTGAGGCCGTTCCCCGTGCTGGCTGCCATCGAGCTCAATCGAAAGACGCAACTGGGGGCAATAGAAGTCGAGTACATATGTTCCGGCCGGGTGTTGCCGCCTAAAGGTTAGCCCGTCGAGTCGCCCATTCCTGAGCATTCCCCAGAGGCGCGCTTCGACCGCCGTCGCCTCTCGACGAAGCCGGCGGGCTCGGCTGGTTTTTTCTTCGGTGCGATTGAATCGCGGAAGCGCCGGAACCCCCACCCGGCTCGCTGCGCTCCATAGCCGATGCTTCGCATCGGCGTTCTTAGCATCAAGAACGGCGGCCGAAGGCCGCCTATACCTCCCCCTTTCAGGGGGACGTGAAGAAGATTCGTTGCCCATCACTTGCTCACATTATCCGGCCCGTTCCAGCTTCGCCGCCTTGTCGCCGTCATACCACCAGGTCTCGGGGATGCCGCGGGCATAGCGCGGTTTTGTCGCGGGATGGCCGAACACGTCCCAATAAGCGATCCGGTGCGTCGGATTGTACCATTGCGGAATCCAGTAGCGGCCGGCGCGGAAGACGCGGTCGAGCGCTTTGCAGGCGATGGTGAGATCTTCGCGCGTCGGCGCCGCGATGATCCGCTCGATCAGCGCGTCCATGACCGGGTCGGCGATGCCGGCGAGATTATGCGTGCCCTTGGTCGCCGCCGACTGCGCGCTGAAGTAGGGCCGCAATCCATCGCCCGGCGTGGAGGAGAAGCTGAAGCGGTCGATCGCGATATCGAAATCGAAGCCGTCGACGCGGGCGTGATATTGCACCGGATCGACCAGTCGCACATTCGCCTCGATGCCGAGCGTGGCGAGATTCTTTATGAACGGCAGGTGGTGGGGCTGGAAGTTCGCCTCGTCCAGCAGAAATTCCACGGTGATGCGCTCGCCTTTGGGCGTCACGCGCTTGCCGTCCTTGAGCGCGATGCCGGCCGACTGCAGCAGGCCGGCGGCCTTGCGCAGCATGGCGCGGTCCTGCCCGGAGCCATCCGAGACCGGCGGCATAAACGGCTCGCCGAACACCTCGTCGGGCACCTGGCCGTGAAACGGCTCGAGCAGCGCAAGCTCGCCGGCGCCCGGCATGCCTTGCGCCATCATGTCCGAATTCTGGAACAACGAGACGGTGCGCTTGTAGGCCCCGTACATGATATTCTTGTTGGTCCATTCGAAATCGAAGGCATAGATCAAGGCTTCCCGCAGGCGAGGGTCATTGAACTTTTCGCGCCGCGTATTGACGAACCAGCCCTGCGCCCCGGACGGCGTGTCGTCCGGCAGCTCTTCGCGCTTCACGCGCCCGTCGCGGATGGCCGGAAAATTATAGCGCGTCGCCCATACCCGCGAGGTGAATTCCTCGCGGAACAGATAGCTCTTGGCGGTGAAGCCTTCGAAGGCCACGTCGCGGTCGCGGTAGAACTCGAACCGCACGGTGTCGAAATTGTTCAAGCCGCGCGACACCGGCAGATTGGCCCCCCACCAGTCCTTGACGCGCTCGTAGTCGATGTAGCGGCCGGCCTCGAAACGCCCGACCTTGTAGGCGCCGGACCCGAGCGGCACGTCGAGGGTCGATTCGTCGAACGATTTCGTGGCGTAGTAGGCGCGCGAGAAGATCGGCAGCTGCGCGACGAACAGCGGCACGTCGCGCCCGCGCTTGGGTGCGAACCGCACCACCAGCGTCACGTCGTCGGGCGCTTCCGCGGCCACCATGTCGCGCATGAGTTGGTGGATGATCGGATGGCCCTTCTCCTTCAATAGGCCGAGCGAGAAGGCCACGTCCTGCGCGGTGAGACGGCTGCCGTCGTGAAACGTCGCCTCCGGCCGCAGCAGGAAGCGATAGGTCAGGCCATCGGCCGCGATCACCACCGCACGCGCGGCGAGCCCATACATGCCGTCGGGCTCGTCGGCCGCGCCAGCCATGAGAGTCGCGAAGGTGAGTTCCATGCCCTGCGCGGCGTCGCCCTTGAGAATGTAGCTGTTGAGCGAATTGAAGGTGAGGAAGTTCTGATTGTACTGCGTGTTGGGTCCGAGCTGCGAGAACAGCCCGCCTTTGCGGGCATCCGGATTGACGTAATCGAAATGCTTGAAGCCGGCCGGATATTTGAGATCGCCGAAGGCCGACATGCCGTGGCGCTCGGCCTCCTCCAGCGCGCGCGCGGACGGCACCAGCGCGGGCGGCATCAGAGTGGTTGCGACCGCGCCGGCGCCGAGCGCGAGCGCCTCGCGGCGGCTGAGCGCGCCCGCGGTTTCGATCCCGGTGGGCCGCCGCAACGTCACTGGCGCGCACCCGTCACTGCCGCGAACCCGTTTTGGCGGCTTTGGCCTGGTCCCACCACCAGATCGTCGGAAAGGAATCGCGGCCGTATTTCGGCATCACCTCGGGATGGCCGAAGCGGTCCCAGCGCGCGGTGCGCACTTTGCCGTAGGTCCATTGCGGCACCACGTAGTGGTTCCATAACAGCACCCGGTCGAGCGCCTTGGTGGCGGCGACCAGCTCGGCGCGGTTTTTCGTGAAGATCACGCGATCGATCAGCGCATCGACGGCCGGATTCTTGATGCCGGCGTAGTTCTGCGAACCGGCCATGTCGGCGGCGGCCGATCCCCAGTAGTCGCGCTGCTCGTTGCCGGGCGACAGCGACTGCCCCCAGCTGTGGACGATGATGTCGTAGTCCCATCGCCGCAGCCGGTTCTCGTATTGCGCATCATCGACGGTGCGCACCGTCACCCCGACGCCGAGCCGCTCGAGCTGCGGCTTGTAGAACAGGACGACGCGCTCGAAGGAGGGGTCGTCGATCAGCACCTCGACGCTCAACGGCTCGCCGGTCTTGACGTTGACGAGCTTGCGGTCGCGGATCTGGTAGCCGGCTTCCTTCAGCAGCCGCGTCGCCTCGATGAGGTTGGCGCGCACTTTTTCCGGACTGCCGACGCTCGGATTGGTGTAGGGCGCCGTGAACACTTCGGGCGGCACCCGGTCGCGCACGGTGTTGAGGATTTCGAGCTCGGCGCCCTCCGGCAGGCCCGACGAGGCGAGCTCGGTCCCGTCGAAATAGCTGCTGATGCGATGATACTGCCCAAAGAACAGCTGCTTGTTCATCTCGTCGAAATCGAAGGCGAAATTGAAGGCGCGGCGCAGCCGGGCATCCTCGAATTTGGAACGCCTCGTGTTGAAGACGAACGCCTGCATGATGCCGAGATCGGCGATCGGAAACTCCTCCTTTACAACGCGCTTGTCCTTGACGGCCGGGAAATCGTAGGCGGTGGCCCAGTTCTTGGCGACGTTCTCGATGCGCCAATCGGCCTGGTCGCCCTTGAAGGCTTCGAGCGCGACGGTCGAATCGCGGAAATACTCGTAGCGGATCTCGTCGAAATTGTTGTTGCCGACCGCCACGTTGAGGTCCTTGCCCCAATAGTCCTTCAACCGCTCGTAGACGATGCTGCGGCCGGCGACGAATTCCTTGATCCGATAGGGGCCGCTGCCGAGCGGCGGCTCGAGCGTGGTCGCGCCGATGTCGCGCTTCTTGCCGGACGCGTCGGTGCCCTCCCACCAATGCTTCGGGAACACCCGCAGCTGGCCGACGATCTGCGGCAATTCGCGATTGCCGGGACTATCGAATGTGAAGGTCACCTCATGCTCGCCGGTCTTCTCCGCCTTGGTGACGTGGCGATAGTAGGCGCCGAGCTGCGGATTGTACTTCTTCTCGGCGTCGAACGAGAAGATCACGTCCTCGGCGGTCACCGGCTTGCCGTCGTGCCATCGCGCTTGCGGGCGCAACCGATAGACCACGAAGGAGAAGTCCGGCGGATGCGCCACCGCCTCGGCGAGGAGGCCGTACATGGTGGAAACCTCGTCGAAGGCTTCCGTCATGAGCCCCTGGGTGGTGAGCGTGGTGCCGACCGCAAGCGCTCCCTTCACCGCCCCGACCGCCGGATTGAAATTGTCGAAGGTCGTTCCGATCGCCAGGAGGCGCACCACGCCGCCTTTCGGCGCGCTCGGATTGACGTAATCGAAATGCTGGAAGCCGGCCGGATAGCGCAGCTCGTCGAACAACGAGAGGCCATGCTGCCACTGCAGCGCCTGCGCCCCCTGCCCCTGCGCGCCTTGTAGCGCTTGCGCTGCCGCCGGCAGGCTCATGGGCCAACCGAGCCGGCCAAGCGCCGGCGCGGCGGCGGCAAGCATTCCGGTGCGGATGATGGATCGACGGCTCAGGCGCACGGCAGGCCTCCTGGGGCAGTTGGGACCGCGATCAGCCAAGCATTCTGTGGCCGGTTCGGGGGTGGATTATGTCCGATTTCGGAGGCCCGGGACACCCGTTCAAGGCACCTCCGCGCGTGGCAAGCGGCCGCGCCTTCACATTCGCGTGGCACCCACGCACGTGTAGCCCGCATGGAGCGGCAGCGAAATGCGGGAGCGGCGTTCCCGGATTACGCAAGCGCTCCATCCGGGCTACGTGTCCCGGCTCGAGGCCGGGACGCGGCGAACGCGGCTTGCGATCCGCTGCTACGGCTTGGCGCCGCCCCCGGCATCGGCTGCCTTCGGCAGCGGCTTGGGATTGTCCGACAAGGTGTTCAAATAAGCGATCACGTCGGCGCGGGTCTGCGGCCGGCTCAAGCCTGCGAAGGTCATCTTGGTGCCGGGGACGGAGGCCTGCGGATTGGCCAGGAAGTGGTAGAGATCTTCGACCGTCCAGGGGCCGGTCAGGCTCTTCATGGCGCTCGAATAGTCGAAGCCCGACATGCTGGCGTGCGGCCGTCCAACCACGCCCCAGAGATTGGGCCCGATCTTGGCGGGGCCGCCCTTCTCGAACGTATGGCAGGCCCCACAGACCTTGGCGGCGTCCTCGCCGCGCCTGGGATCGGCGCTCGCCAGCACTTGCGCGACCGCCGGCTCCTTTTCGGCCGGCGCCTGTTCCTGGCCGCCGGTCGCCGCCTTCGGAACCACGATGTTGTAGCCGGGCTTGGCGGGCTTCTCGGGCGCAAAGATCGCGCCGGAGGCGATATTCAGCGCGACCACGACCAGGGCCGTGCCCAGGACCGCGCCGAGAATCTTGTTCATTTCAAACGAGTCCATCGTATTCGGGCTCCGGACACAGGCGAGGAAGGAGAGAAAGCGAGCGAGGACGCAAACGATGCAGCGGCTGCCTGGAGTGCCGGCAAGCCTGCGGCGGCGCCCAAATAACCGGTTTGCCTCGCCTCTGGCAACACGTATATCCCGCGCTGATGGCGCAGCGCGACGTCCTGATCCTCATCCCGGCCCGGATGGCCTCGAGCCGGCTGCCCGGCAAGCCGCTCGCCGATATCGGCGGCGAGGCCATGATCGTGCATGTGCTGCGGCACGCGCAGGCGGCCGGCATCGGGCCGGTCGCGGTGGCGACCGATTCGGAAGCGATCGCCGCCTGCGTGGAAAAGGCCGGCGGCCGCGCGGTGATGACCAGCGCCGACCACGGCTGCGGCTCCGACCGGATTTTCGAGGCCCTGCGCAGCGTGGACGCGGCCGGGGAGGCGGAGATCATCGTCAACCTGCAGGGCGACCTTCCGACCCTGCCGCCGGCCGACATCGCGGCGGCGCTGGTGCCGCTCGCCGATCCCGCCGTCGACATCGCCACGCTCGCCGCCGAGATCACCGATGCGCGCGAGCGCGCCGATCCCAATGTGGTCAAGGTGGTAGGGTCAGCCGTGGCGCCGCGCCGGCTGCGGGCGCTCTATTTCACCCGCGCCGACGCGCCGGCGGGCGAAGGCCCGTGCTACCATCATATCGGGGTCTACGCCTATCGCCGCGCCGCGCTGGCCCGCTTCGTCGCCCTGCCCGCCTCCCCGCTCGAGCAGCGCGAACGGCTCGAGCAGCTGCGCGCGCTCGAGGCCGGCATGCGCATCGACGTCACCCTCGTCGATACCGTGCCGCTCGGGGTCGATACCGAGGCCGACCTCGCGCGCGCCCGCGCGCTCCTGCGCGGCCGGCGTTGACTTGCGCGCTCCGGTATGCGTACCGGAGCCGGACAGGAACCATCAGGAACACTTTCTTGGCCACACCCAGGCGGATCGCGTTTCAGGGAGAGCCGGGGGCGAACTCGCACCTCGCCATTGCCGAGGCCTATCCGGACTGCGAGGCCGTGCCCTGCGCCACCTTCGAGGATGCCTTCGCGGCGATCGCGGCCGGCGAGGCCGACCTCGGCATGATCCCGATCGAGAACTCGCTCGCCGGCCGGGTCGCCGATATCCACCATCTGATGCCGGACTCCGGCCTGCATATCGTGGCCGAGCATTTCATGCCGGTGCGCCATCAGTTGCTGGGCATCAAGGGGGCGCGGCTCTCCGGCATCAAGACGGTGGAGAGCCACGTCCACGCGCTCGGCCAGTGCCGCAAGATCATCCGCAGGCTCGGCATCAGGCCGGTGGTCGCCGCCGATACCGCCGGCTCCGCGCGCGAGGTCGCGCAGGCCGGCGACAAGACCCGCGCCGCCATCGCGTCGCGGCTCGCCGCCGAGATCTACGCGCTCGAGATTTTGGCGGAGGACGTCGAGGACGAGGCCCACAACACCACCCGCTTCATCGTGCTGTCGCGCGACGCCAATTGGGCCGGCAGCGGCGGCGGCGCGGTCATCACCACCTTCGTGTTCCGGGTGCGCAACGTGCCGGCCGCCCTCTACAAGGCGCTCGGCGGCTTCGCCACCAACGGCGTCAACATGACCAAGCTCGAAAGCTACATGATCGAAGGCAACTTCTTCGCCACCCAGTTCTATGCCGACGTCGAAGGCCACCCCGAGGAGCGCAAGCTGGTGCTCGCGCTGGAGGAGCTCGCCTTCTTCTCCAAGGAGATGAAGATCCTCGGCGTCTATCCGGCCCACCCGTTCCGCACCACGTTCGAGGAGACGGCAGGGTGAGGCCCGGCGCGCGGTTTTTGTGGCCTGCCATTAGGGCGTTCACGCCCGTCTTCGCGGGCTATGGAGCGGAGCAGAATGCGGGACCGGCCGAGCCTGCCGGCAACGCGTTTGAGAATTTCGCACCGGCCTCGCCACAACCGCGAGCTGACGCCGCGCCGGCGGCCGTTGTTATTAACAGGAAAAATAACAAGCTCATCCTTCGGCCTGGCACCGGTTTCGGGCCGCCTGCATCTTCATTGAGAGCTTGTCTTTCAGCATCTTTCCCATTGATCTGGCCGGCATTTCCGTGATGCGGGCCAAATCGAGACCCGCCCCGAACCGCGCCTCGGTCGACCTGCGAGGCCACACGTTTCGATTGAAGAACAAGCGAAGATCAACGATTCACGGTGTTTTCCGGAGTTTGGCCGCGCGAAATTCCGCCGCAGCCTCTGCCCAAGCCAAGTTCAACTTGACCGACGCAACAAAAAGCCGACCGCGGGCAGACCCGAGATCGGCGCGCAGTTCGTCAGTTTCAATTTCCCTAATCGAGTGATTCGTACCCCCACGTCAAGTGCGCTGATTGAATTTTTGTTCGCATGGCGGTTCCGCTGGTTACCCAGAGTGGTTCCCAGCGAGATTGAATGTCATCGCCGGGCATAGCCCGCGAAGGAGCGCGTGAAGAAAACTACCGAAGGACATGAGGCGTCTCCACCCGCTCATCCCCGCGGAAGCGGGGACCCAGCTCTGAAGGCATTTCGCGAAGCGACTGGATTCCCGCTTCCGCGGGAATGAGCGGATGGGGCGATTCCCTCACACGCTCGAAGACGGGCGTAATCGCCCTGATGTCCGGCGATCTCGATAAGGAAAAGCACTGCGCGCCCCTGATCGAGATGGCCGGAACAAGTCCGGCCATGACAACAGGGAGCATCAACTCCAAGGGATTCCTCAAATCGTCTGATTGTATTCCCCCACCTCGGGATGCGTCCGCAGCACCGTATCGAGGGCCTTGAACATGTCGCGCATGCGCGCGTCGGAGACGGGGCTTTCGACCACCACGACCAGCTCCGGCTTGTTGGAGGAGGCCCGCACCAGGCCCCAGGTGCCGTCCTCGACCGTCACCCGCACCCCATTGACCGTCACCAGGTCGCGGATCGGCTGGCCGGCGACCTCGCGGCGCGCGGCCTGCGCGCCCTGGAAGTGCTTGATCACTTCATCGACCACGCCGTATTTGATCTCGTCGGCGCAATGCGGCGACATGGTCGGCGACTGCCAGGTCTTGGGCAAGGCGTTCTTGAGGTCGGCCATGCTCTTTCCCGGATTGCGGTCGAGCATGTCGCAGACCGCAAGCGCCGAGATGAGGCCGTCATCGTAGCCGCGCCCGATCGGCTTGTTGAAGAAGAAGTGCCCCGATTTCTCGAAACCGGCGAGCGCGCCGAGCTCGTGGGTGCGGCGCTTCATGTAGGAATGGCCGGTCTTCCAGTAATCGGTGCGGGCGCCGTTCTGCTGCAATACCGGATCGGTCATGAACAGGCCGGTCGATTTCACGTCGGCCACGAACACGGCGTTGCGGTGCTGTGCCGAGAACTCGCGCGCCAGCATGACCCCGACCTTGTCGGCGAAGATCTCCTCGCCGGTATCGTCGACGACGCCGCAGCGGTCGCCGTCGCCGTCGAAGGCCAGGCCCACATCCGCCCGCGCGCGCCGCACCTCCTCGGCGAGCGCATGCAGCATCTTCAAGTCCTCGGTATTGGGATTGTAGCGCGGAAACGTGTAATCGAGCGTGCAGTCGAGCGGCACCACCTCGCAGCCGACCGCGTGGAGCACCTGCGGGGAGAACGCCCCCGCGGTGCCGTTGCCGCAGGCGCACACCACCTTGAGGCGGCGCTTGAGCCTTGGCCGGTTGGTGAGATCAGCGATGTAGCGGGCCGGAAAGTTCGCGACGAAATCGTAGGAGCCGCCGGCGCGCGGAGCGAAGCGCGCTTCCAGCACGATGCCCTTCAACGCCGTCATCTCGTCCGGCCCGAAGGTGAGCGGCCGGTTGGCGCCCATCTTCACGCCGGTCCAGCCGTTGTCGTTGTGGGAGGCCGTGACCATGGCGACGCAGGGCACATCGAGGTCGAACTGCGCGAAATACGCCATCGGGGTGACCGCCAGCCCGATGTCGCGCACCCGGCAGCCGGCCGCCATCAGGCCGGCGACCAGCGCCAGCTTCACCGAGGCCGAATAGGCGCGGTAGTCGTGGGCGGTCACGATCTCGGGCTTGACGCCCAGCTCGTGCAGCAGCGTGCCGAGCCCGAGCCCCAGCGCCTGCACACCCATCAGGTTGATCTCCTCCCCCAGGAGCCAGCGCGCATCGTATTCGCGAAAGCCGGTTGCCTTCACCAACGGCTCGGATTCGTACGCATAGGTATTGGGAACGAGCGAGGGCTTCGGCTTGGGGAACATCATGCCTCTCGACGCTGGCGTAACATCTTTGCCACGCGTCGAGGACATAACCCAAGCCTGCGGCCGGGGAAAGCGCTACTGCTCGAGAACCATCCTGCCGTTGCTGTATTCGTAGCGCCGCAGCCGCGACAGGAACGACAGGCCGAGCAGGTTCTCGCTCAGCACCTCGTCCGGCGACACCACCGCCACCACATTGCGCAAGGTCAACCCGCCGATCTCCACTATGCCGAGCTGCACCGGGGCCGCCCGCGTGGCTCCGTTGGCGGTCTTGACCATGACGGTGAAATCGCGCGCGGCCGGGTGGATGCCGAGAGCGGCCGCGTCACGCGCCCGCAGCGCCACGACCGACGCGCCGGTATCGAGCATGAAATTCATGCGACGCCCGTCGACCCTGGCATCGACCACGAAATGACCGCGCGCGTCGCGCGGAACGACGACGCTGCCGCCGTAGGAATTTTGCTCGATGGGGTCCGGCGGCGCCACCGCCAGCGCGGCGGCTGGGAACGGCGCCGGCGGCGCCGGCGGCAGCGTCCGGACGGCCTGATCGGCGAGCTGGCCCACGACGACCGCCAAGACGACCAGGATGGCCGCAAGGGTGATGATTCGACGCATGATCCGCCTGTCGTTGAGTACGGGCGCCATCAAATCACGAGTTCGGACAAAGATCGTTCTAACAGGCGGCCGGCGCGCCATCCTTTTGCGCGGGCTGGTGAGGAGACCGTCAACACGATGGTTAAGATTGTCGGAACCGTCCGGTCTCCAAGTCGGCTGGAGTACGCCGCAGCGGTTCCACACTTGTCCCGGCCTTGAGCCGGGACCGCCTGTCCCCGCGAAAGAGCCTGTGAAGGAATTGCCGTCTCTGTCGTCCCGGCCCATAGCGCGTCGAAGACGCGCGTGAACGCGCTTAGGGAGCCGGAACCCATACACCGCAGCCGATCGATAAGCCACGGAGTATGGGTCCCTGCTTTCGCAGGGACGACTCGTAGAGGGGCTGTCCTTTGACAATTTCTTTACAGGCTCGAAAGCGGGGATCGTTCAAAACACAGAGTGTGGAACGTCCCGGCTCAAGGCCGGGACAAGCAAGATGCTATGTCCCGCGCGGCTTGGCGCGCCGGGTGGGTGGCGCCGCGAGCGGATCGTCGGGCCACGGATGGCGCGGATAGCGGCCCTTCATCTCGGCTTTGACCGAGGCGTAGCTGCCGCGCCAGAAGCTCGGCAGATCGCGCGTGACCTGCACCGGCCGATGAGCCGGCGACAGCAGCTCGAGGACGAGCGGCGCGCGTCCTGCCGCGACGGTCGGATGCCGATCGAGGCCGAACAGCTCCTGCACCCGGATGGCAAGCCGCGGGCCGGCCTCGGCCGCATAGTCGATCGGCACCGAGGAGCCCGACGGCGCGACGAAATGGGTCGGCGCCTCGACCTCGAGCCGGCGGCGCAGCTGCCAGGGCAGGAGCGCGGCGAGCGCATCGCCAAGCTCCTGGCTGGTGACCTCGGCGAGCGCGCGCTTGCCGGCCGCCAAGCCCACGAGCCAGTCGCTCGCGCCCGCCAGCGCGGCGTCGGACAGATCGGGCCACTCATTATTACGTTCTCGACCTTCATTACGTTCTCGACCTTCCGCATCAGGTTCTTGACCTTCCGCATCAGGTTCTTGACGTTCCGCATCAGGCTCTTGATCTTCCGCATGAGGTTCGTGGCCGTGCGCGCCGCGCAGGAACATCACGCGGTCGCGCCATTGGCGCAGCGCCTTGGTCCACGGCAGCCGCTCGATCCCGAGCCGCGCGATACCTTGCCCCAGGAGCCGCGCGCTGTCCTCGTTCGGCACGATCGTCATCGGCTGCTCGGCAAGCGTCAGCGCGCCCAGACGGCGGACGCGGCGCGCCCGCAGGCTCGCGGTCGCGGAATCGAAAACCATCTCCTCGCGCGTTTCGATGCGCCGCGCCTGGCCGGCCTCGATCTCGGCCAAGCTTAGCGCGGCGGCCAGCACGATGCGTCCCTGGGCGGCGCTGCCGGCGACCTCGGCGACCGCGAGGAACGGTTCGCGCGCCAGCGGGGACGCGGCATCGAGGCGGGCGCCGCGGCTGTTGGCGAGCAGAAAGCTTGCCTCGGCACCGCGGTTCTTGGCGATGCGGTCCGGATAGGCCAGCGCCAGGATCGCGCCGGGGCTGGCATCCCGGCTCGCTGCGGAAGCCACATGCGGCTCGGCCGGCGACGCATTCGCGTTCGCGCGCGTCATTTCCGCCCAACGCCTGGCCATGCCGCGCGCCTCGCCCGCCCGCTGCGAGCGGTCGCAGTGAAACACCTCGAGGCGGTGCGCGAGATCGACGTCGCTGCCGCCGAGCCCGCGTTCGGTCAGCACCACCGCGATATCGGCTGCGCGCGCGGCCTCACCGGCCGCGCCCGCATCGACCACCATGCGGGCGAGCCGCGGCGGCAACGGCAGCTGCCGCAAGTCTTTGCCGGTTTGCGTGATGCGCCCCTGCGCATCCACGGCGCCGAGCTCGGCCAGGAGCGCCTTGGCCTCCGCCACGGCAGCCGGCGGCGGCGGATCGAGAAAATCGAGCGCGGCCGGATCGCGCACGCCCCAATGGGCGAGATCGAGCACGAAGCCCGACAGATCCGCGGCCAGGATTTGCGGCCGGTTGGCGGGCTCGAGCGAAGCGGTTTGCGGCGCATCCCACAGGCGGTAGCAGACCCCGGGCTCGGTGCGCCCGGCGCGTCCGCGCCGCTGATCGGCGGCGGCGCGCGAGACCCGCACGGTTTCAAGGCGCGTGAGCCCCACGTCCGGCTCGTAGCGCGGCACCCGCGCGAGCCCGCAATCGACCACGATCCGCACGCCCTCAATGGTGAGCGAGGTTTCCGCAATCGAGGTCGCCAGAACGACCTTGCGCCGGCCCGGCGGCGCCGGCGCAATGGCGCGATCCTGCGCCTGCGCGTCGAGCGCGCCATGCAGCGCCGCGATATCGACTTGTCCCGGGCCCGACCCGGGACCGTTCCAGATGCCGGGTCCGGAATGGTCCCGGCTCAAGGCCGGGACAAGCCGTTCGCGCAGCTGGGCCTCGGCGCGGCGGATTTCGGCCGCGCCCGGCAGGAACGCCAGCACCGATCCGGCCTCGGCGCGCATCGATTGCAAGATCGCGTCGACCACCTGGCGCTCGATCGGCGCGCGCGCGTCGCGGCCCAGATAGCGGGTCTCGACCGCAAAGGCGCGGCCGCGGCTTTCGATCACGGGCGCGTCGCCCAGGAGCCTGGCGACGCGGTCACCGTCGAGCGTCGCCGACATGACGAGGAGCCGCAGATCCTCGCGCAGGCCGCGCTGCACGTCGCGGGCGAGCGCCAGGCCGAGATCGGCGTCGAGCGAGCGTTCGTGGAATTCGTCGAACAGCAGGGCCGCGATGCCGTCGAGGCCGGGATCGTCGAGCACCCGGCGCGTGAACACACCCTCGGTGACGACCTCGATGCGGGTCGCCCGCGATATCCTGGAGCCGAAGCGCACCCGGTAGCCGACGGTCTCGCCGACCTGCTCGCCCAGCGTCATGGCCATGCGGGTGGCGGCGGCGCGGGCGGCGAGCCGCCGCGGCTCCAGCACGATGATCTTCTTGCC
>DASXXS010000144.1:0-9648 GCA_036502925.1 Xanthobacteraceae bacterium
ACCACGATCCGATCGGAGAGGCTCATCGCTTCCGCTTGATCGTGGGTGACATACACCGACGTGATGCCGATCTCGCGATGAAGGTCCTTGAGCTCCAGCCGCATCTCCTCGCGCAGTTGGGCGTCGAGATTGGAGAGGGGCTCGTCGAACAGCAGGATTTGCGGCGCGTAGGCGATCGCCCGCGCCAGCGCCACCCGCTGCTGCTGCCCGCCGGACAGCTGGTGGGGAAACCGGTCGGAGAGCTGCTCGAGCCGCACGCGCCGCAGCGAGCGCCGGACCGCCTCGTCACGCGGCGCGCGCGCAACCCGGCGGGTGCGCAAGCCGTAGGCGACATTGTCGGCCACGCTCAGATGCGGCCACAGCGCATAGCTCTGAAACACCATGCCGAGGTTGCGCTTGTTCGACGGCACCATGACGCCGCGCTCCGAGTCCGCGATCAGCTGGTCGCCGAAATGAACCGCGCCGCCGTCCGGCTCGATGAAGCCGGCGATCAGGTTGAGGGTCGTGGTCTTGCCGCAGCCGGAAGGACCCAGAACCGCGGTCAGCTCGCCGTCGCGAAAAGCAACCGAGATGTCATCGACCGCGATCACGGCGCCGAACCGCTTGCGCAGCCTTTCCAATCGCACGCCCGGCATGTTTCCTCCGTCCCCCGACTCAAGACCGCGCGCGTGTCTCGGTCTGCTTTCTTGTCTCAACTGCCGCCGCGCGCCGAGCCCCGCAACATCTTGACACGCAGCTCCAGCGTCCGGCGGCGGTTTTCCCGCGCGATCTTCTCGGCCGCATCTCCATCCCGCTTCTCGATCGCTGCAACCAGGGCTTTCGCGTAGCCGACCACCTCCTTGGCGCGCCCCGGCTGGATCAAGGTGGTGCCGCCGAACTGCCGGATCTGCTCCTGCAGATGCTTGAGCAGCCGATAGAGCGTATCATTGCGGGCGGCGCGGAAAACCGCCAGCTGGAACTCGCCCGACAGCTGGCGGAACTGCCTGAGACTGCCGCTGAGCGCCTTCATCTCATCATGGATCGCGCGCAGCTTGGCGAACTCGATCGGGCCGGCATTACCGGCGGCCAGGCGCGCCGCCATCCCTTCGAGCGCCTCGCGCGTGTAGTAGATCTCGAACAGCTGCTCTTCGCTGATCGACTTCACGGTCAACGCGTTGCCGGTCGACACGGTGATCAGATCCTCGGCCTGCAGCTTGCGCAACGCCTCGCGCACCGGGGTCTTGCTGACGCCGAGCTTCTTGGCGATATCGTCGGCGCGCAGGCGCGTGCCGGGCTTCAATGTGTTGGTCACGATCGCCTCGCGCAGCACCGCATAGGCGGTTTCGGCCGCGTTGCCGACATTCGCGAAGCGATCGATGAGGTGGTCAAGTGCTGCCATTTTGCGTCACGGTCCTATGTGGCGACATCCTATGTGGCGACGGGCTCACGCGGCTTTTGCAATCGCCAGACTAGCGCCCCAGTGCGATAGCCAGCAGATCGGTCAATCGCCTGACCTTGTCGAGATCGGCAAGATTGTCGGCGATGGCCACGATCTCGTCGCAGCTCCTGGCGCTCAGCCGGTTGCCCAGCTCGCGACGGAAGCGCGCGACATGATCGTCGTGGGTGAATGGGCGGGACGGGCTGCCCTTCGGGGCCGACACGAAAGTGGAGTGCTTGGTGGCGTCATTCATGGTGATGGTGACGCGGGCGGGCACCGATTCCGCCGTGGTGGCGGCTTCGACCTCCGGATCGACCGCGCAGCGCACCAGCGCCTCGAGGCGCTTGACGCGCGGTTCGTGCAGGCTGCTCTCATAGTCGGTCACGCTCAACGCGAAGCCGGCTTCGGCGGCTGGCGCCAGCGCGGCCGCGAGCGCGGCGCTGTGCGGCAGGCTCATCTGCGCGGCCTGCACGTCGATCGGCCTCGGGATGGTCAGCCGGCCGAGGATCACGGCCGGAATGCCGACATAGATGTCGGCGATGCCGTCCGGATCGAGGCGGTCCTGCCCGCACAGATCGAGAATGCCCTCGACCGCGGCCTGCACCCGCGCGCTGCAGGCGTGCCCCTTCACGGTCACCTCGCGCAGGAGATAATCACGGCCGAGACCATTGGTCACGGTGGCGAGATCCGCTGAGTCCGCGTAGGCGCGGGCAAATCCGTTGGCGCCTTCCAGGATGTCCTGCGGCCCGGTAAAACCGTGACGCGCCAGCAGAGCCGCCGCGACGCCGTTCTCGGCCGCGCGCGCAGCATGGATGCGCTTGACGGTCGAGCCGGACTGATAGAATTGCGTGAGGCCGCCGGAAAACGACGCCACCAGCCCGATGCTCGATGCGATCTTGTGGTCGGCGGCCGGCGCGCCGTTGAAAGCCAGCCGGGCGGCCGCGACCGCGGCCCCGAAGCCCCCGCAGGTCGCGGTGCTCTGGAAGCCGCGCTGAAAGTGGGTCGGTTGGATCGAGAGCCCGATGCGGATCATCGCCTCGTAGCCGGCCGCGACCGCCGCGATGAAGTCCACGCCGCTGGCATCGACCTCGTCGGCGAGCGCAAATGCGGCCGAGAACACGATCGCGCCCGGGTGCAGCATGGAGCCCACATGGGTGTCGTCGCCGTCGATGCTGCCCGCATATGTGGCATTCAGGAAGGCCGCGCGCACCGCATCCCGCCGTTGCGGCCGGAACAACACCGCCGCGCGTCCGTGCCCGCCGAGATCGGCCATGTAGGCATCGGCCCAGGCGCTCCACGGCATCCCGGCCCCGATGGAAGCGACGCGGACATAGTCCAGGAACAGGTCGCCGAGGGCGCTCTTGACGTCGGGCGGCAGCGCGTCGCCCCGCAGCGAGGCGGCGAATTGCGCAAGCCCGAGAGTGGGTGCCGGCGCGGCGTCGTCCTTGCGGGCGTGAGCCGGCACGCTCATCCGTGGCGCTCGATGCGCTTGCTCACGCTCAGGCTCTGGGCTCCCGCGGTCGGGCACCACATGGACTTGCCGCGGGCACCGCCCGCCACGATGACGATGAGGTCGCGCGGCTCGTTGATGATGGGCACCATCGCGTTTTCATCGTTCTGGTCGACCCACACCGGGAAGAACGGCCCTTTGGACTTGCCGCGGTCCTTCACCATGCCCCACGGCTTGCGCGCCATCTCGAAGATCGCCTTCTGCACGTCGAGCTTCTTCCAGCCGGCGGCGGCGACGTGGAGCGCATTTTCGGGACCGAAGACCAGCGCCGGATGGCCCTGCGAATAGAGATTGTTGCCGCCGTAGTTGGACATGGAATCCGCGAAGGTGCGCATGATCTCGATGGGATCGGTCTGCACGTTCTCGGTCATGCTGTGGGGCGCCTCGGCGTTCACGACCGTGACGACGCTGTCATCCGCCTTGAAGCCGCGCTCGACGTGGAGCGGCTCCCACGGATTGGCGGCCTCGTGCTCGGCGATGCAGTAGGTGTATTTGCCCGGGTGGCCATGCTGGCAGAAATCGACCTCGGCCGGAATCGCACCGCCGAGATTGACCAAGGCAAGCCGCAGGCCGCGCCCGATGGTTGCGTTGGCGCGCCAGCCGGGACCGAACACGCCGTTGCCGTAGTTCAGGCCGAGCTCGTGCACGATCGGACCGTTGACGATGAGCAAGGGCGCGCCCGCGTGCGTCGTGGTCTGCCGATGCGCGAGCCCGTAGGATTTCTCCAGCACGGCCGACAGCGCGGCCACGATGACCGGCAGATACGACGGCCGACAGCCCGCCATGACGGCATTGACCGCGATGTTGCGCAGCGTCGCCAGGCCCATCGCGGGCGGCACGACGCCGATCCGCTCGTCGGGATCGCGCCAAGGCATGCCGGCCAGCATGGCCTCGACCCGCGCCGGCGTCGGCGGAATGATCGGAAGACCATCGGTCCAGCCCCGCTCGTAGAAGTGATCGTTGATCGCTTCCAGCGAGTCCGGCAATTCCATCGTCTTGGTCTTGCTCAGCTCGATCCTGTCCAGCATGTGACGTCCTTGCATGAGCCAGCCGGATGGCTGGTCGGCCTTCCGCGGCTGTTCGAGTGAATTGACGCCATCAGCCCCGCGGCACGGCGTGCTCCGGCAGCGGGAATTTCTTGGCGGCGAATTCCCTGCCGACTGTTTCGCCCGGCGTGGTGAGCAGGCGAACGCACTCGGCGGCGGCGTCCACGCCTTTCTGCGCGATCTTGGCCTGGTCTGCTTCGCCGAGCGGATGCCGAAGCATCACGATGGGCAGGCCGTCGTGGCCCTCGCCGCGCGCAACGATCTGGCCGAGCGGGCAGAACGAGCGGCTGATGAGGGCGACGGTGGGCACGCCGGCCTTTTCGAGATTGACCGCATCGATGACGCTCCACGGCGAGGATGAACCGCAGTGGCCGACGCCGCTGATGGCGACGTCGGTTTCCGCGGCCATCTCTTCGATGAAGGGCGCTCCCTTGGCCGGGAAGCCCTTGCGCCAGAACTTGATGTTCGTGACCCCGTGATCGCGCCGCAGGATTTCAGCCAGCGCGTCGAGCACCACGTCGGAAAACTCCTTGCCGTTGTCGAGGAGACCGACCCGCAGTCCGCTCAGGGATTTCGGGCGCTCGGCAGGGCGCATGGCGGAGGTGGCGGGGGCGCCGGTCGGAAGCATGACGGTCTGCGTGGCTGGCATGGCGTTTCTCCTCTGCATCTCCTCTGCAGCAAAAAGTATACCGTGGTATAATGCCGTATACAATAGCCGGCCGGGTGTATCCACCGGCCGGTTTCAGGCCGCCGCGGCGCGCCGCTGACCGGCCAGCTGGCGGGTCAGCTCCGAGATGGCCGCGAGGTTCTCGAGATTCTGCAGGGACTGCGCGGCCGCCGTCATCGCCGCCCGGTCGAGGCTCAAGCGGGCGCAATCCTCGAATTTGACGTTCAGCTCCTCGGGCGTCAGCGCCACCTCCGGGTTGCCCTTGGATATATCGACCTGACGCTCGCGCACGCGGCCATCGCGGAAGGTCAACCGCACATTGACAGGCCGGCTGCCGCCCTTCCAGGCGCCTTCGATGCCGGCATGGACATACATGGTCA
The DNA here is from genome assembly GCA_036502925.1 of Xanthobacteraceae bacterium. Classification (GTDB taxonomy): domain Bacteria; phylum Pseudomonadota; class Alphaproteobacteria; order Rhizobiales; family Xanthobacteraceae; genus VAZQ01. The sequence continues at coordinate 5,021 of DASXXS010000144.1, forward strand.
CCCGGCGGGTGAGCGCCTGCGCCTTTTCGTCCTGCACCAGGCGGTCGGTAAAGGTCTCGAAACCGATGCTGTCGTCGAGGAGCGCGCGCGCGATCGTGTAGGGCATCGAGAACTTCGCTTCCAATCCGGTCTGCGGCACGAGATAGCAGAGCTTGTCGAACGTGTACCTGGTGACGCCGGCCTCGACCGAGACGATGTGGTCCGGATCGATCGCTTGCTCCTGCTTGAGCGCCTGTACCGCGTCGATCGCGGGATGCAGCGCGACGCCGCACGGATACGGCTTGATGACGACGCCGCGCACCACCAGCTCGTAGACCTTGCCGAGCTCCGCGAGGGGCTTCATGTCCGCTGGCAGGCCGCGCGAATAGACTTCATGGAAGCTGCGCGGCCCGTCGAAGGGATGCGGCAGGGAGGTGAATCCCGCTTGCGCCCACAGGCAAGCCTCCACCGCGTTGCGTGCCGCAAGGCCGGCGTGCAGCGGCTTGCACATGGTTCCGAAGTTGCTGACATTGCCGCTCGTCATCGAATAGACGATGCCGAGCGCGCGGGCGGTCTGCTCCGCATCGAGGTTGAGCAGCTTGCAGCACGCCGCGGTGGCGCCGAAGGCCCCGATCGTGCCGGTGGCGTGCCAGCCGCCGTCGAGCGAATGGCGCGGCTGCGTCGTGCGTCCGAGCTTGGCCATGACTTCGAAGCCCACCACATAGGCGTGCAGGACGTCGCGTCCCGATGCATTGATGCCCTCTGCGACCGCGAACACGGCGGGAACGAGCGACACGCTCGGATGCCCGATCAGGCCCCAGGTCACATCGTCATAGTCGAGCGCATGCGCGGCAGTCCCGTTGACCAGGGCGGCGTCGTGCGCCGAGGTCTTGAAATTCTGGCCCCAGACGGTCGCGCTCCCCGCGCCCGCGCTGTCGCGCGCCCAGGCGGCGGGGATCGAGCCTGCGGGATGGCGCGCGCCGGCGAGCGCGACGCCGACGCAATCCTGGATGGCGCCCTTGGCGACCGCGCGGGCCTGCGCCGGAATCGATTCGAACCGCGACGAGACGATGTAATCGACGACGTTCTTCGTGTTCTGCATCATGATCCTGTATCTTAAAACCTGTATCGCAAGGCTTTGGCGCCGCCAGCTCAGCGCGACTGGAAGTATTTGAAGTAGAGGTCGAGGACCTGCCCCTTCTCGGATGCCGCCTTGTCCCAATCGAAGGTGGCGAGCTTGATGGAATCGAGATCAGGCTTGTCGTCAGGCGCCGCGACGTCGTTGCGGGCGGACCAGGACAGGATGGTCCGCGCAACCGACTGCTGGCCCTCGCGCGACAACATGTATTGCGCCAAGGCCAGAGCGTTCTCGCTGTTGGCGCTGCCCTTCACCAGGCCGAGCGGCGCCGGCAGCATGATGGTGCCGTCCGCAACCCAGTCCACGTCGACCGGCTTGCCTTCCTTCTTGAATTCGAACGCGTCGTACTCGGACACCGGGGCGATATCGCGCTCGCCGTTGGCGACCGCATCGCGGGTCGCGGTGCCGTCACCGGCGACAAAGACGTCGTTCTTGGCGAATTTGTCGAGGTAGTCCGCGCCGTACATCTTCCACATGGCATAGAGATGGGAGAACGAGGATCCGGCGCGGGTCGGATCGGAGATCGCGACGCGACCCTTCCATTTCGGCTCGATCAGCTCCTTCCAGGTCTTCGGCAGCGCATCGTTCGCGACCAGCCTGGTATTGTACATCAGCGCAATGCCGGTTGCCCGCAGCGCGACCCATCCGGCCTTCTGGTCGAAGAAGCCGGCGCGATAATTCTGCGTCAAGGCGGGCGCGGCGAGGCGAGCATCGAGCCAGCCTTTTTGCGCGAAATACTCAAAACCGCCCGGATCCGCGCCGTGGATGAGATCGGCGCCGATGCGCCCGGCCTGGCGCTCGGCGACGAAGCGCTTCACGGTCTCGACCGAGCCTGCCCTGACAAATTCGATCTTGAGATTCGGGAAATGCCGGTTCATCGCCGCAACCAGCCTGGTCATGGCGCTGGTGGCCAGCGACACGTAGATGCGGACCGTTCCGGAACGATTGTCGACGGCGGCCGCGTCCTGCGCCGGCGCGGGCGTCGCGGTCAGCGCAGCCAGAACGGCGAGCGCGGCGCCGGACCGCGACAGCCTACGAGAGACGAAAGCGTATCCAAATGGCGCCATGCCTTCCTCGCGTGATTGCTCGGGTCCGGGTCTCGGCAGCCCTGCTGGGCTCAGACGAATGTATAATGTCGTATATTCTGGTATACTTTGTTCGACAAGCGTTGGCGCAACGATCCGTTTGCGGTCCCGCGATGGACGTTGGCTTGGACGTGCGCGGCGACAGCGCCACGAAGCTTCACGTCGGATCGAACAGCTCGAACGGCGCGCGCGGCGCGCGCGAGGGGGCGCGCAGTCCGGAGCGCTGCTCGATCAGCCGCAGCGCGTCGGGCAGTTCGGCCAGCGAGACGATGCCGCCGGCCGGGTTGCGTTCCGCCAGCGCGCGGCCTTCGTCATAGTCGTTGATCATCAGCATGGCATTGAGCCCGAGCTGCTTGGTCATCGCCAGCGCCTCCGCGGTATCGGCCAGGACCATGACCCGCGCGGGATCAAGCGAGGTCTTATCGAGGACGGACTGCAGCACCTTGCCCATCACCCCGCCGGCTTCATCGCGCGTGATCATGCCCGCGAACAAATCGGCGAGCGAGTGCCGCTCGATGAAGCGCACAGCGGCCGCCCGCGACAGCGAAGAGGCCAGGATGGTGGCAATGCCGAGAGATTTCAGCTCCGCGAGCGACGCGCGGACGTCCTCGTAGAGGTCCGCATGCTCCACGGCCCGCAGCTCGAGCTCTTCCAATCGGGCCACGCTTTCGGCCGCGATCGCGCGCTGCTCCATGAAGCCGAGCAGGCGCCAATAGGCCTGGCTGCCGGTCGGACCAGGGTCCTGGCCCGCCCCGAACAGCTCCGCGGCCGCGCTGTTGAACTCCTCCGCCCGAAATTCCGCCAGGCATCCGACCGGCTCGAACAGGACCGCCTTGATGCAATCCATGGGTCAGACCCTCGCCTCGTAGCCGGCGAACATGGTCTTGAGCATCCATTGATTGCCGGGAATGAGGCGCAGATAGATCAGGCCCGAGAACGACGCGACGATGAAAGCGGTGCCGACGTCGTGGGCGAGCCGCGCCCAATTCTCCATCGCATAGGCGTGCAGCGGCAGCCGCGGGAAGGAGAGGAGCGGTGCGGTGCCGAGAATGAAAAATCCGGTGGCGAAATTGGACAGCAGCGCCAGCAGCAGGATCCAGTTCAAGACGCCGAGGAAGCGGTGCCCGGATTCGAGCGACAAGAGCTCGCCCAGCCAGTGGAACGCGCCCGCGATCCCCCGTTGGCGCGCGCTGGTCACGCTCAAATAGATGACGCTCGCCAGCAGCGACGCCAGCAGCACGAAGCCGAAATAGGTGTGGTTCCACACCCGCATGAAGGCGGTATCGCGCGCCGGCCCGAAGGCCGCGTCGAACAGCGCCGGCGTGGCGATCGAGGCGCCGACCGAATAGGCGCCGGCGAGCCCGATCAGCACGAACCAGGTGATGACGAACTTCACCGGGCTGAAGCTGACGGGCGGCGGCGGTCCCGCCTGTTGCCGTGAGCCCACCATGAGGTAATGGGCCACATAGGCGGCATAATGCAGCGCCAAGATCCCGAGCGCGATGAGATAGACCCGGTCAAGCGCCGCGAACGGAAAACGGTAGCTGATGCGCTGGTGGATATAAGGATAGCTCTCGGTGCCGACCGCCCAGGACACGAGCACCAGCGCCACCGCGAGAACGATCAGAAACGCCCCGCTCAGGACCGGATAGGTCTTGGCATCGACCGTCGACTCAAGCTGCAAGCTGGTCTCCTACAAGCGTTTAAACGGTTAAGCGCGACCACTTTAGGGACGCACGGCGTTTCACTCCTTCTCCCCGCACGCGGGGAGAAGGTGGGATGAGGGGGCCCTTCCACGGGTCTGAGCGTGTGGAGGCGCCCCCTCACCGAGCCGAGTTCTGGTTTTGTTTCTTGCCGTGTCGCCCTCTCCCCGCAAGCGGGGCGAGGGAAGCCGTGCCCGCCCCAATCATGACCGTATGTCACTGCCTCTAAGGCCCTCAGACCGCCAGCGCCGCCAGGCCGGAGGCCAGCGCCCCGCGCGCGGTCTCGACCTTGTGCTCGTTGTATTTGAGCGGCGCGGCGTTCTGCAGCGCGCGCGTGGCCGCCAGCTGCGGAAGCTCGCCCTCGAGCCGTTTGCCTTTGAGGAAGGCTTCGACCGCGTGCTCCCGATAGGGACTGACCGCGATGCCGCCGAAGATCACCCGTGCGTCGCCGATCGCGCCGTCAACCATGTGCAGGTTCACCGCGACCGACGCCATGGCGAAGTCCCAGACGCCGCGCGGCCGGATTTTCTGGAAGGTTCCCTGCCAGCCGTCTCGGGGAGCAGGAATCACGATCTCGGTGAGGATCTCGTCGGAATGCAGCACGTGGGATTGCACGCGCCCGTCCACCATCACGTCGCCCGGAATGAGCGCCTCGAGCGACATTTCGCGCATGCCGGAGGGCGCCGCGACCTTGACGCCGGCGTCGAGCGCCTCGAGCCCGAT
>DASXXS010000145.1:0-11264 GCA_036502925.1 Xanthobacteraceae bacterium
GGTGGCGGTGCCGCTGCACTGGCGGCGGCAATGGGCGAGGCGGTTCAATCAATCGGCGCTGCTGGCCGACGTGGTCGGCAAGGCGAGCGGATTGCGGGTTTGCCATGGAGCGCTCAAGCGCGTCAAAGCCACCGCGCAACAAGTCGGGCTCGGCCGCTCCGAACGCGCACAGAATGTCCAGGGTGCGTTTCGGGTGCGGCCGGATGCCAGGATCGAGGTGGCGGGCCGCCGGCTGGTGCTGGTCGATGACGTGCTGACCTCCGGCGCCACGATCGAGGCCTGCACCCGGGCGCTGTTGCGCGCGGGCGCCGCCAGCGTCGACGCGCTGGTATTCGCGCGGGTTGTAGCGCCGGCGCGCGTTCCCATATAAACGGTGTGCTAAGGATATTCAGGAAAAGTGGAATCCGGTTTTCCGTCCGAAAATGCGACAATGCAAAATGCTAGAGCGGTTTCTGGTTCCAGTCTGGTGTGAAACCGCTCTAGAACGTTGTAACTAAAATGGCCCGTATCGAAATCTACACGACGCGCTACTGCGGCTATTGCCGCTCCGCCAAGGCACTCTTGACCCGCAAGGGGGTGACTTTCTCCGAGATCGACGTGACCGGAGATCACGAGGGACGCGGCCGGATGGTTGAACGCGCCAATGGACGCATGACCGTCCCGCAGATTTTCATCGGCTCGACCCATGTCGGCGGTTTCGCCGAGCTTTACGATCTCGACCGGGCCGGCAGGCTCGATCCCCTGCTGCTGACGGAGGAAGCGCCTGGCCCGGCCCCGCCCGCCTCTGAAAGTCCTGCCGCATGAGCGCCGCAGCCGGCCTGTCCTCGACCTTCACGGTCGGCCTCGTGCAGATGCGTTCCGGTCTCGATCCGGCCGCCAATCTCGACGTCGCGGCCAAGCTCATCCGCGAGGCCAAGGCCGGCGGCGCCGACTACGTCCTCACCCCCGAGATGACCAACATCATGGAGGTTCGCCGCGAGCGCCTGTTTGCAGCGATCGTGGCGGAGGAGGCCGACCCCAGCCTGGCGGCCTTCCGCGACCTCGCCCGCAAGCTCGCGATCCATGTCCATGTCGGATCGCTGGCGATCAAGCTGGAAGGCGAGCGCGCCGCCAACCGCTCCTTCCTGATCAACCGCGACGGCGAGATCGTCGCCCGCTACGACAAGATCCACATGTTCGACGTCGATCTGGCGAACGGGGAGAGCTATCGAGAGTCGCGCAATTTCCGGTCGGGCGAGCTCGCGGTCGCGGCCGATCTGCCGTGGGGGCGGCTCGGCCTCACCATCTGCTATGATTTGCGGTTTCCGGCCCTCTACCGGGCACTGGCCGAAGCCGGCTGCTCCATGCTGGCGATCCCATCGGCGTTCACGCGGCAGACTGGCGAAGCGCACTGGCACGTGCTGGTGCGGGCACGCGCGATCGAGAACGGCAGCTTCGTGCTTGCGGCCGCCCAGGGCGGGGCGCACGAGAACGGCCGCGAGACCTACGGCCATTCCCTCATCGTCGATCCGTGGGGCCGCATTCTCGGCGAAGGCGGCGTGGAGCCCGGCATCGTATTGGCGCAAGTCGATCCGGCGGCCGTGGCCGCCGCGCGAGGACGCGTTCCCTCCCTGCAGCACGGGCGCCGGTTCGAGATGACCGAGCCGGTGGCGGAGCTGCTGAGATTCCGCGCGGTCGGAGAGCCGCGATGATCCGCTACGCGCTGGTCTGCGCCAAGGGCCACTCCTTCGAGAGCTGGTTCCAGAATTCCGCCGCCTACGACAAGCAGGCCAAGCGGGAGCTGGTGACCTGCCCGGTCTGCGGAACCGCCAAGGTCGAGAAGGAGATCATGAGCCCGCGGCTCGCCGGCTCGCGCAAGCGCGACCAGGAGCCGGCAGCGGCGAACGCGAAGACGAACGAGCCGGCGAACGAAAAGACGCCGGTCGCCATGGTGTCGCCGCAGGAGCGCGAGCTGCGCAAGAAGCTCAAGGAGCTGCGCGAGCATCTGACCCGGAACGCCGATTATGTCGGGCCGAAATTTCCCGAGGAAGCGCGCAAGATGCATTATGGCGAGATCGACCACCGCTCGATCTACGGCGAGGCCTCGCCCGACGAGGCCAGAAAGCTGCACGAGGAAGGGGTCGAGTTCCACCCGCTGCCGATCCTGCCCGACGATCGGAATTAGTCCGGGCACAGCGCGTAGGTCGCGTCAGCTCGGCCGCGAACGCCGCAAACCAAATCGAAAGCATCGGTCCGCGCGTAACCCGACATCGGCGCCCAAACGCCGGCAGAGCGGACTTCATTCACACCGCAAAGTGGCGTAGCTTTCTCCGAGAGTTGCCCCCGGGACGTGCCGAAGTCTCCATCTTCCTCAAGCCGGAGCGAGACTTGCTTGTCGCGAGCTCAACGAGGGCGCGTTATGAACCTTCCGCGTCGACAATTTGTAAAGCTCGCAGCGGGCGCCGCCGCTCTCGTGATCGGTTCAGCTTCACTGATGGCGTTGAGCGGTTCGGGCGCATGGTCGCAGGCGGCGCGCACGGTCAGGGTGGTGGTTCCCTTTCCTCCCGGCGGCGCCATCGATGTGCTGGCCCGGATCGTCGCCGAGGAGGTCGGGCGGTTGCAAGGACCGGTCGTGGTGATCGAGAACCGTCCTGGGGCCGGCACCGAAATCGGGACCGAAGCCGTGGTGCGCGCAACACCCGACGGCAACACGCTCCTCATGGGCAGCGACGCGCTCTTGACCGTGCCGCTTTTGCGCCAGGTCGGCTACGATCCGCTTACCGACCTGGTGCCGATCTGCAGCCTCGCGAGCACGCCCACCGTCATCGTGGTCAACAGCGAGTCTCCCTACCGGACGCTCGACGATCTTCTGCGCGCCGCGCGAACCAGCCCTGGCGAATTGACCTATGGTTCGGCGCCCGGATCCGTCGTCAATGTGGGATTTGCGATGCTCGCGCACGCTGCCGGCGTCCGCATGACCTTCGTCCCGTTCGGCGGCACGCTTCCTGCCGTCAACGCGTTGCTGGGTGGGCACATCGACGCCGCGATGGTTGATTATCCCGCAGCCATCGGTCAGCTGCGGGCCGGAAAGCTCCGCGCCCTTGCCACCGGGTCACGCAGACGCATCGATGGGCTTCCCGCCGTTCCGACCGTTGCCGAGAGCGGCTACAAGGATTACGAGCTGGAACTCTGGTACGGGCCCTTCGCGCCGGCAAAGACGCCAACCGACATCATCGCGCAGTCGGCGGCCTGGTTCAGCCGGGCGATGAAGGCGCCCGCGGTCGAATCGAAGCTGGCGACGCAACAAATCAGTCCAGTCGTAGCGTGTGGTGTGGATTTTGCCGGCTTCCTGCGCCAACGATCCGACGAATTCGGCCGCGCTATTCGCGCCGCGAATATCAAGGCGGAATGAGCCGGCTCCCGACCCCCAGGTGCATGGCGTGCCGTCGGCAAAGCCTTAAGGAGCATAACGTCGAGATCAAAGTCGAGCTTGCATCACCCAGGATTTGAGGGAGAGACCGGATGAGGCGGCGTCAATTTCTCCATCTCGCGACCAGCGGTGCCGCGCTGGCGGCGCTCTCGCGCAGCGCCGGCGCGCAAAGCTATCCGGTGCGGCAGGTGCGCCTCATCTCCGGCTTTCCGGCCGGCGGCCCGAATGACATCATCGCGCGTCTGATGGCCCAGTGGCTGTCGGAACGGCTCGGTCAGCCCTTCGTGGTCGAGAACCGGCCGGGCGCCGGCAACAATATCGCCACCGAGGCGGTCGTGCGTGCGGCGCCGGACGGCTATACGCTGCTCATGGTTTCCACGCCGAACGCGATCAACGCCACCCTTTACGAGAAGCTCAGCTTCAATTTCATCCGCGACATCGCGCCGGTTGCGGCCATCATCCTGGTGCCCAACCTGATGGTCGTGCATCCAGCCGTTCCGGCCCGGACGGTTCCCGAATTCATCGCCTATGCCAAGGCCAATCCGGGCAAACTCACCATGGCGTCACCCGGCAATGGGACATCGGGACATATCTCCGGCGAGCTGTTCAGGATGATGACCGGCATCGACATCCTGCATGTCCCGTATCGCGGCGGGGCGCCCGCCGTCACCGATCTGATCGGCGGACAGGTGCAGCTCTTGTTCAGCCCCATGCCTTCGTTGATCGCGTATGTCAGGGCGGGGACGCTGCGGGCGCTGGCGGTGACCGCCGCCACGCGCGCGCCGGTGCTGGCGGACATCCCGACGGTGAGCGAGTTCGTGCCGGGCTACGAGGCCAGCACCTGGTTCGGTATCGGCGCCCCGAAGGGCACGCCAGCCGGGATCATCGACAAGCTCAATTCCGAGATCAATGCCGGGCTCGCCGATCCCAAGACAAGGGAACGGCTCGCCGACGAGGGTGGCACGATGCTTCCGGGCTCGCCCGCCGAGTTCGCAAGGCTCATCGCCGCGGAGACCGAGAAATGGGCCAAGGTGGTGAAGTTCTCCGGCGCCAAGCCGGAATGAGGACGGTCCTGCCGCGTTGATCGGGGACACTGAAGACGCCGACCATGGCGGTTCTGAGAAACCGATCTACGAGTGCTTGACGTGACCGGCCAAATCAGTGCACTCCTGAAATTGAAACTGACGAATTGCGTCCCGATCTCCGGCTTGCGCAATTCGGCATTGCGTTGCGCCGGCCGCATGGCTCCGGCATCCTTCATAACCACGGTGCTCTGTATCCGGCCTGTATTTTCAGGCGTCCGGCGGCTCTGCCGGACTCAAACGGCGACCAGTGCATGCAGTTTTGGAATGACTGGTTCATTATTCAGGTTGAGTTATTTCCGGTCGCTCGCGGCGCAAGTCGGTGGCTTTGAAACGCGAAATTCCCGGCTCTTGTAAATTCATTGTTATTTGCAATCGGCCACCTTGTTTTTTCAGGCGAATTCGCCGCGAGCGATCGAGACCAATGAGCCTGGAAGTCCTACGAAGCCCAGATCAACAATGCGCAGCCGAGCACGATCAGTACGATGCCGGCCGCCTCACGGGCGGTGGTCGGCTGCTTGAACACGAAGCGCGAGATCGCCTGGGCGAACAGGACCTCCACCAGCGCCAGGGTGCGCACGCTGGCCGCGGTCGCGAGCGCAAAGGCCAGGAACCAGAACTGCGACGCCAGCGCGCCCATGAAGCCCGCGAACAGCGACGGCCGCCAGGACCGCATGATCGCGGCCAGCACCGCGGGATCGCGCAGCCACAGATAGGCCGACAGCAAAGCCGATTGCAGCAGGAGCCCGACCGCCAGCGTGAAGGTCGCGGCCATCAAGTAGCTCGGCAGGCCAAGGCTCAGGATGGCGCCGCGGAAACCGACCGCCGAGAGGCCGAACATGGCGCCGGCGGCAAGGCCGGACAGCGTCGGCCGCATTCCGCCCGCCCCGGCGCCGGGCTTGAGCGACATCACCACCACCCCGGCGGTGGCGACCAGGATGGCGAGCGCCAGCCACGGGGTGACGGCGTCGCCGAGCAATACCAGCCCGAACAGCGCGACCTGCACCGGTTCGGTCTTGATATACGCGATGGTGACCACGAAGGAGCGCGCGCTCATGGCCGCCAGCATCAGGGCGGTGGCGGCGACCTGCGCCAGCGCGCCGTCCGTGACCCAGATCCAATAGGCCGCCCCCGGGCGTGGCAGGCTCGCGCCGCCGGCGATCAGCACGCCGGCCAGGAATATGAGCGCAAACGGAAATCCGAACAGGAAGCGCACATGGGTGGCCCCGACCGTCCCGAGCGTGGCGGTGAGCTGCCGCTGGGCGGCGTTGCGCGCGGTCTGGCTGAAGGCCGCGATGACCGTGAACAGCGCCCAGAGCCAGGAGGAATCGAGCATCAATCAGGCAAGCTTCTCGGCCGCGAGCATATAGTTCACGTCCATGTCGCCGGCGAGCTGCCAGCGGTCGGCGAAGAGATCATAGACGACGCCGGTCTGCTCGATCACGCGCAGGCGGTGGCGCTCGAGCGCGGCTTCGAATTCGTCCGGCGTCACGAACTTGTCCCAGCGATGGGTGCCGCGCGGCAGCCAGCGCAGCACGTATTCGGCGCCCACGATGGCGAGCGCGAAGCTCTTGAGGGTGCGGTTGATGGTGGCCCCGATCAGGAGCCCGCCCGGCTTCACCATCTCGGCGCAACGCTGCACGAACAAAGCCAGGTCGGCGACATGCTCCACCACCTCCATGGCCAGCACCAGGTCGAAGCGCTCGCCGGCGTCCGCCAGCGCCTCCGCGGTGGTGGCCCGATAGTCGAGGCTGAGCCCGGCGCCGGCGGCATGGAGCTTGGCGGCCTCGATATTGGGTTCGGCCGGATCGGCGCCGACGACCTCGGCGCCCAGCCGCGCCAGCGGCTCGCTGAGGAGGCCGCCGCCGCAGCCGATATCGAGGATGCGCAGGCCGTCGAGGCTGTCGAGCCGCTTGGGATCGCGCTCGAACTGGCGGCAGGCGGCCTCCTTGATGAACTTGAGCCGCACCGGGTTGAACTTGTGCAGCATGCCCATCCGGCCGCCCGGATCCCACCAATCGGCCGCCAGGGCGGCGAAGCGCGCCACCTCGACCGGATCGACGGTCGGGCTCGCGGCTTGGGTCGGGCCGGCGACGGACATGCTCGTATCGGAACCTTCCAATTGGACCTTCCGGCGGGCACGATCGCAACGGTGCGGTTGCGGGCCCAAATTCGCACCGGTATGTATAGCCGCCTTTTCGCGCGGGGGCTTGCGAGAAAGCCGGCTCCGCTTCACCGCCAGAATTGCCGCCGCAACTGCCGCCAGAGATCAAGCCAGCATGGCCCGCCTCGTCATGAAGTTCGGCGGAACCTCGGTCGCCGATATCGACCGCATCCGCAATGTCGCGCGCCACGTCAAGCGCGAGGTCGCAGCCGGCCATGAGGTCGCGGTGGTGGTCTCGGCCATGGCCGGGACCACCAATACCCTGGTCGATTGGTGCCGCGAGGCCGCCTCGCTGCATGACGCGCGCGAATACGATGCTGTGGTCGCCTCCGGCGAGCAGGTCAGCGCCGGCCTGCTCGCCATCACGCTCGAGTCGATGGGCGTCAACGCCCGCTCCTGGCAGGGCTGGCAGCTGCCGATCCTCACCTCCGATGCCCACGGCGCGGCGCGCATCCTCGAGGTCAACGGGGCCGAGCTGATCAAGCGCTTCAAGTCGCGCGGCCAAGTCGCGGTGATCGCCGGCTTTCAGGGCGTGCATCAAGAGACCGGCCGCATCACCACGCTCGGCCGCGGCGGCTCCGATACCTCGGCGGTCGCCATCGCGGCCGCCATCAATGCGGATCGCTGCGACATCTACACCGACGTGGACGGCGTCTATACGACCGATCCGCGCGTCGTCTCGAAGGCGCGCCGCCTCGACAAGATCGCCTACGAGGAGATGCTGGAGCTCGCTTCGCTTGGCGCCAAGGTGCTGCAGGTGCGCTCGGTCGAGCTCGGCATGGTGCATAATGTGCGCATCTTCGTGCGCTCGAGCTTCGATGCGCCCGAACGCATCGATCCCAACGCGGGACCGCCCGGAACATTGATTTGCGGCGAGGAGGAGATCGTGGAGCAACAGGTCGTCACCGGCATCGCCTTTTCCAAGGACGAGGCGCAGATTTCCATCCGCCGGGTCGCCGACAAGCCCGGGGTCGCGGCCGCGATCTTCGGTCCGCTGGCCGACGCCAGCATCAATGTGGACATGATCGTGCAGAACGTCTCGGCCGACGGCGCCACCACCGACCTCACCTTCACGGTGCCGGCGGCCGATTACGAGCGCGCCACCAGCGTGCTGGCCGCCGCCAAGGGCAAGATCGGCTACGAGCGCCTGGATGGCGCGACCGACGTGGCCAAGGTGTCGGTGATCGGCGTCGGCATGCGCAGCCATGCCGGCGTCGCCGCCAGGGCGTTCAAGGCACTGGCCGAAAATCGGATCAACATCCGTGCCATCACCACCTCGGAGATCAAGTTTTCGCTCCTGATCGACGCGAACTACACCGAGTTGGCGGTGCGCACCCTGCACAGCCTCTATGAGCTGGACAGATGACAGAGGACGGACGACAGCGGACGGACCATAAGGCCGCGGCTTCCAACATCCGTCCTCCGTCCTCCGTCGTCCGTCCTCTGTCTTACGCGCAGCGCTTCGAAGACCTCTATCTCATGCGCTGTTTCGGCGGCCGCGCCGACGGCTTCTACATCGATATCGGATCCGGGCATCCGGTCTACGACAACGTGTCCTTCGCGTTCTATCTGCAGGGCTGGAGCGGCATCACAGTCGAGCCCAATCCCTGGCTCGCACGATTGTCCAGGGCGGTGCGGCCGCGCGATCGTCACGTCGAGGCACTGGTCGGGTCTGCCTGCGGCGAGGCCACGTTCTACCTGGTGCGGGAATTCCACGGCCTCTCCACCATGATCGAACCCCATGCGCAGGCGGCCCTGACCCGGTTCGGCAAGCGCGCGGATGCGATCACGGTCCCGCTGACGACCTTGAGCGCGCTGTGCGACGGGCAGGCTCCGGCCGTATTCGATTTTCTCAAGATCGACGTCGAGGGAGCCGAGCCGGAAGTGCTCTTCGGCGGCGACTGGCGGCGCTTCCGGCCCAAGCTGCTGGTGGTGGAGGCGCTGGCGCCCTACACGCTGACGCCGGCCTTCGAGCAATGGGAGCCCTTTCTGGCCCAGCACGGCTACCGCTATGTCTGGTTCGACAGCCTCAACCGCTATTACCTCGCCGAGGAGGCGGGCGAGCTCGCCGGCTGCTTCACGACCGCGCCCGCCGCGTTCGAGGATGCGGTGGCGTTTCGCGACACCGGGCCGGCGCTGACCGACCAGGCGCACCCCGATCATCGGCTGGCGGTGTTGCTCGGCAATGCCGTGATGACCCGCCTGCCGGTTCTCGACCGCGCGCTCCTCACGGAGCTGCTGACCGCCGGCATTCCGGCGGCCGAGCTCGACCGGCGCGCCGAGGCGGCGGACCTGGCGCGCATTTGGAGGGAGCTGTTCGGGCCGCAGGGCGCGCCTGAGTCCGCGAACCTGAAGCTCCCGGCCGATGCGAGCATCCGCACGCTCTACGGCGCGATCATCGAATCCGATCTGTTTCGGGCGGCCTGCGGTCGGATATCGGCCAGTTACGGTTGGTAGCGCACTTGACCGGCGGGTTTTAAGCATGCGGCTTGCGGCGCTTGGCGGCCATTGGCTATACGGCCTATGAGGTTGTAGACGCCGCGGGTAGCGAGGTACCGTGGACACTATTTCCTGAACTGCCGGGGCCAACCGGCTCCGGCCGGATGCAAGGCCCGAGAGATCACGTCATGCGTGGCGCGCTCGGTGGTCCGCGCGTATTGTTGCGCCGGCTTCGCGAGGTCATGGCGGAGCCGGTCAGCGCGCAGGAACGCCTCGACAAGATCGTCGTCCTGATCGCCGCCAACATGGTGGCGGAGGTCTGCTCGGTCTACGTGCTGCGCGTGGATTCCACGCTCGAGCTCTACGCCAGCGAGGGCCTCAACCGCGAGGCCGTCCACCAGACCGTGCTGCGCCAGGACGAGGGCCTGGTCGGCCTCGTCGCCAGCGAGGCCAATCCGATCAATTTGTCGGAAGCCCAGAGCCACCCGGCTTTCTCGTTCCGGCCGGAAACCGGCGAGGAAATCTACCACTCCTTCCTGGGCGTCCCGGTCCTGCGCGCCGGCAATACGCTGGGCGTGCTGGTGGTGCAGAACCGCGCGCGGCGCACCTATTCGGAGGAGGAAGAGGAGGCGCTGCAGACCACCGCGATGGTGCTGGCCGAGATGATCGCCTCGGGCGAGCTCTCCGCGCTCGCCCGCCCGGGCGCGCCCGAGCCCGCGGCGCGGCGGCCGCTGCACCTGAGCGGCGCCGCGCTCAGCGACGGCATCGCGCTCGGCCATGCGGTGCTGCACGAGCCGCGTGTCGTGATCACCAATTTCATCGCCGACGACCTGCAGAAGGAGCTCAAGCGCCTGCGCGCCGCGGTCGAGACCATGCGCTCGGACCTCGACGTCCTGCTCGAGCGCGGCGAGTTGCCGGACGGCGGCGAGCATCGCGACGTGCTCGAAGCCTACCGCATGTTCGCCGACGACCGCGGCTGGCTGCATCGCCTCGAAGAGGCGGTGCGCACCGGCCTGACCGCCGAGGCCGCGGTCGAGCGCGTCCAATCCGACACCAGGGCGCGCATGCTGCGCATTTCCGATCCCTACTTGCGCGATCGGCTGCATGACCTCGACGATCTTGCCAACCGGCTGATGCATCAGCTGCTCGGCCAGGACTACGCCCCGGCCCGCGATCGACTGCCGGAGAATGCCGTGCTGGTGGCGCGCTCGATGGGGCCGGCCGCGCTGCTCGAATATGACCGCCGCCGCCTGCGCGGTCTCATTCTCGAGGAGGGCGGACCCAACTCCCACGTGGCCATCGTCGCCCGCGCGCTCGGCATCGCGGCGGTTGGCGAGATCGCCAATGCCACCGGCATCGCCGACCCGGGCGATCCGGTCATTGTCGACGGCACTTCGGGCGACGTTCATATCCGGCCGACGCCCGACATGGAGGCCGCCTATGTGGAACGCGTGCGGCTGCGCGCGCGCCGGCAGTCGCAATACCTGGCGCTGCGGGACAAGCCGTGCACGAGCAAGAACGGCGAGCCGATCACGCTGATGATCAATGCGGGCCTGGCAGTCGATCTGCCACATATCGAGGAGACCGGCGCCGCCGGCGTCGGGTTGTTCCGCACCGAGCTTCAGTTCATGGTGGCGGCGACCTTCCCGCGTGCCGCCGAGCAGTTCTCGCTCTACCGTACCGTGCTCGATGCCGCCGGCGAGCGGCCGGTGACGTTTCGCACGCTCGATATCGGCGGCGACAAGGTGCTGCCCTATATGCGCAATGTCGTGGAGGAAAATCCGGCGCTCGGCTGGCGCGCGATCAGGCTCGGGCTCGACCGGCCGGCGCTGCTGCGCAGCCAGATCCGCGCGCTGTTGCGGGCAGCCGCCGGCCGCGGGCTGAAGATCATGTTCCCGATGATCGCTAACGTCGAGGAATTCGACGAGGCCAAGGCGCTGGTCGAGCGCGAGCTCACCCACTTGCGCCGCCATGGGCACAAACTGCCGGAGCGCGTCGATGTCGGCAGCATGGTCGAGGTGCCTTCCCTGCTCTACCAGCTCGACGAGCTCTGCGATCGCGTGGTTTTCCTTTCCGTCGGCTCGAACGATCTGGTGCTGTTCTTCTATGCGGCCGATCGCGGCAACGCCCGTGTCGCCGCCCGCTTCGATCCGATCTCGGTGCCGGTCTT
>DASXXS010000146.1:0-1531 GCA_036502925.1 Xanthobacteraceae bacterium
ACATAGAAGGTACGCATTATGGCGCGTGGCTGCTCGGACACAAAAAGCTCGACACCACGGCGCTTTACACCCGGGTCGCCAATACCACGATCCGCACCGTAACCAGCCCACTCGACCGGCTGGCTCCATTGACCGAGAGGACGCCGCGACCCGAGTCTTAGCCGGGCGGCCGTGCGTCGTCCGAGGCTGGAGGTCGCAGACGTTTTTCATCGCCATGGAGCCGACTGGCGCCGGGCCAATGCCGGTCATGTGAGCCTGCGTCAGCTCCAGGTGATGTCAGCGATCGAGCAGTGCCGCTCGGCCGCGCTCGGGGGCCATGTCGAGCGTTGCGAGGATTGCGGCCACAGCCGGATCGCCTACAACTCCTGCCGCAACCGCCACTGTCCCAAGTGCCAGGGCACGGCGGCGCGGGACTGGCTCGCCGCCCGCGAGGCCGATCTGCTGCCGGTCGGCTATTTCCACCTGGTCTTCACCCTGCCGGCCGAGCTTGCCCCAATCGCCTACCAGAACAAGGCGGTGGTCTACGACCTGCTATTCCGCACGGCGGCCGAGACGCTGCTGACGATCGCCGCCGATCCCAAGCACCTCGGCGCCCGCATCGGCGCCACCGCCGTGCTCCATAGCTGGGGCTCGGCGATGACCCACCATCCGCATGTCCACATGATCGTGCCGGGCGGCGGGATATCGCTCGACGGTACGCGCTGGGTGCCTTGCAGACCTGGCTTTCTCTTGCCGGTGCGCGTGCTGTCTCGCCTGTTCCGCCGTCTCTTCCTGACGCGGCTCGGCGACGCCTACGCGGCGGGCCGGCTGGGCTTCTTTGGCGAGCTCGATGGCCTGCGCAACCGGACGGCCTTCGCTGCCCATCTCGCGCCGCTGCGAAGAAAGAACTGGTTTGTCTACGCCAAACCGCCCTTTGCCGGGCCCCAGGCGGTGCTCGCCTATCTCTCCCGCTACACCCACCGCGTCGCCATCTCAAACAGCCGGCTGATCGGCCTCGACGAACACAGCGTGACCTTCCGCTACAAGGACTATCGCCGCAACGGGCAGGCGCGGTACCGCATAATGACGCTCGCGCCCGAGGAGTTCATCAGGCGCTTCCTGCTCCACGTACTGCCCACCGGGTTCCACCGCATCCGCCACTACGGGTTGCTCGCGAGCGCCGGCTGCAAGGTCAACATTGCCCGCGCCAGGGAGCTTATCGCCGTGCCGTCGGTGGATCCGCCGGCAGCGCACGACACAGCGAATATGGACGCCACCGCGACCGATCATCGCCCCCCGTGCCCTTGCTGCGGTGGCCACATGATCATCGTCGAGATCTTCGAGCGCGGCGGCGCACCCCGTGGCCCTCCACCGTCTGACGCTGGGGTCAGAACCGCGACGCCATGACACTCGCCACTACTTCGTTGCACCATCCCCTCGCCGGAGCACCCCGTTCTCGGCGCCGCGCCACTGTTATCCCAGTGACTGCGAACTCTGATGCGACGCCGCGGACGGTTCCTGAATCGAGCTGTCGAGCGCAGCAGCAGCGACC
>DASXXS010000147.1:0-2114 GCA_036502925.1 Xanthobacteraceae bacterium
CCGCTGGTCCGGGATCGTTCCAAACTCCGAATGTGGAACGGTCCCGGGTCTGCAGCGCACCACCCATAAGCGCGTTTACGCGCGTCTTGGCGCGTTTGCAGGTGCTGCGCTGCGCCCGGTACACCCGCGAGATCGGCATCAGGGTCATCGCGCTACCCGGATTGCCGCGCGTCGAATTGCCAGGGCGCGAGCCAGCGCTCGAGCGCCCGCAACAGCGCGGTGAGGGTCACGCCGGCCGCCGCCAGGATGCCGACGCCGACGAAAACCTGGGCGGTGTCATACATGCCGCCGGCCTGGAAGATCAGATAGCCGAGCCCGCGGTTGGAGGCATAGATTTCCGCCACCACCACCATGACGAGCGCGCGGCCGATCGACAGCCGCATGCCGGCCAGGATGATAGGCAAAGCGGCCGGCAGCACGATCTTGGTCAGCACCTCGCGTTCGCTCGCCGTGAACGAGCGCGCGGTCTCGATCAGGCGGGGGTCCACCTGGGCGACGCCGGTCTCGGTATTGATGATCATGATGATCACCGATCCGATGAAGACCAGCGCCACCTTCGAGGTGAAGCCGATGCCGAGCCAGATGATCAGCAGCGGCAGGAAGGCGACCTGCGGCGACGCATAGAGCGCGGCCACGAACGGCTCGGCCGTGGCATTGATGAGCTGCGAGCGCCCCATCAGGATTCCGACCGGCACGCCCACCGCCACCGCCAGCCCGAAGCCCGCCGCCGTCACCGAGGCGGTCGCCGCCACGTGGGGCCAGATGCTGCCGTCGCCGATCATCTCGACGAATTTTGCCACGATCAGGCTCGGGCTCGAGGCGAACAGCTTATCCACCATGCCGGTGCGTGAGGCGGTTTCCCAGACGCCCAGGAATGCCGCCAGCGCGCCGAAACGCAGTGCGTAGATCAGCGACGACCGGCCGAACCAGCGCGCGCCGATCGAGCGGGAAGCTTCCTCGGCGTCCGCCGCAGCGACTGAAACATCGGGCGAGGTCATGTGTCCGGCTCTCCGCCATCTGGCCGCGCTTCGATCGGACCGCCGCTATCTAGACGGCGCCGGCGACCGCCCGCAAGCCGCCGCCGCGTCACGGACACGTTGCCTCACGCAGCCATCGCGCGGCGGACCCATTGGGTCACGGACCCTATCATCTGTCGCTCTTGTGCCCGGCCCCCACGTCTTTATAACGGGCGCGCGGTTTCACGATCATCCCCAACGCGAGCACTTGTGACTCTCATGCGCCTGGCAAGCTTCAAGGTGAACGGCCGCTCGAGCTATGGAGCGGTTACCGACGGCGGGATCATCGATCTGGGCCGCAAGCTCCCGAAATATCCGACCCTGCTGGATGCGTTCCGCGCCCAGGCGATCGGCGAGGCCCGCGCCGCCGCGACCGGGCAGGGCGACCACCGGCTTGCCGACGTGGAAATGCTGCCGCCGATTCTCAGCCCGGAAAAGATCATCTGCGTCGGCATCAACTACCCGGAGCGCGCCACCGAATACAAGGACCGGGCCGCCGTTCAGCCCAAGTACCCGAATCTGTTCGTCCGCTTCCCGGGCTCCCTGGTGGGGCACGGGCAGCCGATCGTGCGGCCCAAAGTGTCGGAGAAATTCGATTACGAAGGCGAGATCGTGCTGGTGATCGGCCGCGAGGGCCGCCACGTCCCGCTCGATCGCGCGCTCTCTCTGATCGGCGGCCTGACGCTTGGCAACGAAGGCAGTGTGCGCGACTGGCTGCGCCACGGCACCCTCAACGTGACCCAGGGCAAGAACTTCGACTGCTCGGGCAGCCTCGGTCCCTGGATCGTGCCGGCAGACGATCTCGATCCCGGAAAGCCGCTGCGCCTCATGACCCGGGTCAACGGCGAGCTGCGCCAGGACGACACCACCGACCGCCTGACCTGGGGCTTCGCCTGGCTCATCAATTACATCTCCACGTTCACCACGCTGCGGCCGGGTGACCTGATCTGGACCGGTACGCCGACCGGCGCCGGCGGCCACCAGACGCCGCCCCAATGGCTCAAGCCCGGCGACGTGGTCGAGGTCGAGGTGCCCGAGATCGGCGTGCTGCGCAACGCGGTGGTGGACGAGGGGTGATGCGGGCACGGCACCTCGCCC
>DASXXS010000148.1:0-4607 GCA_036502925.1 Xanthobacteraceae bacterium
GAGGCCCGGCAGGTTGGCGAACCGGCGCGCCAGCGCGTCCGGCACGCCTTGCTGCTGCAGCTCCGCCTGGCGCGCCGCGCGCGCCGCGGCGGCCTCCGGCACCAGCGCATGCTCGATCGCGGCCTCGACTTCGGCGATGCCCTGACGGTAATGCTCGACGATCGCCGCCAGTCCCTGCTCGAGGTCGACGTTGCGCAGGAACCAGACCAGGCGGTCGCGCAGCAGATCCTGCACCGCGGTGTAAAGGTCGCGCTGCAGCTTGTCGGGCACCTTGTTGTCGAGGGCGTCGATCTCGGCGTTGAGCGCGGTCATCTCGTAGCTGTCGCGCACGGCCGCGAAGGCAGCCGCCATCTTGGCCGCCGGCGCGCCGGTCTGGTCCTCGATGCGCACCGCGAAGGAGGGCCCGCCGCGGTTGATGATCGAATTGGCGAGCTGGGTCGCTATGATCTCCCGCCGCAACCGGTGACGCTGCGGCGCGTCGGGGAACTGCTCGACGATCGCGCGCGGGAAATAGCGAATAAGCTCGCGGCCGAGGTAAGGGTCGTCCGGAACATTCGATTGCAATAGCTCGTCGTAGAGCGACAGCTTGGCATAGGCGAGCAGCACCGCCAGCTCCGGCCGGGTCAGCGGCTGCGAGCGGCGGTGCCGCTCGGCGATCTCGCTATCGTCGGGGAGGAACTCGACCGCGCGGTCGAGCAGGCCGCGTCGTTCCAGGGTCTGCATCAGGCGCTGCTGGAAGCCGAGAAATTCGAGCCCGCGCCGCTCCGACAGCGACAGCGACAGCGCCTGCAGGTAGTTGTTGCGCAGCACCAGCGCGGCCACGTCCTCGGTCATCTCCGTCAGCAAGGCGTTGCGCGCATCGTGCGAGAGCCGCCCGTCGTGCAGCGCCGGCATCAGCGCGATCTTGATATTGACCTCGATGTCGGAGGTGTTGACGCCGGCCGAGTTGTCGATCGCATCGGTGTTGAGCCGCACCCCATGCATCGCCGCCTCGACCCGGCCGCGCTGCGTCATGCCGAGATTGGCGCCCTCCCCGATCACCTTGCATCTGAGCTCGGCGCCGGTCACCCGGATCGGATCATTGGCGCGGTCGCCGACCGCATCGTCGGTCTCGGCCGAGGCCCGCACATAGGTGCCGATGCCGCCGAACCAGAGCAGGTCGGCCGGCATCTTGAGGATGGCATTGATCAATTGCTGCGGGTTGGTCTTGTCGGTTGCGAGCCCGACCAGCTTTTGGGCCTGCGGTGACAGCGTGATCTCCTTGAGGCTGCGCGAGAACACGCCGCCGCCCGGCGAGATCAGCGATCTGTCGTAATCCTGCCAGCTCGAGCGCGGCAGCTCGAACAGGCGCGCCCGCTCCGCGAAGCTCTGCTGCGGATCGGGCGCGGGATCGATGAAGATGTCGCGGTGATCGAACGCGGCCACCAGCCGGATGGTGCGCTCGCGCAGCATGCCGTTGCCGAACACGTCGCCCGACATGTCGCCGACCCCGACCACGGTGAACGGCGTCTTGCCGATGTCCACGTCCATCTCGCGGAAGTGCCGCTTGACCGATTCCCAGGCGCCGCGCGCCGTGATCCCCATCTTCTTGTGGTCGTAGCCGGCCGAGCCGCCGGACGCGAAGGCATCGCTCAGCCAGAAGCCGTGCTCGTCCGCGATGGCGTTGGCGATGTCCGAGAAGCTCGCGGTGCCCTTGTCGGCGGCGACCACCAGATAAGGATCATCGTCGTCGTGGCGCACCACATTGGGGGGCGGGATCACGCCCGCTGGGCCGAGATTGTCGGTGATGTCGAGCAGCGTCGAGATGAACAGCTGGTAGGCGGCGGTGCCTTCCGCCTGGATCGCCTCGCGCGGGCCCTTGGGCAAAAGCTTCGGCACGAATCCGCCCTTGGCGCCGACCGGCACGATGACAGCGTTCTTGACCTGCTGCGCCTTGACCAGTCCGAGGATCTCGGTGCGGAAATCCTGCGGCCGGTCCGACCAGCGAATGCCGCCGCGCGCGACCTTGCCGAAGCGCAGATGCACAGCCTCCACCCCCACCGAATAGACGAAGATTTCGTAGAGCGGCTTGGGCAGCGGCACGCCGTCGAGCCGCCGGCTGGCGAACTTGATGGCGATGATCGGCTTGACCTGGCCGCTGGCGTCGATCTGATAGAAATTGGTCCGCACCGCCGCGCGCACCGCATTGACGAAGCGGCGCAGGATGCGGTCCTCGTCGAGGCTCTCGACCGCCTGCAGGCGCGTCTCGATCGCGGCCGCGATCTCCGCCTCGCGGGCGGCGCGCTCGTCCGCCGCGGCTTCCAGGCGTGGATCGAAGCGCGTGTGGAACAGGCGCACGATTTCGGCCGCGACGCCGGCATGCTTGACCAGCGTCGCCGCCATATAACCCTGCGAATAGGGCACGCGAATCTGCCGCAGAAAGCGCGAGATGGCGCGTACCAGCGCGACCTCGCGCCACATCAACCCGGCCGCCAGGACCAGCGCGTTATAGCCATCGCTTTCGGCGCCGCCCCGCATCACCACCAGGAACGTCGCCTCCAGGCGCTGCTTGCCGGCCGTCAGGTCGACCGCGCCGCCGTCGGCGCGCTCGAGCAACATGTCATGCAGCCAGATATCGCAGCCGTGCGATTCCCGCGAATGGCGGGTTTGGTGGGAAGCGCCGAGCGCGACCTGGAAAGTCGCCTCGTCGACCACCTGGAAGCCCATGTTCTCGAGCACGGGCACCCGTTCCGACAGCGGGATCGGCCGCTCGTAACTCCACACTTTGAGCCCGATGCTGTCGTCTTGGTCCGATTCGCGGCGGCGGAAATCGACCCCGAGCGGACGGCGCGGCGACATCCCCTCGATGACCCGGATATCGTCGACCGCGACCAGCGGCGAATAGGCCTCGCGATAGCCCTCCGAAAAGGCGTTGCGATAGCGCTCGACCAGCGCCCGCGCCTTCGCGTCCGCATAGACCGCCGACAGCGCCTCCAACAGACCGTCGAGCCAGGTGCGGACCATCTCGCCGATGGCGGCTTCCAGCGTGCCCCGGTCCGGATCGGGCGCCGGGCCGGCACGGCGGCCGATGATGAAATGCACGCGCACCAGCGGACCTTCGGGAAAAAACGGATAGAAGGCGCTGACCTGACCGTTGTAGGCCTCGGCCAGATAGTCGCCGATCGCCTCGCGCACGTCGCTGTCGTAACGATCCCGCGGCACGAACACGAACACCGACACGAAGCGATCGAAGCGGTCGCGCCGGGGCAGCACCCGCACCCGCGGCCGCTCGCCGAGCTGCAGGATCGCCAAGGCGAAGCCGTAGAGCATGTCGTCGTCGATCTGGAACAGCTCGTCGCGCGGATAGTTTTCCAGCACGTTGACCAGGGCTTTGCCGGAATGCCCTTCCGGGTCGAAGCCGGCGCGGCTGACCACGGCGTCCACCTTGCGACGCAGATACGGGATGGTGCGGGTCGAACGCGTATAGGCGGTCGAGGTGAACAGGCCGACGATGCGGATCTCGCCCGCGAGGCGGCCGTCGGCATGCAAGCGCTTGATCCCTATATAGTCCATGGAGACGCGGCGGTGCACCCGCGAGCGCAGCGCCGACTTGGTGACGAACAGAAGCCGCGGCTCATTGAGAAATTCGCGGATCGTCGGCGTGATCGTCACCGGTTGATCGCCGCTGCGCACCACCCGCATCTCGCGCTCGCGCAACAGCCCCAACCCGGTCTCGAACCGGGGCTCGAGCACGTTTCCGTCGTCACTGATCCGGTAGTGGCGGATGCCCAGGAAGGTGAAATTGTTGGCGGCCAGCCATTCGAGAAATTGCACCGCCTCGGCGACTTCCGCGGGCGCGAGCGGCGGCGGGCTCTTCTTCAGCTCGGCGATGATGTCGCCGAGGCGGTCCAGCATGGGGCGCCAGTCCTGCACGCAGAGCCGGATGTCGGCGAGCGCCTGCTCGAGCGCCGCCATGATCGCGCTGCGCTGCGCGTCGTCGTCGATGCGCCCGACATGGATATGGATGAAGCTTTCCCGCAAGCTCCCGGCCGCCTGCTTCCCCTTGAAGTCCGGGCTCTTGAAATCCAGGAGCCGGCCCTGCGGATCGCGCGCCACCGCGAAGACCGGGTGGACCACGAAACGGACCTCGAGCGCGCGCTCCGCCAGTTCCGCCATGACCGAGTCCACCAGAAACGGCATGTCGTCATTGACGATCTCCAGGACCGAAACGTCCTTGAGCCGGTCCGGCGCATCGGTGGGCGTCTCGAAGCGAATCTTCGGCGCGCCGGGCGCCCGGACGGCGAGGAGCGACCAGGCCCGCTCCGCCAGCGCCGCGACCTCGCGCGGCTGGTACGACAGAAAGTCCTCCGGCACGGCGCGGGCGAACAGCGCGATAATGAAGGTCTTGGGAATATCCGCGCGTTGGCCGAGCAGCGCCGCGGCGGCATCGATCAATGCCAACACTTCCTGCTCGTTTTCAGCGCCCTGCTGGTCGTCGACCGCCATGGTGTTCCTTGGGCTTTCCGACAATGACTCGAAGCCATGTGGCCCGAGTGTCTAGCATCCGCAATGCCGCGCCGCGACACTCGTCGGCGGCGGTACGAAGAAGTGAAGGCGAGTTGAAGCTT
>DASXXS010000149.1:0-4265 GCA_036502925.1 Xanthobacteraceae bacterium
GTGCTGATCGAGTCGGCGGTGTGGGACGAGCTCAACATCGCCCAGACCGGCCGCAAGCTCGGCATCAGTTCCGATGCCCGCTATCGCTTCGAGCGCGGCGTCGATCCGCTCTTCATGCTGCCGGGGCTCGAGCTCGCGACCCGCATGGTGCTCGATCTCTGCGGCGGCACGCCGTCCGCCAACCTGATCGCGGCGAAACCCGACAAGCCCGACCTCGTCATCGATTTCCCGCTCGATACCGTGGCCCGCTTGGCCGGGGTCGAGGTCGGGCTGGCCGAGCTTGGGCGCGTGCTGAAGCGTCTCGGCTTCTCCGTTTCCGGAGCTGGCAAGAGCGTAAAGATCACGCCGCCATCGTGGCGGCCGGATGTGCACGGCAAGCCCGATATCGTCGAGGAGGTCATCCGCATCATCGGGGTCGACCGCATCCCCTCCACGCCCTTCGATCGCGGCGAGGCTCCGCGCAAGCCGGTGCTCACCCTCCTCCAGCAGCGCACCCGCAAGGCCAAACGGGCACTGGCGGCCCGCGGCCTGGTCGAGGCCGTCACCTGGTCCTTCATCGCCAAGCCGCAGGCGGAGCTGTTCGGCGGCGGACAGCCTGAGCTCGCGCTCGCCAACCCGATCGCGGCTGATCTGTCGGACATGCGGCCAAGCCTGGTTCCGGGGCTGGTTGCGGCCGCCCAGCGAAATGCCGATCGCGGCATCGCGGACGTGGCCCTGTTCGAGGTCGGCCAGGTCTTCCGCGGCGACCAGCCGGCCGACCAGCTGACCGCCGCGGCCGGTGTGCGGCGCGCGCGGGGCAAGCCCGCCGGCAGCGGCCGCCATTGGTCGAGCAAGGCCGGCGAGGTCGATGCCTTCGACGTCAAGGCCGATGCGCTGGCGGCCCTGGCGGGGGCCGGCGCCCCCACGGGGGCCCTGCAAATCATGCCCGGCGGACCGGCCTGGCTTCATCCGGGACGCTCCGGCACGATTCAGATCGGTCCCCAAATCGTGCTCGGCCATTTCGGCGAATTGCATCCGCGCGCGCTCGAAGCGCTGCGCGCCGAGGGCCCATTGGTCGGCTTCGAACTGATCCTCGAGCGCATCCCCGAGCCGAAGCGCAAGGCGACGCGGGCCAAGCCCGTGCTGGAGCTGTCGCCGCTGCAGCCGGTCGAGCGCGACTTCGCGTTCCTGGTCGATCGCGGCGTGAAGGCCGGCGATATCGTGCGGGCGGCCCAGTCCGCCGACCGCCAGCTGGTCGAGGCCGTAACCGTGTTCGACGTCTACGAGGGCGAGGGCATCGAGCCGGGCAAGAAATCCATCGCCATCACGGTCACGTTGCAGCCGCGCGAGAAGACCATGACGGATGAAGAGATCGATGCGGTCGCGGCCAAGATCGTCGCCGAGGTGACCAAGCGAACCGGCGGCGCGCTGCGGGGCTGAGCTACCCCGATTTCCTTCCCAGCGATTTCATCACCGCGTCGGCGGCGCGCTCGCCGGATTCCCAGGCGCCACCGACCGTGCCCCACAGCGTCTCGTGCGCGGCCTCGCCGGCGAACCAGATGCGCTCGTTGACGGACTCCATCAGCACCCGGCGGGACGGCTGCCCGCCCGGCGCTGCGGCCGAGAAGGCGCCCAGCACCCAGGGCTCGTCGTTCCAGTGGGTCGCGGCGCGGCGCTTGACCGCCTTGGCCATATCGGTGCCGTAGAGACCGGTCAGCCAGGACAGCGCAAAATCGAACATCGCCGCGTCGCCCTTGGCGGCCAGATCGCGTCCGAAGCTGCCTGCCACATCTACGATGCAGAACGGCGTGCCCGACACATTGGCGAAGAGCGCGGCGGTGCGGGCGCTGTCGGATTTTTCGAACACCAGCTCGTCAGGCCGCAGCTTGAGCGGATTGTCGGGCAATTCCAGCGCCACATGATCGTAGCTGCCGAGCTTGAGCTTGGCAGCGGCATCGAGCTGGCGTTTCGGCAAGTCGGGCGTGAACTTGATCTTGCCGGCGGCAAGCACATTGGTGGACACCGTGACGATGACGGCGCGGGCCGCGAAGGCGCCGCGGGCGGTTTCGACCTCGACGATGCCGGAGCGCGCTCCCCAGGAGATGCGGGTGACCGGGTTGGAAAGCTCGACCGGCAGGCCGCCGGCGAGCTTGGCCAGAAGCGCGCCGAATCCCTGGCGGCACAAGAGGTCGCTGTCGCGCTCGGCGGAATGCGCGAAATCGAGCGCCGAGACCTCGGCCAGGTCCTTGGCGCAGCCGAACGGGCCCAGCACGAATTCGATCATCAGGCGCCAGCCGCCGAGGTCCTTGGGCAGCGCCTGTGCGCAGGAGAGATCGTTCTTGCGCGAGGCATCCGCGATGGCGGTCGAGGCGCGCACCATTGCGCCCAGATAGTCCTCCAACTCGCCTTCACGCGCGTAGCGCCGCCCGATGCGCACGCGCTGGCCGGGCGGCGCCGGATAGAGGTCGAGCCCGGTCTGGGTCCCGAGCTTGGCCACCGGATTGATGTCGGGCATGTGGATCCAATGGGCGCCGCGATCAAACGGAACCCCGAACACGGTCGTGTCGGTGATGCAGCGTCCGCCAACCGTCGTGGACGCTTCGACCAGCGCAAAACGCCGGCCCGCCGCCGCCAGGCGGCGCGCCGCCGCGATGCCGGCCGCGCCGGCCCCGACAATGACCACATCGATGCCGCCGGTCCGCGGCGCCGCCGCGGATCGCTTCGGCGCAACCGGCACAAGCGGCGCCCCCAGTCCCGGCGCAGCCGTCATGGCAGCCGACATGGCAGCCGAAACGGCGGCCGAGGCCGCGAGGAACGAGCGGCGATTCAATCGTTGCATGGTTGGGGGTGTGCCATTCGGAAAGCCAGAACCGGCTCGGGTCGCTTATCACATCCGGTCCGAGTCGCCTGCTCAAGCCACTCGACCCTTGGTCGGCTGTCGCCTCCGTCCGGCCGCAGCCAGTATGGCCCGAACCGGCGGTGCGGCGCAAACTCGCTCAGCCTTGTGAGCGGACGCGCCCGCGCATAATTCTGGCGCTTCGCGCATAACTCTTGCGCTTCGTGGAGAACCCGGATGCTCGATGCGGCCGCACAAGCTCTGTCACAAATGTTTTCGCCGCCCTTTCGAGCTGTGCTGCTGAAATCGATCGGGCTCGCCTTGATCCTGATCATCATCATCGGGATCGGGCTGCACGATCTGTTGGCGTGGCTCGCCGGTGCGGGCGAAGGCTTCGCCGAGAACGCGCTCGGCCCCAACGCGCATGGCCCGCTCGCGGTGCTCGCCTTCATCCTGACGATCGCGGCCAGCCTCGGCATCGTCGTCGGATCGATATTCCTGATGCCGGCCGTGACCGCCTTGGTGGCGAGCTTCTTCGTCGACGACATCGCGCGCGCGGTGGAGCGCAGCCGCTATCCGGGCGAGCCGGAAGGCAAGCCATTGCCGCTCACGCGCGCCCTCATCGAGGGCGTGCGGACCGCGCTCCTGGCGGTCGTGGTCTATCTGGTGGCGCTGCCGTTCCTGCTGTTCGCCGGATTCGGGGCGGTCATTTTTTTCTTTTGCACCGCCTACATCCTGGGCCGCGAATATTTCGAGCTGGCCGCCATGCGCTACCGGCCGGTCGCGGGGGCGAGAGCACTGCGCAAGCGGCATCATGGCACGGTCTTCGTGGCCGGCCTGTTCATCGCCGCCTTCGTCTCGATTCCGATCGTCAATCTGGCGACCCCGCTGTTCGGCATGGCATTCATGGTGCATATGCACAAGCGGCTGTCGCGCGCGCAAGAGCTGCGGATCAAGACGCAGCGCAGCGGCGCGGTGTGATCGGTCAAGCCGCGTCGACCCTGCGGCCCGCGACTTGCCGAAACGCGCCAAGTCGGTCAATCTTGCTCCTTTGATGCGACAGGCGATGAATTCCGGTGATGGGAGGCCTCCATGGCTCGGCTCCTGGTCATGTACCGAACCCCGAAAGACCCGGGCGCCTTCGACAAATACTATTTCGAGACGCACGTTCCGATCGCCAAACAGATTCCTGGTCTGCGCCAATACGAGGTCAGCCGCGGCGCAATCGCGACGCCGGCCGGCCCCGCCGGATTCCATCTGATCGCGACGCTTCATTTCGATGACTTGAAGGCCGTCCAGCTCGCGTTCGCGAGCCCGCAGGGGCAAGCCGCGGCCGCCGATGTCGCCAAATTCGCCAGCGGCGGCGTCGACATGATGTTCTTCGACCACGCGGAAATTTGAAGACCGGAGCAAAAGCCTTCCAAGCTGTCGTCCCTGCGCAAGCAGGGAC